>CAMDGB010000010.1 GCA_945897915.1 Chryseobacterium gleum | reverse complement strand
AACTTGCATCCATTTTCCGCCTTTGCTTCCGCCTAATGGAATATATAAATAATCTCTAAACCATGATGATAATGAAATGTGCCAACGTCGCCAAAACTCGGCAATATCTCTTGAAAAATATGGAAAATTGAAGTTTTTCAATAAATCAATGCCAAATAATTTTGAAGTTCCTAACGCAATATCTGAATATCCTGAAAAATCGCCATAAATTTGAAAAGCAAAATAAATTGCACCTAATAGTAAGGACAACGAATTCATTTGTTCCTGATTATTGAAAACTTCGTTTGCGTATAAGGCACAAGAATCGGCAATGACAACTTTTTTTACCAATCCCCAAATAATTTGATGAACGCCCTCTTTGGCTTTTTCAAAATTAAATTCTCGTTTTACCTTTACTTGAGGCAGTAAATGCGTGGCTCTTTCAATAGGTCCGGCAACTAATAATGGAAAATAGCTTACAAAAAGCGAATAATCGATGAAATTCGTTTCTGCTTTTATGCGTTTGTAATAAATATCGATAACGTAGGATAAGCCATGAAAGGTGTAAAATGAAATTCCGACAGGTAAAATTACTTTTATTAATACTGGATTTACTTGAAATCCAAAACCATTGATTAATTCGGTAAATGAAGTGGCAAAAAAGTTGTAATATTTAAAAATGCCTAAAAATCCCAAGTTGATTATAATACTCAACCAAAACCAGAATTTGCTTTCCTTGACTGATTTGCTTTTTTCAATTTGAATACCTGAAAAATAATCTAAAAGGGTTGAAAAGACTAATAAAAGAAGGAAGCGCCAATCCCAACAAGCATAAAAATAATAACTTGCAACAATTAACAAACTATTTTGCCATGATTTATTTTTATTGAAAACAAACCAATATAAAATAAAAATTATTGGTAAAAAAACAGCAAAATGAAGGGAATTAAAAAACATTTTTTATGAGCCAATAGCTTGATAAATGAATCCTATTTTTTCTAATGCTGCTTTGTTTAATACGTTTCTTCCGTCAAAAACAAAAGCAGGTTTTAGCATATTGTCATATATTTTTTGCCAATCGTAGGTTTTAAACTCGTCCCATTCTGTTAGAATAGCGATGGCGTGTGCCTTTTTACAAGCTTCATAACCATTATTTTCCACTGAAATGTACTTTTGATTTTGCTCATCCGAACGAGATTCTAGATAATTTAAATCCGAAAGTATTTGTTTTTCTTTTACTTTAGGATCAAAAACTGCAATGTTAGCTCGCTCACTAATTAAATCATTTGCTACATAAATGGCAGCAGATTCTCGGGTATCATTTGTATCTTTCTTAAAAGCCCATCCTAAAAACGCTATTTTTTTACCCGAAACGGTATTGTAAAGTGTACTAATTATATTTTTTGAAAAACGACGCTTTTGGTGGTCATTCATAATAATTACTTGTTCCCAATAATCGGCAACTTCATTTAATCCATATGATTTGGCAATATATACTAAGTTTAAAATATCTTTCTGAAAACAAGAACCACCAAAACCTACTGATGATTTTAAAAATTTAGAGCCAATTCTACTATCTAAACCAATGGCTTTTGCTACTTCATTTACATCGGCACCAGTTTTTTCACACAATTCACTCATCGCATTTATAGAAGAAACGCGTTGCGCTAAAAAAGCATTTGCTGTTAATTTTGACAATTCTGAAGACCATACATTTGTCGTCAAAATAAGATCTTTGTTTACCCAATTTGCATATACATCAACTAATTTACGTATAGCATCTTGACCTTCAACAGTAGTGTCTCCACCAATTAGTACTCTATCTGGAGCAAACAGATCTTCAATCGCTGTACCTTCTGCTAAAAACTCTGGATTCGATAAAATTTGAAAGTTTACACCGTTTCCTGTATTGTCCAAAATATCTTTAATCGCTTGAGCAGTTCGTACTGGTAAAGTAGATTTTTCAACAACAATTTTATCTGTTTTAGCCACGCGTGCAATTTGTCTGGCACATAATTCGATATATTTTAAATCTGCTGCCATACCTTTTCCTACTCCATAAGTTTTTGTAGGCGTATTAACTGATATAAATATTAAATCAGCATCATCAATTGCTTGATCTACTTCGGTGGAAAAGAATAAATTTCTTCCTCGTGCTTCTTTTACAACAGCATCTAATCCAGGCTCATAAATGGGTAACAAACTCAAATCTTGATCGTTCCAAGCATTTATTCTATCTTGATTTAAATCAACAACAGTTACCTTTATATGTGGGCATTTTTGGGCAATAACGGCCATTGTTGGACCTCCAACATATCCTGCACCAATACAACAAATATTTTTAATCATCTTTTAATTTTCTTTAACTTTAATATTTTTTTTATCTGAGAAATCTTAAATAGATTTCATAGAAGATTCAAAAGGAATTCTTTGTAATAAACTTCTTCCTAATGTAACTTCATCTGCATATTCCAATTCGTCACCAACAGAAATTCCTCTCGCAATTGTAGACACATTTATTGTAAATGCTTTTATTTGCTTAAAGATATAAAAATTTGTGGTATCGCCTTCCATAGTAGAACTTAATGCAAAAATTATTTCTGAAACTTTCTCTTTTTTTACTTTTTCTACCAAAGAAATAATATTTAATTGGCTAGGTGAAATACCCTCAATAGGAGATATTTTACCACCTAAAACATGATAAATTCCTTTATACATTCTAGTATTTTCAATAGCCATAACATCTCTTACGTCTTCAACTACACAAATTATTGAATGGTCTCTTGAAGGATTGTTGCAAATTTCACAAACTGCAAAATCCGAAATATTGTGACAATTTTGACAATAAATAATTTCATTTCGCATTTTAGTAAGAGCATCTGTCAATAATTGCGTTTGAGTTGCAGGTTGTTTTAGCAAGTGCAACACCAATCGCATAGCCGTGCGTTTACCAATACCAGGTAACATTGCTACTTCATTTACTGCATTTTCCAATAATTTTGACGAGAATTCCATTTTGCAAATATATTAAAAAGAAAAAACCTATCTACATAAATATAAATAGGATTTTTAAGATTTTATTTTGTGCTAATTTTAATAAATATGCTACGAATATGCATTATTCTGTTATTTTTGTAAAAAAAACTTATGCAACCAATTACAATTTTACTATTTTTTGTTTCGTATTTCATTGTTTTGTTTGGAATTTCTTATTTCATGAACAAAAAATCAGGCAGTAGTAACGATACTTTTTTTAAAGCGAATAGTAAATCACCCTGGTATTTGGTGGCTTTTGGAATGATTGGAACGGCGCTTTCAGGTGTTACTTTTATTTCTGTTCCTGGAGCTGTAGCAGCCAATCAATTTGCTTATTTTCAATTTATTTTAGGAAATGCTATTGGATTTATTATAGTAGCCACCGTATTATTACCTTTATATTATAAACTAAATTTAACATCAATTTACACGTATATTGAACAACGATTGGGATATTTTAGTTACAAAACAGCTTCTTTTATTTTTTTACTAAGTAGAACAATCGGTTCGGCTTTTAGATTATATTTAGTTGTTTTAGTATTACAAAATTTTGTTTTTAACGCTTATGGGATACCATTTTGGGCAACAGTTTTAATTAGTTTAGGACTAATTTTTGCCTACACCTATAAAGGCGGATTGAAAACAATTATTATTACAGATACACTTCAAACTGTATTTTTAGTAAGTTCTGTTTTTTTTACCCTTTACTTTGTTTGTGATAGTTTGGATTTAGGTTTTAGTGAAGCGATTTCTACAATTAATAATTCTGAATATTCTAAAATTTTCTTTTTTGAAGATTTTATAGGTTCAGGTCAACATTTTGTAAAACAAATTTTAGGTGGAATTTTTGTAACTATAGCTATGGTGGGTTTAGACCAGGACTTAATGCAGAAAAATCTGAGCTGTAAAAATATTAAAGAAGCACAAAAAAACATGTTTACGTTTACAGGAATATTTGTGATAATTAATTTGTTTTTCTTAAGTGTTGGGGCTTTATTATATTTATTTGCAGCTAAAAACAATATTCCAGTTCCTACATTAAATGGTGCTGTAAGAACCGATTTATTATTTCCTGAAATTGCATTCAATCATTTTGCTTTAGTGCCAGCAGTTGTGTTTTTATTGGGCTTAACCGCTGCCACTTTTGCTACAACGGATTCTGCTTTAACTGCTTTAACGACTTCATTTTGTATCGATTTTTTAGGAATGGAGAAAAAAGAAGAAACAAAAAATACAGTAAAAACGAGGCATTTTGTTCATATTGGATTTTCATTAGCTATATTTTTGGTGATTTTAATATTTAATTCGTTAACCAATCAATCTGTAGTAAAACTAATATTTAAAGTCGCGTCATACACATACGGACCGCTTTTAGGTTTATTTGCTTTTGGAATTTTGATTAAAAACCGTTCTGTAAAAGATAAATTGGTCCCTTTTATCTGTTTGTTGTCGCCTGCAATTACATTTTTGATTAGTATGAATTCTGGGATTGATGCAGAAGCCCCAAAATTAATTCCGTATGCATTTGCTGAAGAATTAATTATAGTAAATGGTTTGATTACTTTTATTGGATTGTACTTAATAAGTAAAAAAGGTATAATTAATACTGATTTGTAGCTAATAAAACCAAAGTACAGGCCACTTCAGATTGAATATTATTTTGTTTTAATTTTTCGTATAATGCTGGATTTTCTGTTCCTGGATTAAATAATACACGTCTTGGTTTTAAAGAAATAATATAGTCGTAATATTCTTCTTGATTTTTAGGATTTAAATATAACGTAACGGTGTCAATTCCAGTAAATGGAAATTTAATAGTTTCAATTTTCACATCTAAAGCCATGCCTTCTTTAGTTCCGATAGCTACTACTTGATGTGATTTATTTATTAAACTTTGTATGGCTTTATAGGCATATCGCTCTTTATTTGTTGTTGCTCCTATGACTAACGTTTTCATTTTTTTGAGATTTTATTTACACTAAATTACAAAATGTTTTTTAATTTACATTTAAATAATTGTATTATAAATTCTATCTTTGAATAACAAGATACATTTGCAAAAAAACTATGGACATTTTTATTTATTTATTTGCCGCCTTATTTTCTGTTTTAAATCCGATTGGAACCGTACCTATTTTTGTAGGATTAACGCAAGGATATTCGGCATTTGAACGTTCAAGAACCTCTTTAATCACTTCAATTAATGTATTTGTAATTTTACTTATCTCATTTTTTGTTGGTCAATATGTGTTGTCGTTTTTCGGAATTACCATTACGGCTTTAAGGATTGCCGGTGGTATTATTATAGCTAGTTCTGGATTTTCATTATTAAATGGAAATTTTAGTAAGAATAAAGGAATTAATAAAAAGGTACAAAAAGAAGTAGAAACTCGCCAACATATTGCACTTACTCCTTTAGCAATGCCTATGTTAGCTGGACCTGGATCTATTTCTTTATTAATTGCCTATTATCAAGAATTAACAGAAACAGACGCTTCCATTACCACATCGGAAATACTATTTTCATGTTTTGCCATTTTTGCTGTTGCCGTTTTAATTTATCTAATATTAAGAAGTGCACATTATTTAGCAAAAATACTAGGTTCATCAGGAATTGTAGCGATATCTAGAATTATAGGTTTTTTAACAATAGCAATCGGAATTCAATATATTATTAGTGCTGTTTTAAGTATTATTAGAGGAATTTAAATTTATATTTCCGAATTAAGTATAAAAACTCTGAAAATTTAAACCCTAAAACTTAAAATTAACATTTAGTTATAAAGTTTTTACTCTGCTTTTGGTAAAAAAACCTCAGCCATCATACATCGGGCGCTTCCCCCACCGCAAGCTTCAATAATATCCAAATTCGCGTATAAAATTTCACAATGTTTTTCAATTTTATCAATTTGTGGTTTTGTTAAACTTTGATAAGCTGAAAAACTCATTACTATGTAACGTTTATTGCCTGAGCCTCTAACTTGTAACATGTTTCCAGCAAAATTATTGACTTGCTCTTCTGTGATTAAAATAATTTCTTTTCCATCAGCTTTAAGGTTTTCTAAAACCATTTTGCGTTCTTTTTTATCATCAATACAATCGGCGCAAATTACGGCAAACGTTTCCGCAATACACATCATAACATTAGTATGATAAATGGCTTTTCTTTCTCCATTTACGGTTTGGAACGCTTCAAAAATAATAGGTGACATATCAAAATCTTCACAAAATTCGATAAATAATTCTTCGTCAGCCCTTGGGGAAAGTGCGCAATAAGCTTTATTAAATTCTCTATCTAAAATTAAACTTCCTGTTCCTTCTAAATATACATTATCTTCTTCTGCAGAAGTATAATCCATAATTTCAGTTATTTCAAAGCCTTTGTCTTCTAAAACATCTAAAACATCTTCTCTTCGTTCTAATCTTCTGTTTGCAGCAAACATTGGATATAAAGCTACATCACCTGTTTCATGAAAAGAAATCCAGTTATTTGGAAAAATGCTATCCGGCGTGTCAGGTTCTTTTTTGTCTTGAATTACAATTACTTGCACGCCTACACTTTTTAATTTTTCAACAAACGCATCAAATTCCTGCACTGCTTTAGAATTTACTGTTTCTGGGGTTAAATTATCTAAAACTTTTTGATAATAATTATTTACAGCTGTTTGTTCGTTCATACGAAACGCCACGGGACGAATCATTAATATGGTATTGGTAGTTTGTTTCATAATTTGTTGTGAGTTTTAGTCTCTAATTAATGGTAAAGTAGAACAACGTAAAAGGCCTTCTTGTTTTGAAATTTCAGCGTAAGGAATTTCTTCTACTGTAAATCCTTTTTTGCGTAACCAATTATTTAATCTTGTAAAGTTTTTCTCAGACACGATAACATCTGGCGCTATTGAAAAAATATTAGAATTCATGTGGTACATTTCTTCTCTATCAATATGAAACAGATTTTCTTTACCGAACAAATTTACTAGAAATACATAATCCGCTTCTTCACGAAAACCACTTTTGTAAATTATCCCTTTATTTGTTCCAATTGGCTGAAAACAACAATCTAAATGTAAAGCATTATCTCGTGGTTCAATTTTTGATTTTACCAAATCAAAAGCTTTCACAATTTTATTAGGAAATAATTTTTGAATGTATTCGACACCTTCCATATTTGTTCTTGCTGTAATATAATTTTTATAATCTGAACCTTTATAAGTCCCAATAAAAATATAATCATTCCAAGGCATTACATCTCCACCTTCTATATGAACCTCAGCCGGTGGACGAACTACTTTGCTGGTGTCAATTTTATCAATTATGTATTGAATGGCATCTAATTCTCGTTCTCTATCGGGTAAAATATTAGCTTTAATAAAAATGTCATCAATTACAAAACCAATATCTCTTGAAAAAATTTGATTATAATTTTCAATAATTTTAGGACGATAAACATGTACATCATACTTTTGAAAAATATCGTTAAAAGCTTCCATTTCAGCAATCATATCTACTTCAATTGGATATGTTCCTGCTTTAATGTGTTCTAATGATTTTGGGTCATAGGCTTCTTCAATTGTAGGTGTTGGTCCATTACTAATAGCCGTTCCAAGTACAACAGCTCGTAATCGAGAGGTTTCGTTCTTTACATTTAATGATAACATAAAACTGTTTTTTACAAATATAGAAAATTGATAACGATTGAGAAAGATAGAAACTTGTTTTATTATAAAAGTTTGAGTAGGAATTTAAAACAATTTTACAATTTGTTAAAATAATATTTTGTGTATTGATTTCCAATTACTTATCTTTGGAAAAACTTAAAACTAAATTATTATGGGATTATTAAATTTTTTTAGCTCATTATTTGGAAAAGCTAAACAAACTGAAGAAAATACGAATGTAAAAAAATCAGAAATTGCAACGCCAGTATTGGAAAAAGCATCTGAAAAATTACAAGAAAAGCCAAAAGTTAAAAAAGCTCCTGTAAAAAAAGCCCCAGCTAAAAAAGTCGTGGCAAAAAATAAAGCTGAAAAGCCAGCAAAGAAAACTACAAAAAAAGCTGCACCAAAAAAAGCCCCTGTTAAAAAAGCCCCTGTTAAAAAAACAACAGCAACAAAGGAAACTACTCCTAAAAAAGCGTAATCTCTTTAATATATAAAAAAAGCTTCAGATATTCTGAAGCTTTTTTTATGTTAAATTTTACGTTGATTTAATAGTAGTATTAATATGAAATTACTTCAACTTCTGCATTTGGTTGAAATAAGAATAATCTTCCTGAACTTACTTCTAAACATTCATATCGTTTCACTCGTAAAGCTATTTTTTTAAAAACTTTTCCGTTTTTGATTCGAAATGTACTTCCGTTTGGAATTTCAAAGATATAATTGTGCTCTGTGTTTCTTTCATCAAATTGTTTTAAAGCCAAAGACAAGGTTGCATCAGTATCAGAACTTGCTTTTGGATTTCTAAAATGTCTTGCCATCAATGGCAAAATTTGATGCGGAAAAATTTCTGGACGAATAAACGGAATCATTAAATGTTGAAAGGTAATTTTCCATTCTGTTCCATGAGGCAAAATATTTCTACCATATTTTTCAAAGGCAACCAAATGTGCGATTTCATGAATTAAAGTCATTAAAAATCGGTATTTATTCAAATTGGCATTCACTGTAATTTGATGAAAACCGTCAGGATGTCTACGATAATCACCATGACGCGTGTTGCGTTCGTTTACAATTTTCAAATGCACATGATTCGCTTTAATCAATTCAAAAACTGGCTCCACGGCGTGTTCTGGTAAATATTTTTGTAAAACGTTCAATTGAAAACTTATTTATGGAGTAGATGAGGAAACTTGTAATACTTTTCCGTTATAAAATTTGTTTCCGGTTAAGGCAAAATTATATATATAATCTGCCATTTCTTTAGCTGAAAGTGGCGCTTCATAACCTGGAAAAGCTTCTTGTAGCATTTCTGTATTCACTGCGCCTAATGCTAATACATTAAATGAAATACCACTTTCTTTGTATTCTTCAGCTAATAATTCTGAAAGCGTAATTACTGCTCCTTTACTTGAACTGTATGCTGAAAGTCCTGCGAATTTTATACTTCCTTGAATTCCACCCATAGAACTTATAGTAACAACGTGGCTTCCTTTTTCCATAAATGGTATACAAATTTTGGTAAGTTCTGCAACTGCGAAAACATTTACTTTATAAATATTTTGAAATTCTTGGGTAGTAATTTCTGTAAAATTTTTATGTAACAAACTTCCTGCATTATGAATTAGAACATCCACTTTTTGCCACGTTTTTGATAGAAAATCACTAACTTGTTGCAACTGATTATCATCTGAAATATCGATTGCTAAACATGTAATATTTTCGTGATCGATTAAAATTTGTGGCGTTTTGCGTGAAATTGCCAGTACTTGATAACCCGCGTTTGCAAACTGCAAAGCCATTTCGTAGCCAATTCCACGCGAGGTTCCTGTAATTATTATATTTTTCAAAATAGAATTAGTTTTATGTAAATATAAAAAAAAATCCCGAAAAATAATTTTTCAGGATTTCATTATTATAAAAATATTATTTTTAAGCTAACATAGTAACTGGATTTTCCATAAACGCTTTAAATGTTTGTAAAAACTGTGCTCCAGTAGCTCCATCAACCGTTCTGTGGTCGCAAGCTAATGTTACTATCATGGTGTTACCAACCACAATTTGCCCTTTTTTAACAACTGGTTTTTCAATAATAGCACCAACAGATAAAATAGCTGAGTTGGGTTGATTAATAATTGAAGTAAATGATTGGATTCCGAACATTCCTAAGTTGGAAATTGTAAAAGTACTTCCTTCCATTTCGGTAGGTTGAATTTTCTTTGATTTTGCTTTTCCTGCTAAATCTTTTACACTCACGCCAATTTGAGTTAAACTCATTTGATCTGTAAATTTCAATACTGGAACCATTAAACCGTCTTCAACGGAAACAGCCACGCCGATATTTACATGATGATTGATTACCATCGCGTCTTCTCTCCATTGAGAATTAACTTGTGGGTGTTTTTTCAGTGCCATAGCAGATGCCTTAATAACCATATCGTTAAATGATACTTTTGTTTCTGGCAAACTATTTATTGTATTTCTTGAAGCAATCGCATTATCCATATCTAACTCAATTGTTAAATAATAATGTGGTGCTGTAAATTTAGATTCTGCTAATCGTCTAGCAATGGTTTTACGCATTTGAGAGTTTTTAATTTCTTCTTGGAACATTTCTCCTGCTGGCACGAAAGGTTTCACTGTTGAAACTGTATTAGTAGCATCTGTATAAACTTGAACTGGAGAACTAGCTGTTGATGGAGTAAAGTTTTCTACATCTGATTTTGTAATTCTTCCGTTTTCGCCCGAACCTTTTATCTGAGATAGATTTACACCTTTGTCTGAAGCAATTTTTTTAGCTAAAGGAGATGCGAAAATACGGTCATTAGAGCTTAGTATTTGTTGTTGAGAACTAGGTATTTGGTTTGTATCTTGATTAACGTCTTCAATTTTTGGAGTTGCAACAGCTGCATCAACTGAATAGTTAGCTGCTATTCCTGAAACATCAGTTCCAGCTGGCCCTAAAATGGCTAAGATTGTATCTACTGGAGCTGTTCCTCCTTCTTCAATACCAATGTATAATAAGGTACCTGCGTTGAAAGATTCGAATTCCATTGTAGCTTTATCCGTTTCTATTTCTGCTAAAATATCTCCTTCTTTCACCGTATCTCCTACTTTTTTCAACCAATTTGCTACAGTACCGGTTGTCATGGTATCTGATAAACGCGGCATAGTTACTACTTTTACACCTACAGGAATTTCTGATGGTGTTGTAGCAGTTTTAATTTCAGATTTAACGTCTTCTAATGGAGTTGTTTGTTTTTCTGGAGCACCTGCAGTTAACAAAGTAGAAATATCTTCACCTTGTTTACCAACAATAGCTAATAAAGAATCTACTGGAGCTGATTCTCCTTCATGAATACCTATGTGTAATAACACCCCATCATAAAAAGATTCGAATTCCATTGTGGCTTTATCGGTTTCTATTTCGGCTAAAATTTCACCAGTTTTTATTGTGTCACCCACTTTTTTCAACCAAGTGGCCACCACTCCTTCTGTCATGGTATCGCTTAAACGGGGCATTGTAATTATTGTTGCCATAATTTATAGTCTGTGAGGAATAAATGGATAATTTTCTTGTTCGTAAACCACATCATATAATTGTTGTGCTTCCGGGAAAGGAGATTCTTCAGCAAATTTTTCGCATTCTGCTACTAAATCACTAACTCTTTGGTCTATTGTTTCAATTTCTACTTCAGTTGCGTACTTTTTCTCTTTTATAATATCTAAAACCTGAGTAATTGGGTCAATTTTTCTGTATTCTTCTACTTCGTCTTTGGTTCTGTAATGTTGCGCATCAGACATAGAATGCCCTCTGTATCGATAAGTTTTCATTTCTAGGAAAGTTGGTCCCTCACCTCTTCTAGCGCGTTCCATAGCTTCATGCATGGCTTCAGCTACTTTAACAGGATTCATAGCATCTACCGGTCCGCAAGGCATTTCGTATCCTAAACCTAATTTCCAAATATCTGTATGATTCGCCGTTCTTTCTACAGAAGTTCCCATGGCATATCCGTTATTTTCACAAATAAAAACAACCGGTAATTTCCATAACATAGCCATATTAAACGCTTCATGTAAAGACCCTTGACGTGCTGCTCCATCTCCAAAATAGGTTAATGTAACGCCACCTGTTTCAAAATATTTATCAGCAAAAGCCATACCTGCGCCAACAGGAATTTGAGCACCTACGATACCATGTCCTCCATAAAAGCCATGTTCTTTTGAGAAAATGTGCATCGAACCACCCATACCTTTTGAGGTTCCAGTAACTTTACCTAATAATTCTGCCATTACTGCTTTTGGATCTACGCCCATACCAATTGGCTGCACGTGATTTCTATAAGCAGTTATCATTTTATCTTTTCCACCTAATTCCATAGCGTGTAAAGCACCTGCTAAAACGGCTTCTTGTCCGTTATATAAATGAAGAAATCCTCTTACTTTTTGTTGTATATACAAGGCAGCTAATTTGTCTTCAAACTTTCTCCAAAACTGCATGTCTTCATACCATTTTAGATATACTTCTTTTGTAATTGGTTTCATATGTAACTATTTATTTTTTTTACGAACTACAAAAATACTACAACGTATTTTATTCTAAAAATTTATTACTGTTTAAATTAAGAAAATAATCAAATTATTTTACTTTTTACAAACGAAAACGTTATAGATTCGCTTTATCAAACATAAAAGGTAATAAATTTTTTAGAGAATCGGATTTATGTATTGGTCCTTTTGATCCCATAAAATAAATTTCGATTGGTAAATCTTGTTTCACTTCATATTCAGAAATGGATTGACGACACGAACCACAAGGTGGGATTGGTGTTGTTGCCTCTCGGTCTGATGGCGCTGCAGAAATAAACATTTTTACAATTTTATTTTCAGGATAATTTGCTCCTGCATAAAAAACAACCACACGTTCTGCGCACAAACCTGAAGGATAGGCTGCGTTTTCTTGGTTTGAACCTTGTAATACTTCACCATTATCTAAAACAATTGCAGCACCTACTAAAAATTTAGAGTAAGGCGCATAGGCTTTTTTTCTAATTTCAATAGCTTGATTCATGTATTCTTTTTCTGAATCCGATAATTCATCAAATGATTCAAAGACAGACAACTTCGTTTCTAATCGTATTTCTCTCACAAGTGTATTTTTAAAAATTTTTACTTATTTTGGAAAAAAAATCCAAATTCAAAAAAGATTGAATTTGGATTTAAATTAATTATATTTTGTATTAGTTATCATCGTATTCGTCACCAAAATTAAATGATAAAGAAAATCGTAAGGTGTTTTCAAGTGGGTTTCTAACTTTTGATGCTGAGAATAAGTAGGAGATATCTATTTTAATGGTGTTATATTTGAAACCTGCTCCTAATGTTACGTATTTTCTAGCCCCTTTTTCAACACTTTCATTAAAATACCCAGTTCTTAACGCAAACGAGTCTTGGTACCAATATTCTGCTCCCAATGCCCATGTAAATTCTTTTAACTCTTCAGAAAAACCATCTGGAGCATCTCCAAAAGATTGAAATATACCACTAGTCCAACTAATTTTTCTATAATTTTGATTGTTTAATGATTTTTCTTCAGGAGTAGTATCATTATTATTATCTAAATCCGAATTTTGTGGTGTTGGTACTAATAATTTTGTAGTTTCTCCTATTAAGCTTACTTTATTATAATCATCTAAAATAAAATCAAAGCTTCCCCCCAACCGCATATTCGCTGGAATAAAATTTTCATTTAACAAATCATTATCATATGATATTTTTGGACCTAAGTTCTGAAAATTAAAACCGGCTCTCCATCTTCCATTAAAATTGTCGTACGCTACTTCTTCCGACTGATAAATACCTGATATATCTACAGCAAAAGTAGAGGCTGGTTTAACATCCAAATTATCATTTGGTATTTTCATAGAAGATCTAATATAACGACCAGATACTCCCATCGCAAACTCTGGACTAAGTTTTAATGAATACGAACCGTCCAAAGCAAATTCATTTGGACTTACAATTCTTGCTGGATCATCATAAAACTGTCTTAATTCAATTTCACCTAGACTAAAATAACGTAAACTTCCTGAAAAAGCCATACGGTCGTTAAACCTATTAAAATATGTTATTTGCCCTAAAGAAATATCATTTGCTATACTGGTTAAATAAGGTGTATAACTCATTGAAAATCCTTGCTTTTGTTTTGAAAAAGCATATTTTGATGGGTTAAATTGTTGCGAATAGGCATCGGCAGAAGTTGCTACACCCATATCGGCCATACCAGCAGAGCGGGCATCAGCAGCAATTAATAAAAAAGGGACTGCTGTAGTAATTACTCTATCTTGCCCGAAGGTATATTGCGAAACTACTAAAATTGTTAAAAGTTTAATTAGATTTTTCATCTGTTTGATTTGATTACTATTTATTTATTTCAGATGTAATTTTATTTCAATATGCTTGATTTTATAGTGATTTGACAAATATACATTTTTTTTATAGGATTACAAGTTTTTCTATTTTTTCTGTTTTTTTACCCGTTATTGCTGATTTTACGGTTACCTTATATACATATACTCCTTTCCCTATTTTATCTCCAAAATCATCTTTTCCATCCCATTTTATATCTCTGGAAGTAAACCCCTCATTTACAACGGTTTGATTAATCGTTTTTACCAATTTACCTGTTATGGTTAAAATCTGAACTTGTACTTCTAATGGTTCAAATGGCCTGTTGTGACTAAACCAAAATTCGGTATAACTTACAAAAGGGTTAGGATAATTTAAAACATTTTGTAATTCTAAATCACCATCGCCAATAACCACAAACTGAATTTCAGCGGTAATTAAATTATTATACACATCCCAAGCTTTAAACAAAATAGTATGTAAACCGGGTGCTAAATCCCTGAACGGATAGGTAACTTTTCCTTTTTTATAGTTATCCGTTTCTGTTTCGTAATAGTCATTTAAATTATATGGATTGTTTTCATCATTATCCAAAATAGCTACAATATCGTGTCCAATTCCGCTTGCTGTGTTTATTCCGTTTTCGTCTTCAAGAAAAGCTAAAAAAATTGGTGATTCATTTGTAATCCCACCACTCACAAAATTTGTGTCGTTCATGTACAATTTTAACTTTGGAGGTGTGGTATCCGATGGGGCTGACGTATTTACACCTCCTACTTTAATTTGCGTGTTATACCCTGTTTGATTTTGCAAAGTTGGAGAATTGCTTTTTGCATAAAAACTCACCCTACCATTTCCAATAGGGATTTGAATATCTTGCGGTACGATAAAACTAAATTCAAACTTTCCGTTTACTACAGATGCATTTCCTCTATAGATAACTTCTCCTAATGTGACAAAATTTAACTTGGGTTGATTATATGGTGGTAAAGAAGCATTGTCATTATCAAGTGTTAATCTGTTTAAATTTTTATCATAAACTTGTACAGCTAAATCTCCATTATAATTAGCTATTAAAGTATTGTTTTCATCCAAAACCTCACCTGTTAATGTAGCTAAAGACAAAGCTTGTAAAGATAAAGTAGTGGTATTTATATTTTCACCATTTACTTTTGTTAACACTACTTTTGGTCTTGGAATGGCTAATTTTAAAGCGGGATCGCCAATATAAAAAACGACTCGTTTATTTGAACCTCCCAAACTAATTTTAGCACGACGAAGTGATTCTGCAATGGAAATGTAGGAATTGCTTTCCATGGTAAACAAATTGTTATAAATTTCTTCATTTAACTGAATTCCTAAAGATTGACTAATTTGTCTAGTTGTAGCTAATAATGCAATGGCACCTCCAGCTTTGTTCCAATACATGTATTCTCCACCTGTAGGACGATTTGGGTCATCAAATCTAGTAAACTCACAAGTTATAGTTATAAACAAAGGATATTTGAATCTGTTTCCTAGAGATTGTGCGTCAGCTTTTTCAAAAATTCGTTCTACTGCAAAACTTTCTTCATTTCCATGTCCGTAATAATTTAAGACTAAAGCCCCTAATTCTATAGCGTCAATAAATGCTTTTTTTGCTTGAGGATATCTAGGTCCACCAGCACTTACTTCTTGCACGTATGCATCTGTAAAAATTTTGTTAGTGTTAAAAAATGGGTTAGCTAAAGCAACATCATCCGCTAATTCGTTTAAATCTTTTTGTAGTAAATAATCACCCGATAAATACGGATCGGGGTCATCAGCATAATACACTAGGTTATTTCGCCATCTTTTGTGAGATCTTTCATCATGATATTCAATAACTTTGTTTACCATTTCTGAAGCTTGTGTGTTTGAAGAAACTAGCATTCTTCCAACAGCTAAATCCATTAAATCTGCTGAAGCTTGCATATTTCCTTCATTGCTATCCATAAGCGCAAAGAAATCATCAGACATAAAAGAAGAAAATAAAGAAAAATTTGAACTATTATTTGGATTTAAAGATTGAGAAACTTCAAAACCATGAAAAACAGGTACTACATTCGTGTTGTTACGTATTCTATCTTTAAAATCATAGGATGCATCTCCAAATAAATTTAAATATTTTACTTTGTTAGCAGTATTTGAAGCATTATCATACACATATTTTACAAAATTTCTAATAGCTGCAATATCTTGTTTTCCACCTCCAAATTCAATATATATTGAAGATAGCGGCACTACTTTAACATTCATATTTGAATTGCTTCTGTGTAAATTAGCTAAAGTTTCAGCTTGTGCCACCAAACTTGATGGAGTTACAATTAAATAATCGATATCTTGAAAAACACCTTGATTATTTTTAAATATGGTGCCTTTTAAATTTTGATTGGCCACATTGGTTTCGTTTTCTCTTAAAGGGGTATAAAAATCTATATTATCAACCGCAACAAACTTTTTATCCTGACCTAAAGCCAATTTAAAAGAAATATTATTTTGAGTATTATCTAATTTTGTAACATTATAAATATCTGTAACATCCCAAACCGACCGTATCGATGAGGCGTTAATAATAGCAAATTGGCCTACTCCAATATTTGTTTTTACTAAATTATTAGAAAACAAAAATTGTTTTCCAAACCCTTTTAACTCGGCATTATATTTTAAAATAATGTAATCTAAATATCCTTTTGAAGAAGGCACGCCATTATTTATATACGATAAATCAATAGTTACGGCATTAGAAGCAGGAACAAATGTAGTATTTAGAATGTTTTCAAAACCTAGAGAAGAACCAATAGCTGCGTTAATTGGAATCGTTCCAATATCTACAGCATTTGCTTTTACTTTAAATGAAGTAGAAACAAATGAAACAGCTGCAAAATTGGCAGATAAATTTACGGGTGAACCAGAAATATAATTGGGTAGTACAAACGGAAAAGTCTGATTATCATCTAAATCAAATTTTTCTCCAAACCATCTTCTACCAATTTTTCCTGCGTTAAACAAATCAACTTCGTGAAATTGATAGCCATCATAATTAGAAAGTAATAAATCTGGAGGTGCAACGGGCTCAATATAAGGTTGAATTCTCTTTCCAGCCGAACCATTTGTAGTTACATAATAATAAGATCTATCTGCAAATTGATTTACGTGAGTCAAACTCTCTTCATTCCAAGTATCAACCCCTTCTGCATAAAACAAAATGTAATCGTTTTCATTAAAAACACCGTCTGCTTCGCCCACAAATTGAATGGCATTTTCTTCTAAATCAATAGGATAAGCAGTACTGTTAAGCAAAGGCAACATTCTACCACCATTACCATAAATTTTAATATTTCTTGGGTCAACAGCAACATTAACTCCAATGCTTTGAAGAAAACTTTTACTAACTAAATAAACCCCAGATTTTTCAACATAAAATCTATGCCAAGACCCAGTAGCCAATGCTGAATTTTGAATAGAATTAGTACTTTGAAATGATCTATTAGAATTATATATAGAATAATTTAGCGTAAATGATTTTACTCTTTTATATCCCGAATTGTCTTTAATTATCGGATTAAAATTAAAAGAAAGGAATGCATCATCTCTGGCGTAAGAAGAAAACGCTTTAAAATCAATCTTCGAGGAAATATTTGAGATGTCTAAACCACTTAATATTGATACATCTATTGTTTCAAATACAATATTTTCAATAGAGGCAGCACCTTCCGAAACCAATCCCGGAACTTTGAAATTATTCACATAATTAATTGCCCTTTCAGAAGTGTGAAATTCAAAATTTTCAGATTGAAATTGTGGTATAATATATTTTGTATTATCTACAATAAAAGGTTTTTCATTATTCCAAACTAGTGAAAATTCTTTAGTATTTTGAGCAAAACTCAAAATAGAAGCGAATATAAATAATAAATAATTTTTTCTCATTCTCATAACAACGCAAAATAAATTAAAATATTGCTAATAATGAATTTTTATATAACTTTATACAATATTTAATACGTTTTTTCGTTTCAAAATATATCAAGTAAAATTATTGTTTAACTTTTTTTAATTTTTTTGTTGCGTATTAATGGTTTATTATTATCTTGCAGCACTTAAATTTTTACCTACAAATTATGAAAGTTACTAAAATTATGTCTTTAAAATTGCTACTAGCGTTAACTGTAGCAATAGGTTTTACAAGCTGTAGCAAAAGCGGAAGCACTAAAGGTGGTTCTAGCGCAACTGGATGGCAAATCAACGATAAAAAAGGTGGTTTCCAATACAACACAAACTATAAAAAACAACAAACACCTCCTGGAATGACCTCAATTGAAGGTGGAACATTTACAATGGGTAAAGTAGAAGATGACGTAATGCATGATTGGAACAATAGCCCAACAAAGCAACATGTTCAATCTTTTTACATGGATGAAACTGAAGTAACAAATATGATGTATGCAGAATACTTATATTGGGTTAAATCAGTTTATCCTCCATCAGAAGATAATTACAAAAACATTTACAATGGTGTTATTCCAGATACTTTAGTATGGAGAAGTCGTTTAGGTTATAATGAAACGATGACAAACAACTACTTAAGACACCCCGCTTATGCTAACTACCCAGTAGTTGGAGTTAACTGGATTCAAGCCAGTGAATTTTGCGAATGGAGAACCAATCGTGTAAACGAAGACATTCTTGAAAAAGAAGGTTACCTTAAAAAAGGGAATAAAATTAGTGCTGAAGTAACTGCTAATGCAAATTTTGATACAGATGCCTACATTAACTCACCTTCAAAATCTTTTGGAGGTAAACAAGAAATTGTATTGAAAAAACAAAAGGGTCTAAAAGCTCCTAGTAAAAAGTCTGGAGCAGCTACTGCCACTGATGCTAAAAATGTTTACGCACAAAGAAGTTCAGGAATTGTTTTACCTGAGTACAGACTTCCAACAGAAGCGGAATGGGAATATGCTGCATTGGCTTTAATTGGAAACAGAGAATATAATATCTACAAAGGACAAAAGAAATACCCTTGGAAAGGTCAATATACGCGTTCTGGTAAAAGAGAATTAAGAGGTGACCAATTAGCCAACTTTAAACAAGGTAAAGGAGATTACGGTGGAATTGCAGGTTGGTCTGATGACGGTGCTGATATTACAAATTATGTAAAAGCTTACCCTGCTAATGATTTTGGTTTATATGATATGGCTGGTAACGTAGCAGAATGGGTACAAGATGTTTACAGACCAATTATTGATGACGAAGCAAATGACTTTAACTACTTTAGAGGTAACGTATATAATAAAAATAAAATTGGTGAAGACGGAACAGTAGAAATGGTTACTAGTGAAAACATTAAGTACGACACATTAAGTACAGGCAAAGTAATTGCTAGAAACTTTCCAGGATCTATTGCACAAATTCCAGTTGACGAAAGCGAAACGTATTTAAGACAAAACTTCTCAACTTCTGATAACAGAAACTATAGAGATGGAGACAGACAATCAACAAGATACTTTGATTTTGGAGCTACAGATGAAGAAGCAACTAAAAAAGAAGATCCAAATGAAAGAATGTACAAATCTCCATTACATAAAATTTTAGCAGATAGTGCAGGAAATCAAGTTAAACAATATGACAAATCTGACAACAGAACTACTTTAGTAGATGACAAAGTAAGAGTATACAAAGGAGGTTCTTGGAGAGATAGAGCATATTGGTTAGATCCAGCATCTAGAAGATATTTTCCTCAAGATATGGCAACTGACTATATCGGATTTAGATGTGCAATGTCTAAAGTTGGTCCTAAAAACAATAAGAAAACACCGAGAGGTAACGTTAAAAATTAATAAACTTAAAATATTTTACAAAAGCCCTTTAAAAATAAAGGGCTTTTTTTTATTTTAGCCGTATGGAAATAGCAACAATTTACAACTACTTTTTGCAATCAACTGGCATTGCAACTGATACCAGAAAAATTTACACAAACAACATGTTTGTAGCGCTTAAAGGCGATAACTTTAATGGAAACAAATTTGCTTTAAGTGCATTAGAAAACGGTGCTAAATTTGCAATAATAGATGAAATCGTGTACAAAATTGACGAACGATTTATTTTAGTTGAAAATACATTAGACACATTACAAAAATTAGCCAATTATCATAGAAATCAGCTTGAAATTATTATAATTGGATTAACAGGAAGTAACGGAAAAACCACTACCAAAGAACTAATTCATGCTGTACTTTCTCAAAAATATAATACCAAAGCAACTATCGGAAATTTAAATAATCATATTGGTGTTCCTTTAACATTACTTTCTTTTGACACAAGTACAGAGATAGGAATTGTAGAAATGGGTGCCAACCATCAAAAAGAAATTGAAATGCTTTGCGGTATTTGTGAACCCGATTTTGGATATATCACCAATTTTGGAAAAGCACATCTAGAAGGTTTTGGCGGAACTGAAGGCGTAATTAAAGGTAAAAGTGAATTATACGAATTTCTTTTTGCGAATCAAAAAACAGCATTTGTAAATACGGATGATGCCATTCAAAATGAAAAAACGAAAAACATAAACAGTATAACTTTTGGTGAAAATACTCCTGATAATTTTGTTTCCATTAATAAAATTGAAACCAATCCAATGGTAAAAATTGAATTTGAAAACATCAGCATTCAATCTCAGTTAATAGGTTTATATAATGCTAATAATATAAATGCAGCCATAACTATTGGTAAACATTTTGGCGTTTCAAATGAAAAAATAAAATATGGTTTAGAAAACTATATTCCAAATAATAATCGTTCGCAATTAATAGAAAAAAAATCTAATAAAATAATATTGGATGCTTACAATGCAAATCCGAGTAGCATGGTTGCAGCGTTAACCAATTTCTTTCAATTAGAAGAAAAGAACAAAATAGCTATTTTGGGCGATATGTATGAATTAGGAATAGAAAGTTCCGAAGAGCATAAAAAACTAATTGAATTTTGTTTGCATCAAGAAAATTCCATCTTTTATTTTATTGGAAAAGATTTTTTTACACATGAAAATTTAAATTCAAACATGCATTTTTACGATACTTTTGAATCTTTTAAAGTCGAATTTACAAATAAGAAAACAGAAAATAGTTTATTATTGATAAAAGGTTCACGAGGCATGAGTTTAGAAAGAACATTAGAAATATTATAAAAAAAAGGCAACCAACTGGCTGCCTTTTTTATACTTATATTTGAATATTACGAAACCAAACCTCTAGAAATTACAATTCTTTGAATCTCTGAAGTTCCTTCATAAATTTGAGTAATTTTAGAATCGCGCATCATACGTTCCACGTGATATTCACTAACATAACCGTTACCACCATGAATTTGAACCGCCTCGTTTGCTACTTCTAAAGCAATTTCAGAAGCATATAATTTAGCCATAGCGCCAGAATGAGCAATATCTTGGCCCAAATCTTTTTCTGTTGCTGCTTTATGAATTAATAATCTTGCACAAGTAATTTTCACATGCATATCAGCTAATTTGAAAGCAATCGCTTGATGTTGAAAAATTGGTTTCTTAAATGCCACACGTTCCTGCGAATATTTCAAAGCCAATTCATAGGCACCTTGAGCAATTCCTAAAGCTTGAGAAGCAATTCCAATTCTTCCACCGTTTAGAGTAGACATGGCAAAAGCAAAACCAAACCCATCTTCACCTATTCTGTTTTCTTTTGGTACTTTAACATCATTGAATAATAAAGTATGTGTATCCGAACCACGAATTCCCATTTTCTTTTCTTTCGGACCTATTTCGAAACCAGGCATTCCTTTTTCTACAATTAAAGCATTAATTCCTTTATGCCCTTTTGAAACATCTGTTTGAGCCATAACTAAATAAATAGATGCCGTTCCTCCATTTGTAATCCAATTTTTTGTACCATTTAATAAATAATGATCTCCCATATCAATTGCAGTTGTTTTTTGCGAAGTCGCATCAGAACCTGCTTCTGGTTCAGACAAACAGAAGGCACCAATTACATCTCCTTTTGCTAAAGGGGTCAAATATTTTATTTTTTGCGCTTCAGAAGCATATTTTTCTAAACCAGCACAAACTAAGGAGTTATTCACAGACATAATAACAGCAGCAGAGGCATCCACTTTGGCAATTTCTTCCATGGCTAACACATACGAAACACTATCTAAACCAGCACCACCATATTTGGGATCAACCATCATTCCCATAAAACCAAGCTCCGCCATTTTCTTAACTTGCTCGGTTGGAAATTTTGAATATTCATCTCTTTCAATAACACCAGGTAATAATTCTGTAACAGCAAAATCTTTAGCTGCTTGTTGAATCATTAATTGTTCATCATTTAATTTAAAATCCATTATTTTACTATAGGTTAATTGAATATATCATAAAAATTTCGTTCAAATGTAGGTAAATTATATGAAATTTTCAATAAGAAATTGTAATTTTAACCCATGATTAAGCTCAACTATAACGTTATCGGCGTAATGTCTGGCACTTCATTAGATGGAGTGGATTTGGCACATATAAATTTTGAAATAAAAAATGATAAATGGACTTATAAAATAGTAGAATGCGAAACGATTTCGTATACTATTGAAATGATTTTAAAACTTAAAAATGGAATTCATTACCGTGAAACTGAACTTTCAGAATTAAATATTGAATACACCAATTTACTAGGAAATATTATTTCTGAATTTATAACCAAAAATAATATTTCAAATTTAGATGCGGTTTGTTCACACGGACATACTATTTTGCACCAGCCAGAAAATGGTTTTACACTTCAAATAGGAAATTTACCCGAAATTGCAAAAATCACAAATCAAAAAGTGGTGTGTAATTTTAGAGTTCAAGATGTGCTTTTTGGCGGACAAGGTGCACCATTAGTGCCAATCGGTGATAAAATTTTATTTTCTGAATTCGATTATTGTATAAATTTAGGTGGCTTTTCTAATATATCTTATGAAGAAAATAACGAGCGAATTGCTTTTGATATTTCACCTGTAAATACCGTTTTGAATTTTTATGCGAATACTTTCGGATTAGAATATGACGATAAGGGTAAAATTTCCGAATCTGGAAATGTAAGTTTAAAATTATTTGATGAATTGAATCAACTAGAGTTTTACAAAAAAACCTTTCCTAAATCATTAGGTTTTGAATTTGTTCAGGAAATTATTTTACCTATTTTAGAGAATTATCCCATTTCAGCAGAAGACAAAATGCGAACATTTACAGAGCATATTGCTTTTCAAATTGGCAAAATAATTCAAGATAAAACAGGAAAATTATTAATTACAGGCGGTGGCGTTTATAACGATTTTCTAATCGGTAGAATCAAAAATCATTTACCAAAAACTGAAATCATAATTCCTAATGAAAAAACCATACAATATAAAGAAGCATTAATTTTTGCTTTACTTGGTGTATTAAAATTGCGCAACGAAATTAACGTTTTAGCAAGTGTGACTGGCGCCAAACAAAATCATAGCTCTGGCGAAGTATTTTAGACAATAGTTTTCCTCAATCATTTTTTACAATTATATTTGCAAAATAAATCAAACCCTAAAATCAAAACATGAAAGATTTACTTCATAAATTCGAAAATAAAGAACCAGAAATCGTTTTCAATTGGAAAGATCCAGAAACGGAAGCTGAAGGTTGGACTGTTATAAATTCATTACGTGGTGGTGCTGCAGGTGGAGGAACGCGAATGAGAAAAGGATTAGATCAAAACGAAGTGCTTTCTTTAGCTAAAACTATGGAAGTAAAATTTTCTGTATCAGGTCCAGCAATTGGTGGTGCTAAATCTGGAATTAATTTCGATCCATCAGATCCTCGTAAAAAAGGGGTTTTGGAACGTTGGTACAAAGCGGTTTCTCCGTTATTAAAAAATTATTATGGAACAGGTGGCGATTTGAATGTAGATGAAATTCACGAAGTAATTCCAATGACAGAAGAATGTGGTGTTTGGCATCCTCAAGAAGGCGTTTTCAACGGACATTTTAAACCCACAGAAGCGGATAAAATCAATAGAATTGGACAGTTACGCCAAGGTGTAATTAAAGTAATTGAAAATGGTGAATTTACTCCAGATTTATCTAAAAAATACACAGTAGCCGATATGATTACGGGTTACGGTGTTGCTGAAGCTGTGAAACATTTTTACAAAATTTATGGCGGAAGTGTCGTAGGTAAAAAAGCCATTGTACAAGGTTTTGGAAATGTAGGTTCAGCCGCCGCTTTTTATCTTTCTAAAATGGGTGCGAAAGTAGTCGGAATCATCGATAGAGATGGCGGTGTAATAAACGAAAACGGATTTTCATTAGAAGAAATTACAGAATTATTCAGAAATAAAGATGGTAACAAATTAGTTGCTGACCAAATGATTCCTTTTGCGGATATCAATGATAAAATTTGGAAAATTGGTGCACATATTTTTGCTCCATGCGCTGCTTCAAGAATTGTTTCTAAAGAAAATGTAGAAAATATGATTGCAAATGGATTAGAAGTAATTTCGTGTGGTGCTAACGTTCCTTTCGCCGACAAAGAAATATTCTACGGACCTATAATGGAAGAAACTGACAATAAAGTAAGTTTAATTCCAGATTTCATTTCAAACTGTGGAATGGCAAGAGTTTTTGCTTATTTTATGGAGAAAAAAGTACAAATGACAGATGAAGCTATTTTTAATGACGCATCTGAAATTATAGGAAAAGCCATTCAAAAAACATTTGATGTTAATGCTAGTAAGACAAATATTAGCGCTAGGGCTTATGAAATTGCATTGAAACAATTAGTATAATACTATTTAATAAATAAATATTTAAAAACTAGGTTGAAACATTTTTAAACCTAGTTTTTTTGTGTCAACAATTTTTATTACTTTTAATCGTTACTATTAAAAAAACCAAATGAAATCAATTATAAAATTATTAAAATCGCTGTATGAGCACGGGTATTTCACCTTGCTTTTATTGGTTTTTTTAATTGGCACTATTTGGTTGTTGGTTCATTTTATAAAGAAATCAAGACTTTCTGATTCAAATAAATCTATTGTAATCACAACGCATTCAGTAGTTTGCCTCGTGCTTTTACTATTATTTGTACGATTTTGGCCTCCGTACGGAAAAACCGAAATGTTGATAGCACAAGGTGGCGGTGGCGGTGGCGTTTCATTAAATATTGGGGATACCGATTTTGGAAAAGGTGACGATTATTTAAATGAAACCTTAGAGGTGAATATGAAAGATGTGGCTTCAGAACCTGAAGAATATACTCCTGAAGACATTTTAACTCAAGACAATGTTGGTGCCGATGTACCTACTCCACAAAAATCAAAAAGTAAACCCATTGAAAAAAAACCTATTGAAACCAAACCAGTAGAATCTCCAAAAACACCCGTAAAAAAACCTAATAGCGCTTTGAGCAATATGATCAAAGGTAAAAATAAAGGTGGTGACGGAAATAGTAATACCAATGGAAACCAAGGTGCAGCAAACGGAAGCGCTAATGCTAACGGGTATTATGGCGGTGGTGGCTCTGGTGGCGGAACAGGTGGTGGCAACGGAACTGGAAACGGGACTGGGACTGGAGCAGGAAATGGTTCAGGGTCTGGTGGTGGAAATGGAAGTGGTGGCTCAGGTGGTGCCAATTTCAGTTTAGCAGGAAGAAGAAATATTAATAAACCCGCAGTTGATAACGAATGTAATTCTTTCGGAAAAGTAGTAATTGAGGTTACAGTTGATAAAGCTGGAAATACTATTGGAGTATCAAATGGTAGAGGTACAACGGGAGATGCTTGTTTAATTGCATTAGCTAAAAACTTCGCACGAAAAACAAAATGGACACCAAGTGATTCCGCTGCTGAAAAACAAGTAGGAACTATTACCTTTAATTTTAAGAATTAACCTCAAGTCAATTGTTTTCATTTTATAAAAAATCAAGGCAAAATAACCTCAAAAAGTTTAAAACTTATAAACTATAAACAATTATATTTGCATTACTTTAAAATACTAAAAATGCAACATATAATAGATCGTTTTATTGGGTATGTAACTGTTGATACAGAATCTGATCCAGAATCAAACACCACGCCAAGTACAGCCAAACAATGGGA
Source organism: Chryseobacterium gleum (assembly GCA_945897915.1). Classification (GTDB taxonomy): domain Bacteria; phylum Bacteroidota; class Bacteroidia; order Flavobacteriales; family Flavobacteriaceae; genus Flavobacterium. Next base: position 43,491 of record CAMDGB010000010.1, on the reverse strand, counting down.
TTTAGCCAATAAGTTAGTTGAAGAATTAAAACAAATTGGTTTAACAGATGCGTCGATTGACGACAAATCCTATGTCATGGCAACTTTACCAAGTAATTTAGATTATGAAGTACCTACAATTGGTTTTGTTTCGCATTTTGATACCACTCCTGATTTTACTGGAAAAGATGTAAAACCACAAATTATAAGAAATTATGACGGTGGTGATATTATATTAAATAAAGAAAAAAACATCATTTTATCGCCTTCTTATTTTAAAGATTTGTTGCAATATAAAGGTCAAACTTTAATTACTACAGACGGTAACACACTTCTTGGCGCAGACGACAAAGCTGGGATTACAGAAATAATGACTGCAATGGAATTATTGGTACAGAACCCACAAATTAAACACGGAACTTTAAAAGTATGTTTTACACCTGATGAAGAAATTGGGCGTGGAGCAGATCACTTTGATGTAGAAAAATTTGGTGCAGATTGGGCATATACAATGGACGGAAGTCAAATTGGCGAATTAGAATATGAAAATTTTAATGCGGCTGGTGTAAAAATAACTTTCAAAGGAAAAAGCGTGCATCCTGGTTATGCTAAAGGAAAAATGATCAATTCAATGCTTTTAGCTAATAAATTTATTGCAAAATTACCTAAAGATGAAACGCCAGAAACGACTAAAAATTACGAAGGATTTTATCACGTTACTAATATTCAAGGAAGTATTGAAGACACTTTGGTACAATTGATTATTAGAGATCATAATCGCAAGAAATTTGAAAAGCGAAAAGAATATGTTGAAGAAGTTATATCGAAAATTAATAAAAAATACAAAAAACAATTTGGTGAAGACATTGCTGTTTTAGAAATAAAAGACCAATATTACAACATGCGTGAAAAGGTAGCACCCGTAATGCATATCGTAAAACTTGCTGAACAAGCTATGAAAGAACTAAACATAAAACCATTAATTAAACCAATACGAGGAGGAACTGACGGTTCACGTTTGTCTTTTATGGGATTACCTTGCCCGAATATTTTTGCTGGCGGACACAACTTTCATGGTAAATATGAATATGTTCCTGTTGAAAGTATGCAAAAAGCGGTTGAGGTAATTGTGAAAATTGCAGAATTAAATGCGATTCAGAATAAAAAATAAATAGATTGTGAGATTCTGAAACAAGTTCAGAATGACAGATTATTCTGTAAACAAAAATTCCAAATTCCGCTACTTTTCAGTTTAGATTTTGGAATTTGGAATTTGGAATTTAAAATATTATTTTTTTTCGCTTAATTTCAAACTCATTTCTGCAGAAATAGAACTTTTTTCAACTTTTAACTTTCCAGACATGGTTTCCATAACAATTGTAGTTTCGGCAATTTCAGAAACTTTACCATGAATTCCGGCGATTGTGATAATTTTATCACCGGTTTTTAAATTTGTTAAAAATTGTTTTTCTAATTTAATTTTTTTGTTTTTTGGCATAATGATTAAGAAGTAAAATACTGCTATCATTAATAGTAACTGTGCAATTAACATTGGATTCATATCGTTTTTATTTAGATTTAATACTTGCTTTTATACTAATATTTTCAACAATTCTTGCAGTGTTGCAAGTAATCATAATTGATTTTGTTACTTCACCAGATTTTCCATTAGAATCAAATTTGACTTGAATTGGAGCTGATTTTCCTGGTGAAATAGGTTCTTTTGTAACTTCAGGAACGGTACAACCACAAGAACCGTGAGCTTCCAAAACATATAAATCTTTATCTCCAACATTTTTAATGGTAAATGTGGTAGACACTACTTCACCTTGTTTAATTTCACCAAAATCATGAACCATTTTATCAAATGATACTTTAGTTTTTGGTGCGTCAGCATTCTTTTGTAAATTAAGCCTTAAATTTTCTTCGGCTAACCCCTCTTTTTTACAAGAGAAAGTAATTAGCAATGCTACTGCTACAAAAATTTTAATCGTTTTTTTCATTTTATTTATTTATAATAAGCCTCTACCCGCTTTTTTAATTTTATCTTCGGCTTGAAAATCTTTTACTAAATTATCTAAAATTCCGTTGATAAATATACTACTTTTTGGTGTAGAATATTCTTTCGCAATTTCTAAATATTCATTTAAAGTAACTTTTATAGGAATTGATGGGAATTTAAGGAGTTCACAAATGGCCATTTTAAGAATAATGGTATCTAATTCTGCAATACGCTCTTTGTCCCAATTTGGCGTTTTATTTTCAAATGTTGCTGCAAATTCCAATTCATTTAAAACTGTTTTTCTGAATAAATTTGTCACAAATTCTTTATCATCTATATCTTTAAAAACAATAGGCAAATCCAATTTATCATCAAGGGTTTTAATAGACTTTATTTGTTTAGAAAGTAAGGTATTAATTACTGGAATATCATCTACCCATGTAATTTTACAATCTTCTAAATAATCGTAAAGTTTTTCGTTTGGTGCAATAATTTCATTAAAAATATCAAATATAAAGAAAATATCTTTTTTAAAATCTGAAGTTTCAACGGCCATATAACGGTTGTATAAATCTGAAGTTTTTATGGCTTCTAAAAGAAAAATAATACAATCGTCATTGCGTTTCCAATTGTCAATTTTTCTTTCTTCTAATTTATCAAAAAAGGCTGTATGATTACTTAAAATTTTAAAAAAACTATTATTTACAAACTTAAAGTTGGGATTTTGCTCTTCTTTTGTAGCCAAATGTTTTTTAGAAGCTAGTGCTAAATACGCTTTTTCTCTGAGTTGTAACTCATTGAAAATGGATAACATTACCAAATATAAATCTTGAGAACTTTCAATACTTTGTAATAAAAATTTTTCTTCTTTATCTAATGAATCCGATTCGTGTCTATGCATGGCATAGATGGTTTGCATCACTTTTACTCTAAAATGTCTTCTGTTAAGCATGGCTAAGAACTTTAAAAAAATTATCCCGAAATAATTACTTGTTTATTTCGGGACAAATTTACAATAATTTATTTTAAAGAATTATTTGTTTTGTAATTCTTTTTTTCTGTCATCAATTCTTTTTTGAGCAATATTTAATGCTGCTTGATGTGTGGTAATATTTTGATCATCTGACAACCTAAAGATATCCATTGCTGTGTTGTATATATTTTCTGTTTTCTCCATAACTTGAGCCGTTGTTAAATTGGCCAACTCTGAATATACATTGATTACCCCACCGGCATTAATTAGGAAATCTGGCGCGTATAATATTCCTTTTTCTTTTAATAATTTACCATGAATAAGCTCATTTGAAAGTTGATTATTAGCTGCACCAGCGATTACTTTTGCTTGAATTTTGCTAATGGTTTCATCATTAATAGATGCACCTAAAGCACATGGTGCATAAATATCTACATCTAAACTATACATATCGTTTCCACTAAAAATTTTAGCGCCATATTTTGAACCTACTTCATTTAATCTGCTTTCATTAATATCAGAAATGGTTACCGCAGCACCTTCATTAGTTAAATGTTGTACTAAAACTTCTCCAACATGGCCAATTCCTTGTACTAAAACTCTTTTTCCAGCCAAAGTATCTACACCAAATTTATGCTTTGCGGCAGCTTTCATTCCCATAAATACACCATAAGCTGTAATTGGAGATGGATTTCCAGAGCCACCTTTGCTTTCAGAAATACCTGTAACGTAAGGCGTTACTTCTCTAACGGTGTCCATGTCTTTTGTTTCCATTCCTACATCTTCAGCTGTAATATATTTACCTGATAAAGAGTTTACATATTCTCCAAATTTTCTCATCAATTCAGGAGTTTTTTCTGTTTTGGAATCGCCAATAATAACCGCTTTTCCACCACCTAAATTCAATCCTGAAATAGAAGATTTAAAAGACATACCTCGAGACAATCGTAAAACATCATTTAATGCCTCCCACTCGTTTGCATATTTCCACATTCTTGTACCACCAAGTGCAGGTCCTAAAACTGTATTATGAATTCCAATAATTGCTTTTAATCCTGTATCTTTGTCATTACAAAAAACAACTTGTTCGTGTCCGTCAAAAGAAATTTGACCAAAAACAGGATCTACTTTATATAGTTCATTTGAATTTATAATATCTGTTGTCATGAGTATATTTGATTATTTATCAATAATGAGCCACAAAAATATGTATAAATTATATATAATTATTATTTTTTATTATATTTTTACGAATACAATAATTTATCAGATTATATTTTAAAAGCAAAAAACCATAAATTATTTACAAAACTAAATTTACTTTTACATACTTTACTTTAAATGAAAGAATTACAATATTTAAATAAATATTTCATAAAATATAAATACCGATTTTTATTTGGAATAGTCATTACAATTGTAGCTCAAATATTTGCTTTATACACTCCAGAATTAGTTGGAAAATCAATTTCTTTAATTGAAGCATTTCTAAAATCCGAAAACAAAGACGCTATTGTTTTAAAAAATGAACTCTTTAAAAACATTACACTTATAGTATTATGTACGCTAATTGCGGGTTTTTTAACCTTTTTAATGCGTCAATCCTTAATTGTTATGTCGAGATTTGTAGAATTTGATCTTAAAAATGAAATTTTCAATCATTATCAAAATCTTTCTCAAAATTTTTACAAAAAAAATAGAACTGGCGATTTAATGAATCGCATCAGTGAAGATGTTGGAAAAGTAAGAATGTATGTAGGTCCGGCTGTTATGTATACCATAAACACAATTATACGATTTGTAGCTATAATCATCAGCATGTCTGCAATAAACGTAAAACTAACCATTTATTGCTTGCTTCCTTTACCTATTTTATCCTATAGTATTTTTATTTTAAGCAAAAAAATTAATAAAAAAAGTACGGAATATCAAGAAAATCTATCTACCCTATCTTCTTTTACACAAGAATTTTTTTCAGGAATTAGAGTGATAAAAGCATATGCGCTAGAAAAAGATAGAAATAACGAATTCATTAAATTATCTAAAATTAGTAAAGAAAAAAATTTAGCGTTAGCCAAAACAAACGCTTTATTTGGTCCATTAATGATTTTATTAATTGGATTAAGTTATTTAATTGTGATTGTTGTGGGCGGACAAATGTATGTGCATGGCGAAATTAAAGACATTGGTGTAATAGCAAAATTTTTGTTATATATAGGTATGTTAGTATGGCCAGTTGCTTCAATTGGATGGGTTTCTTCATTGGTTCAAGAAGCGGAAGCTTCACAAAAAAGAATCAATGAATTTTTAACTGAACAACCTGAAATTAAAAATTCAGGAAACATAACCACATCGATTAATGGTAAAATAACTTTTGAAAATGTAAGTTATACCTATGATGACACGAAAATAAAAGCGCTAACGGATGTTAGTTTTACAATAAATAAAGGAGAAACAATTGCAATTTTAGGAAAAACAGGATCTGGAAAGTCAACAATTTTATCTTTATTGACTAGAATTCATGATGTATCTGGAAGTTCTAAAATTAAAATTGATGATAAAAATGTAATCGATTATGATTTGTATCATTTGCGAAAAAGTATGAGTATTGTTACTCAAGATACATTCTTGTTTTCTGATTCCATAAAAAACAACATTAAATTTGGTAAAGAAAAAGCAACTGATGAAGAAATTGTTACTGCAGCAATAATGGCTGAAGTAGACAATAACATTCAGATGTTTACTCATAAATATGAAACGATCTTAGGAGAACGAGGTATCACATTATCTGGCGGGCAAAAACAACGTGTTTCTATTGCAAGAGCCATCATTAAAGAGGCGCCAATTTTAATTTTAGACGATTGTTTAAGCGCTGTTGATACCGAAACAGAAGAAAAAATAATAAACAATTTTAAATCTATTTTTAAAAACAAAACGACTATTATAGTTACGCATCGAGCTTCTGCAGCCAAAAAAGCAAATAAAATAATAATTTTAGATGAAGGAAAAATTGTACAGCAAGGCACACACAATGAACTTGTAAATAGAGAAGGATTTTATAAAGATTTGTTCATAAAACAACTTTCTGAAAAAGAAAATGCCTAAAAAATTGTTTCGTAATGTTTTTTTTTAGATTTTTGAAACACGAAAACAACTAATAATTGAACGAAGGATTATGAATGACAAAGAATTAGTAGAAAAAGACATTTTTTCTAAGGTATTAAGAGCAGGAAGAAGAACGTACTTCTTTGATGTTAGAGCAACAAAAGCAGACGACTATTACATTACCATTACTGAAAGTAAAAAATTTACTGAAGAAGATGGTTCGTATCATTTTAAAAAACATAAAATTTATTTATATAAAGAAGATTTTACTTCTTTTAATGAAATAATGAGTGAAATGACCAAATATGTAATTAATCATAAAGGAGAAGAAGTAATTTCAGAAAGACATCAAAAAGATTTTAAAAAAGAATCTGATGATGAAGAATACTCAAATTCTGAAGAAAATAATATAACTCCCTCAAATAGTTATACAGATATTGATTTTGACGATATTTAAAAAAAAGATTTCCAAGGAATTTTATGTTTAATTACTTATTTTCATTGTAAATTACAATAAATACAAATAAAAAAAGCAATCTTTCGATTGCCTTTTTTTTGAGCCAGTGGAGGGACTCGAACCCACGACCTGCTGATTACAAATCAGCTGCTCTAGCCAGCTGAGCTACACCGGCGACTCATTTTGCAATGCAAATATAGTCTTGAATTTTTAATTTGCAAAAAAAATAATCGGTTTTTTTTTTGCGTTTGTAGTTTAATTTAATTCGTTCACTTTTGCAACAAATTGATTAGCAGCAACTTCAAATTCTGCTTTAACTAATCTGTAATGTGCTTTTTTGTTTTCAACATTTTTTTGGTTTACTTTTACCATTAATGCATCAAATGTATCGTAAATATCTCCTACTAATGCCTCAGATGATTCTGATGGTTTTCCTGTAGTAGTCATTTCCCAAATATATACTATGTTTAAGATATCTCCTAAAACGTAGTTAATTTCCTTTTTCAAGTTTTTAACGCTTGCCATTTTTTTGTTTTTAAAAATTATGACGCAAAAGTAAACAATATATCAATACACTACTAATTAAATTGTAATTTCTAATAAAGACGTTTCGCCAATAATTTCAAAACTAGCAATTGTAGCTGGTATTAATAAGGTATCACCTTTTTTAAAAGTACCTTTAAAATGCAACATATTTATACTAAAACAACCTTCAGTGCACATAAAAACCGTAAACGATTCTTTGGTTTTTTTCCAATTGTATTTTTCTGAAATTTGTAAAATATTGGTCTTGAAAAAAGGGCATTCTACTATAGTAACTGACTTGTTTTTAGCAGCTTCGTAGTTTACTTTAGTATTTGTAGTTTCAAAATTTATTGCATCAAGTGCTAAATCAGTATGCAATTCTCTTCCAACTCCATTTGCATCTACCCTATCCCAATCATATAATCGATATGTAATGTCACTAGTTTGTTGAATTTCCGCGATTAAAACACCGGCACCAATAGCATGAACCGTTCCTGTTTCCAAAAAAAAAGCATCTCCTTTTTTTACTGGTGTTTCGTTTAATATGGTAACTAATGTTTTATTTTCGATCTGCTCTAAATAGTCTTTTTTATTTATTTTATCGTTAAAACCAACTACCAATCTTGCATTATCATCAGCTTGCATCACATACCACATTTCTGTTTTACCAAAAGAATCGTGGCGTTCTTTTGCCAATTTATCATTTGGATGAACTTGAATAGATAAATCTTCTTTAGCATCTAAAAACTTAAAAAGTAAAGGAAAATTATTACCGAAATTTTGAATGGAATTCACGCCTAATATTTCTGCGGGATATTTATCGATTAATTGATTTAAATTTAATCCTTTAAACGCTCCATTAGCTACAACACTAATATCATTTTCTACAGTTGATAATTCCCAGCTTTCGCCAATTTGGAGGCGATCAAAAGACTTATATAATACCTCTTTTAGTTTGGTACCACCCCAAATTCGTTCTTTAAAAATGGGTTCAAAAAGTAATGGGTAAAATAACATCTATTCGCCTCTATAAGTTACAAAATTACGTGGTGTTTCATACAAAACTACCTCTAAATCAATATTTAAGTTAATGTGCGTTCTTAATTTTTTCCAAATTACAACTGAAATATTTTCGGCAGTTGGATTTAAATTTTCAAAATCGGGAACATCTAAATTCAAATTTTGATGATCAAACGCATTTTCAATATGTTCTTTTATTAAATCTGATAAAATTTTAACATCAATTACAAAACCTGTTTCCTGATCAATTTCACCTGTCACACTTACAATTAATTCGTAGTTGTGCCCATGATAATTTGGGTTATTACATTTGCCAAAAATGGCATTATTTTGTTCCATCGACCAATCTTTTCGATATAACCTATGAGCCGCATTAAAATGTGCTTTTCTACTTACTGTTACTTTCATTTATTTATTTGTTGTCATCAAAATGATGATAAAATTCTTCAAATATTATTTTAAACCAAACCGTGTAAAGATTCGGATTCATAATCATGTCATTTTTAACATCTTCAATCTTCATCCATTTCCAACTTTCTACTTCATCTTTATTGATAAATGGCGTGTCATTGTAATTACCAAGCATCACATGATCTAATTCGTGTTCTGTTAACCCGTTATCAAATGGTGCTTTATAAATAAAATGGAACATTTCTTTCAATTCTGTTTCAAAACCCATTTCTTCACGTAAACGCCTTGTGCCAGCTTGAATGTTTGTTTCGTTTTCTCGCTGATGACTACAGCAAGTATTGGTCCATAATAATGGGGAATGATATTTAAGATGTGCCCGTTGTTGCAACATCAACTCATTTTTATCATTTAAAATAAAAACAGAAAACGCCCTGTGCAAAACTGCTTTTTCATGTGCTTCAAGTTTATTCATCAATCCAATTGGATTGTCATTTGTATCAACTAAAATTACTTTTTCTTCTATCACTATAAATAATTTATTTGTCAAATTTACAAAAAAAATAATTTTTAAAGCAAAGATATCCTGAAATAAAGACTTTAACGTATTGTTAATAAAATTGGGTTGGTAATACCATAAATAATTGTATTTTTACACTTCTAAATTTTTAAAAGAAAAAATGGGTAAAATCATTGCAATTGCCAATCAAAAGGGAGGAGTAGGAAAAACAACCACTTCAATTAATCTTGCTGCTTCATTAGGGGCCTTAGAGAAAAAAGTGCTAATAATAGATGCCGACCCTCAAGCAAATGCAAGTTCGGGGTTAGGAATTGACGTGGAAAATGTAGAAATTGGCACTTACCAAATAATAGAACATAGCAATACAGCAGAAGAGGGCGTTATCCCTACTAGTGCACCAAATGTTTGGATTATACCTGCACATATTGATTTAGTTGCCATAGAAATTGAATTGGTTGACAAAGAAAACAGAGAATACATGCTGAAACAAGCATTAAAGAAAATTAAAGAAAAATATGATTATGTAATTATAGATTGTGCTCCTTCTTTAGGTTTATTGACATTAAATGCATTAACCGCTGCTGATAGTGTTGTAATTCCCATCCAATGTGAATATTTTGCGTTAGAAGGATTAGGAAAACTATTAAACACTATAAAAAGTGTGCAAAAAATTCACAATCCAAGTTTAGATATTGAAGGATTACTATTAACTATGTACGATACCCGTTTACGTTTATCAAATCAAGTAGTTGAAGAAGTTCAAAAGCATTTTAATAATATGGTTTTTTCAACTATTATTCAAAGAAATATTAAATTAAGTGAAGCGCCTAGTTTTGGAGAAAGTATTATAAACTATGATGCAACAAGTAAAGGCGCTGCAAATTACTTAAATTTAGCAGAAGAAATTATCAAGAAAAACACTAGTAACTAATGACAAAAGCAGTAAAAAAACCTGTGTTAGGAAGAGGGCTTTCGGCACTTTTAAATGATCCTTTTAATGACATTAAGTCTGTAGAAGATAAAAATGCTGACAAAGTTGTAGGTAGCATCATCGAACTTGATATTAATTTTATTGAAATAAATCCGTTTCAACCTAGAACTAATTTCAATGAAGATACACTTCAAGAATTAGCAAAATCTATTAAAGAAGTTGGTGTTATTCAACCTATTACTGTTAGAAAATTAGAATTTAATAAATACCAATTAATTTCTGGAGAACGAAGATTACGGGCTTCAAAATTATTAGGACTTTCTACTATTCCTGCCTACATTAGATTGGCAAACGATAATGAATCGCTAATAATGGCATTGGTTGAAAACATTCAACGACATGATTTAGACCCAATCGAAGTTGCCATTTCGTACCAAAGATTAATTGAAGAAGTTAATTTAACGCAGGAAGAAATGAGTGAGCGTGTTGGAAAAAAACGCTCAACCATTACTAACTATTTACGTTTATTAAAACTAGATCCGATTATTCAAACAGGAATGAGAGATGGATTTATTTCAATGGGACATGGAAGAGCATTAATAAACATTGAAAATCAAGAAGCGCAAAGTACTATTTATCATACAGTAGTAACTCAAAACCTTTCTGTTAGAGATACAGAAGCGTTAGTTAAAAAATACCAAGAAGGATTAAAACCAAAATCAAGTAAAACGGCTGCTACAAAATCATTTGAAATTGCAACAGAACAAAAGAAAACATTTGCCAACTTTTTTGGTGCAAAAGTTGATATTAATGTAGCGCCAAATGGTAAAGGCAAAATAGCAATTCCTTTTCATTCAGAAGAAGATTTTAATAGAATCATGAAATTAATCAACAACTAGTGACTCGATTTCTTTACATATTTATTTTACTATTTTTGGGTAGCCCATTTTCTATAGCTCAAAAGAAAGAATTAAAAATTGAAACTAAAGATATAGTAAAGTCCGACATCAATCCGTTATCTCCAGCAAAAGCAGCTTTTTATTCTGCTATTTTACCAGGATTAGGTCAAGCATATAATAAAAAATATTGGAAAATTCCTATAGTTTACGGTGCCATAGGTGCTGGGGTTTACTTTATTATGGATAATAATAAAAAACACAATCTATACCGAGACGAATACAAAAAACGAATAGCAAACGGTGGTGAAATTGACACTTCTGATCCATTATATGGAAAACTAAGTACAGAAAGTGTCATTAGAGGACAAAAATTCTATCAAAAAAATAGAGATTTATCAGTTCTTATTACTGCGGGTTTGTACATTTTAAATATTGTAGAAGCAAATGTAGCCGCTCATTTATTGCAATTTAACGTGAATGACGATTTATCATTAAAACCAGATTTACAGCCCAATCCATACACGTTTAATCAAAATGTTGGATTTACATTAACCTATCAATTTTAACGTTTTTTTTCGTAACATTTTATTTAAAACAACAACTAATCAATATGAAAATAGCATTATTAGGTTACGGTAAAATGGGAAAAGTAATTGAGAAAATTGCTTTAGAACGTGGTCATGAAATTGTACTAAGGAAAGATAGATCAGACACTTTTGAAGGCATTAAAAATGCTGACATTGCAATAGATTTTAGTGTTCCAACTAAAGCTGTTAGTCATATTTCGGAATGTTTAAACCAAAATATTCCTGTAATTTCAGGAACTACTGGCTGGTTAGAAAACTACGCAGAAATGGTAGATTTATGTCATGAAAAAAACGGAAGTTTTATTTATGCTTCGAACTTTAGTTTAGGTGTAAATATATTTTTCGAAATAAATAATTATTTAGCAAAAATGATGAAAAACCTGACTGATTACAAAATTTCAATGGAAGAAATTCACCATATACAAAAGTTAGATTCACCAAGCGGAACAGCAATAAGTTTGGCAAACGGAATTATAGAAAATACCGATTATGTTAATTGGACAATAGAAAATCCAACTGCAAATCAAATTTATATTGACGCCAAAAGAATAGAAAACGTACCCGGAACTCACTCAGTTTTTTACGACAGCAAAGTGGATCAAATTGAAATTAAACACACGGCGCACAGCAGAGAAGGTTTTGCATTAGGTTCTGTCATTGCAGCAGAATGGCTCATTGGCAAAAAAGGCGTTTTCACTATGAAAGACGTTTTGAGGATATAAGTATTATTTACGATTTACGATTTACGATTTAAAAAAAACAAAAACTATGGACATATCAATTTGGATTATTACAGTATTAATAATTAGTACTTTACACGCAATTTGCACTTGGAAATTATACATAAAAGCAGGTAAAAAAGCTTGGGAAGCCTTTGTTCCTGTTTATAACGGAATTGTCTTAATGCAAATTATAAATCGACCAAAATGGTGGGTATTTTTACTGTTTTTACCAGTAATTAACTTATTAATTTTACCAGTAATTTGGATTGAAACTTTACGTACTTTCGGTAAGAAATCTACTGCGGATATGTGGTTGGGAGTTATTACTTTCGGATTGTATATTGGTTATATAAATTACACGCAAGAAGTTTCATACGAAGCCGAACGCGATACCAAACCAGCAACAAAAACTCTAGACACTTTAGGATCTTTAACTTTTGCTTTAATTGTAGCTACATTTGTGCATACTTATTTTATTCAACCCTTTGTGATTCCTTCTTCATCGTTAGAAAAATCATTATTAATTGGTGATTTTTTATTCGTAAGTAAGTTTCATTATGGAGCTAGAACACCTATGACGCCAATTGCTGCGCCAATGGTACACGATTCTATTCCAATTGTAAAAAAACTATCTTATTTAAGCAAACCACAATTGCCTTATTTTAGGTTTCCAGCTTTAGAAAAAATAAAAAATAACGATATTGTTGTTTTCAATTGGCCAAGAGATACGCTAGCAAATATGTATTTACCAGCAAAAGAAAGAATTGACAAACCTCGTGATAAAAAAACAAATTATGTAAAACGTTGCGTTGGTATTGCCGGTGACAGTTTGCAAATTAAAAATGGAATTGTTTTCATAAACGGTAAAGAATTAATTTTACCTGAAAGAGCAAAACCACAGTATTCTTACAAAATTAGTACTGATGGCAAAACAGCAGTTGATTTTGAAACAATTTTAAGAGAAATGAAAGTTACTGATCCGGCAGGAATGATAACTAACGACACACTTTATGTTCAAGCATTAACTTTTGAAAACGCAGAAAAATTAAAATCAATTAGCGGTATTACTTCTGTAAAAAGAATGATAAACAAAAAAGTAGAAGACGGCGTATTTCCTGATTTTAAGGACGGAAATCCTTCTGTAACTAATAATTGGAATGGAGATAATTTTGGTCCAATTTATATTCCACAAGCGGGTAAAACAGTAGCTTTAAACAGAGAAACATTACCCTTATATAAAATTATCATTACAGAATATGAAGGAAATAAGCTAGATGTAAATGGCAACGAAATTAAAATAAACGGAAAAATAGCTAATTCCTACACCTTTGAACAAGATTATTATTGGATGATGGGAGACAACAGACATAATTCGTTAGATGCGCGTTATTTTGGTTACACACCAGCAGATCATATTGTTGGAAAACCAATTTTTATATGGATGAGTTTAGATTGGAATGCAAAAGGTTTACTAAATAAATTCAGAACCGAACGTTTCTTTACAACAGTAAGTGGCGAAGGTCAACCAGAATCGTATTTCAAGTTTTTCTTAATTGCTTTAGCAGGATATTTTGCCTGGGATTGGTATAGAAGTAAGAAAAAGAAAAAAGAGGGAGATTTACTTTAAATAATTTAAGAGTTGTGATTTAGTTTGCAACTCTTTTTTAATTAAAACAAAATTATGAATCAGAAGGATATTTTAATTTACCCCACCTACTTTCCATCTATAAGTCATTATATTGCGATGATTCATGCAAAATCTGTAACTTTTGAAGTGGAAGACACTTTTCAAAAACAAACCAACAGAAACCGAATGTACATTTATAGTCCGAATGGAATTCAAATATTAAACATTCCAGTGAAGCATGACAGTGCAAATAGCAACTTTAAAGACATCAAAATAGACAATCAGAACTATTGGCAAAAAAACCATTTTAAATCTCTAGAAGCCGCTTATAAGAATTCACCATTTTACGATTACTTTATTGATGATTTACAACCAATATTTGAAAAAAAACAAGAGTTTATGTTAGATTTAAACTTTGAAGTTTTTGAATTGGTAAATGCGGCATTAGGCATTTCAATACCTTTTGAAAAAACAACCGAATATTTACATAAAGTTACTGATAAAACTGATTTTCGCTATTTGGTAAATGGCAAAAAGGACACAAATACTTTTGAACCTTACACACAAGTTTTTGATAACAAGCACGGATTCATAAACAATTTATCCATTTTAGATTTGTTATTCAATGAAGGAAGATTTGCCGTGGATTATTTAAAACAGCAGCATTTATAATTTCTTTTTATAAACTTATAACAAAAAAAACGTCCCGATTTTCATCGGGACGTTTTACATATATTATAACACAAAATTATACGTTGTGTTCTGATTCAATTCTTTTTTTATCTGATGCTGACATCGTATCTACTAATACTGGTGTTGCAATAAATAATGAAGAATACGTTCCTACTATTATTCCTATTAACATCGCAAAGATAAATCCACGGATTGAATCGCCTCCAAACACAAACATAATGGCTAATACCATAATCATCGTTAAAGATGTATTTAATGTACGTGATAATGTAGTATTTACAGAGTCGTTTACAATTTTATTGAAATTACCATGGTGTGATTTTCCACCTAAGAATTCACGAACCCTATCAAACACAATTACAGTATCATTCATAGAATATCCAATTACTGTTAGAATTGCAGCAATAAAGTGTTGGTCAATTTCCATATGGAACGGCATGTATTTGTACAATAAAGAATAAATTCCTAATACAAAAATAACGTCATGCGCAACCGCAGCAATTGCTCCTAATGAATATTGGTATTTTCTGAACGAAATTATTAAGTATAAACAAACCAATAACATGGCTCCTAATACTGCCCAATATGCATTTGTTTTAATATCATCTGCAATTGAAGGTCCAACTTTCATGGCTTGTAATACCCCAAATTGTTTTCCTTCTTGTGTGTTAGTAAACTGATCGTAAGAAATTTCTTTAGCAAAGAATTTTTTCAATCCTGCATATAATTTTTCGTTAACTTCTTTATCAACCTCAACACCTTGCTTGTCGATTTTATATTTTGTAGTAATTTTCAATTGATTGTCGTTTCCAAATGTTTTCGCTTCAGCTCTGTTAAAAAACTCAGCAGTAGAAAGCGCATTTGAAACCTCTTCTGAAGATACTTTTTGGTCAAATTGTACTTGGAATGTTCTTCCTCCTACAAAGTCAATACCTTGATCAAAACCATTTGTAAAGAAAGAAATGAAACTACCAATACAAACTACTAAAGAGAATGCATAAGTAAATTTCTTGATTTTTAAGAAATCGAAGTTGAATCCTGTAAACCAATTTTTAGTAATATTTGTTGAGAATTTTAGACTTCTCCCTTTTGCAATATCTCCATCAATAAAGAAACGCGCGATAAAAATTGAGGTAAATAATGAAGTTAAAATACCAATTAATAATGTAATGGCAAAACCTCTAATCATACCTTCTCCAAAAATATATAAAATTGTACCTGTTAAAATGTGTGTTACGTTGGCGTCAATAATGGAGCGCATAGCGCCTTTCCATCCAAAAGCAGTAACTACTGCATTTTCTAAAGATAAACCAGCTCTTAATTCTTCTTTTGCTCTTTCGTAGATAATAATATTTGCATCAACTGCTGTACCCATTGTCAATACGATACCTGCAATACCTGGTAAAGTTAATACAAAACCAAAGTTAGCCATGGCACCAAATAACAATACTAAGTTTAATAATAAGGCAACATTAGCATACCAACCTGCTCTTCCGTAATAGAAAACCATCCAGAAAGAAACTAATAACAATCCAATAATTGAAGATAAAATTCCATTGTCAATAGCTTCTTGACCTAAAGATGGTCCAACTACTGCTTTTTGAACAATATCTGCTTTAGCTGGTAATTTACCTGCTCTTAATACATTTTCTAAATCAGCAGTTTCTTCTAATGTGAAGGCACCTGAAATTTGCGTTTGACCACCAGAAATAGCTGCTTTTGCAGTAGCTGCAGAATACACAACATTATCTAAAACAATACAAACTTGATTTCCATTTTTAGCAATGTCACCTGTTAATTGTTCCCATTTTCTAGATCCAACTGGATTCATTTGCATACTTACAGCAGGTTTACCAAATTGGTCAAAATCAGCACTAGCATCTGTAATGGCGTTACCTAATAATGGCGCAACACCGTCTGCAGTTCCTTTTAAAACATACAATTCTGTAACATCTTCTGCTTTAGAAGTTGTTTTTCCCCAAGCAAATTTTGCGTTTGAAGCCGTTGCTGGCAATAAAGCTCTAATCTCTGATCTTTTTAAATACGAGTTGATTGTAGCTGTATCTTTAACATTATACCCGATTAATCCAGATGGACTAGGAATTGCATTTTCAAATAAAGGCCCTAAATCTTTTGCTGCTTTTTTAGCTGTGTCTTTTTTATCGCCTAATAATTCATTTACTTTAGATTTTGCATCAACCGCTTTATTGGTATCTACAACAGCTACAGCTGCAGCAGGTTTTTTCTCAGTGGCTTTTAAAGCATCATTAGCAGCTGTAAAGAAATTACCTAATTCTTCTGGTTTTAAAGTTTCCCAAAATTCTAATTGTGCGGTTTGAGATAATAATTTTTCAACTCTATCTAAATCTTTTGCACCTGGTAACTCAACTAAAATTCTTCCAGTTTCACCAATTTTTTGAATGTTTGGTTGCGCTACTCCAAATTTATCAATACGTTTTGTTAATACTTTATAAGCACTTTCAATAGATTCAGCAACTTTCTTTTTCAAAATTACTTTCACTTGATCGTCAGTCATATTTAACTGTATTTCCTCAAATGTTCTATTGTAGAATGCTTCAGCAGAAGCCATTTTTATCGTTCCGTTAGATTCTGCAGCAAAAGCATCAAAAAAGGCATCTAAATAATCTTGATTTCCTTTTCTATCTTTTGTAGCTCTTTCTAAAGCGCTATTAAATGTAGGATTTTTAGAGTTGTTTGATAACGTTTTTAAAACGTCTTTAACAGAAACTTCTAAAGTTACGTTAATACCACCTTCTAAATCTAATCCTTTATTGATTTGTTGTTTTTCTATTTGCTCATAAGTAAAGCTAGTAAAACCTAAGTTAAATACTTCTTTTTTCTTTAATGATTTTAAATAGTTTAATTCTTTTTGAGAATCTCCTTTCGCAAATTCTTTCGCATCTTTTACAATTCCGTTAGCAACAAACGTAAAAGAAAGTTGGTAGATACAAGCAATCGTAAAAATGATTGCGAAGAATTTAATTAGTCCTTTGTTCTGCATTATAGTTTATTTAAGTTATTTTCTTTAAAAACGGACAAATATATCATTTCATAAAGGATAAAACAATTTTATTTGTGCCTAAAATTCATTTTTTATTAATATTTGATCAACATTACAATAAATTTATCCTTTTTGCACTTTTAAGTGACTCAAAATAAGAAGAATAAAAAAAGCGCCAAAATCAATCAACGCTTTTTAAATTTTAGAAATATTATTTTCTATTTATCGGTAATTGTTGATTCGGCAATTTTTTTGTAAGTGCCGTTTTCCAATTTTTCACGTATGGCTTCAAAAGCGGTTAACGTTTCATCAATATCTTCTAAAGTATGCGTTGTGGTTGGAATCATTCTTAACAAAATCATCCCTTTAGGAATAACCGGATATACTACTATAGATAAGAAAATACTGTAGTTTTCTCTTAAATCATTTACCATAATCATAGCTTCTGGAATAGAACCTTCTAAGTAAACTGGCGTAATACAAGTGTTTGTATCGCCAATATTGAATCCTTTTTCTTTTAAACCATTTTGTAACGCATTAACATTTACCCATAATTTATCTTTAATTTCAGATGAATTACGTAATAATTCCAAACGTTTCAACGAACCAATTGTTTGAATCATCGGCAATGCTTTAGCAAACATTTGCGAACGTAAATTATATTTTAAATAATCAATAATATCTTTATCAGCAGCCACAAAAGCACCGATATTTGCCATTGATTTGGCAAAAGTTGAAAAATACACATCAATTCCGTCTTGACAACCTTGCTCCTCTCCCGCTCCAGCACCTGTTTTACCTAGCGTACCAAAACCATGCGCGTCATCAACTAACAAACGGAAATTGTATTTTTTCTTCATTTCTACAATTTCTTTTAACTTACCTTGTTGTCCTCGCATTCCAAAAACACCTTCCGTAATAAACAAAATACCACCACCAGTTTCGGTAGCTAATTTTGTAGCACGTTGTAAGTTTTTCTCCATACTTTCAATGTCATTGTGCTTGTAAGTAAAGCGTTTTCCACTGTGTAAACGAACTCCGTCAATAATACATGCATGAGCATCTACATCATAAACAATAACATCATTTCTATTAACCAAAGCATCAATTGTAGATAAAATCCCTTGGTAACCAAAATTCAATAAATAAGCTGATTCTTTCATCACGAAAGCTGCTAATTCTTCTTCTAATTGTTCGTGATACTTGGTGTGTCCACTCATCATACGAGCGCCCATAGGGTATGCCGCACCATATTGAGCTGCTGCTTCAGTATCTGCTTTACGAACTTCTGGATGATTGGCTAAACCTAAATAGTCATTCAAACTCCAGTTTAATATATTTTTACCTTGAAATTGCATTCTTGGACCCAATTCACCTTCCAACTTTGGAAATACGAAATAACCTTCTGCTTGTGAAGCCCATTTCCCTAAAGGTCCTTTATTTTGCTGTATTCTTTCAAATAAATCTTTAACCATAATTTAATACTTAATTTGTGGTGCAAAAGTATAAATAAAAAAACGTTTTTAATAATTTTTTTTTAACACTTCAAACGTTTAGCTTCATTGCATTAAAAACATATTTGTAAAAAATAAAGTTTTACTTATCTTTGACTTTCTTATGAAAGTAATAAAAATTATCGAATGTCCACGCGATGCCATGCAAGGCATTAAAATGTTTATTCCTACCGAAAAAAAAGTACAATATATTCAATCTTTATTGCGAGTAGGATTTGATACGCTAGACTTCGGGAGTTTTGTGTCTCCAAAAGCCATCCCGCAAATGCAAGACACCGCTGAAGTATTGGAACGATTGGATTTATCGCAAACACAAAGTAAATTATTATCCATTGTTGCCAATACTCTAGGGGCAGAAACAGCATCAAAACATAAAGCAATACAATATCTCGGTTTTCCGTTTTCTATTTCTGAAAATTTTCAAATGCGTAATACGCACAAAACCATCTCTGAAAGCTTAATAACTTTGCAAGAAATACTTGAAATTGCTGACAAATCTAACAAAGAAGTTGTGACTTATATTTCTATGGGGTTTGGAAATCCTTATGGCGATCCGTATAACGTTGAAATTGTAGGTAACTGGACAGAAAAATTAGCTAAAATGGGCGTAAAAATTTTATCGCTTTCCGATACAATTGGCTCTTCTACACCTGAAGTTATTGATTATTTATTTCGTAATTTAATACCTAGATATCCAAATATTGAATTTGGAGCCCATTTACATACCACGCAAGACAAATGGTTTGAAAAAATAGATGCGGCATACGAAGCAGGTTGCCGAAGATATGATGGCGCTATTCAAGGATTTGGCGGATGTCCAATGGCTAAAGACGACTTAACCGGGAACATGCCAACCGAAAAGTTATTATCCTATTTTACCACCAAAAAAGAAAACACCAACACCAGTCCAATGAGTTTTGAAAGTGCTTATAACGAAGCTACAAAATTGTTTGGAGCGTTTCATTAAAAATAAACTTATATCATTGATTAAATAGAAAAATGTAATTGTTTTTGAAATAAATTATGATTTACAACTAACTTTTTCTTATATTTGCACGCAATTTAACTTCAATTGCAGCATGAAAGCACACACTACAAAAATTATAGGAGAAGGACTTACGTATGACGATGTTCTTTTAATTCCAAATTACTCAGAAATACTTCCAAGAGAAGTTTCTATTCAATCGAAATTTAGTAAAAACATTACCTTAAATACACCAATTGTTTCCGCTGCAATGGATACAGTTACAGAAAGTGCGATGGCTATTGCTATGGCGCAAGAAGGCGGCATAGGCGTATTACACAAAAATATGACTATTGCGCAACAAGCTGCAGAAGTAAGAAAAGTGAAACGTGCAGAAAGCGGAATGATTTTAGATCCTGTAACATTACCTTTAACAGCAAATGTAGGTGATGCCAAAAATGCGATGAGAGAATTTGGCATTGGCGGTATTCCGGTAGTAGATGAAAAGGGTATTTTGAAAGGAATTGTAACTAATAGAGATTTGCGATTTGAAAAAGAAAATATTCGTGCCATAACAGAAGTCATGACTTCTGAAAATTTAGTTACTGCTGGAAAAGGAACAACTTTAGCTGCAGCAGAAGAAATTCTTCAAGAAAGTAAAATTGAAAAATTACCAGTTGTTGATGAAAATTTTAAATTAATTGGATTAATTACTTTTAGAGATATTACAAAACTTACCCAAAAACCAAACGCAAATAAAGACAAATATGGTCGCTTACGAGTGGCTGCTGCTTTAGGCGTTACATCTGATATGCTTGAAAGAGCAGAAGCCTTGGTCAAAGCGGGTGTAGATGCTGTTATTATTGACACGGCACACGGACATACAAAAGGGGTGGTTGATGTATTAAAACAAGTAAAAAACAAATTCCCTGAATTAGATGTAGTTGTTGGAAACATTGCTACGCCAGAAGCTGCATTATATCTAGTAGAAAATGGCGCTGATGCTGTAAAAGTTGGAATCGGACCTGGTTCTATTTGTACGACTCGTATAGTAGCTGGTGTTGGTTTTCCTCAATTTTCTGCCGTTTTAGAAGTGGCTGCCGCATTAGAAGGAACTGGAATTCCAGTAATTGCTGACGGAGGTGTTCGATATACTGGAGATATCCCAAAAGCTTTGGCTGCTGGTGCTTCATGTGTAATGTTAGGTTCGATGTTGGCAGGAACTAAAGAATCTCCGGGAGAAACTATTATTTTTGAAGGAAGAAAATTCAAATCATACAGAGGAATGGGTTCAGTAGAAGCTATGGAGGAAGGTTCAAAAGACAGGTATTTCCAAGATGTCGAAGATGATGTTAAAAAATTAGTCCCAGAAGGTATTGTAGGTCGTGTTCCTTATAAAGGAGAATTAAACGAAAGTATGCAACAATTTATTGGCGGTCTTCGTGCCGGAATGGGTTATTGTGGTGCTAAAAACATAGAAACTTTACAAGCCACTAGTCGATTTGTTCGATTAACCTCAAGCGGAATAAGTGAAAGTCACCCACATAATGTTACAATAACTAAAGAAGCTCCGAATTATTCGAGATAGCATTTAATATATAGACCTGACAGGTTTTTAAACCTATCAGGTCTAAAAGTAGTAAAACCATTCCAATTTACCGGAATGGTTTTTTTTGTGCTTATAGAACTACCAGTAACATAGAAAAATTAAAAATAGTCCCTTTAAAAAATAGTAACTATTCTCATTTTTTTAATTAAAAATTATTAATTTATAGGAATTAGAAACTCCGTTTAATAATTCGATAAAAAAAAATTAAAAGTTGTGTTTTAAAATTGTGTATCTTAATTTTATAACCTATTTGAAATGAAATCACATGATAAGAAAATATTTTTTAGCGGCAATATTATTACTATTATTAATCACAACATTATTCATTAATAATAATACTTCTCAAGGAACCACTTTTAATACTCCAAAATTTGACACAGGAGATACCGCTTGGATGATTGTGGCATCGGCTTTAGTTTTACTAATGACACCTGGTTTAGGGTTTTTCTATGGCGGCATGGTAGGCAAGAAAAACGTAATTAGCACCATGCTTCAAAGTTTTATGGCTATGGTTATTGTCAGTATACTTTGGGTAATAATTGGTTTTGGTTTATCATTTGGAGAGTCTATTTACGGAATAATTGGTAATCCTTCCCAAAATATTTTTTTCAATAATGTTGGCATTAATTCTTCTTGGGAATTAGCGCCTACAATTCCATTACTTTTATTTGCGCTTTTTCAAGCAAAGTTTGCAATCATTACACCAGCATTAATCACGGGAGCATTTGCAGAGAGAATTAGTTTTTGGGCGTATTTATTGTTTATGGTTTTATTCATTATTTTTATTTATACACCTTTAGCACATTGTACTTGGCATCCAAATGGAATTTTCTTTAAAATGGGAATTTTAGATTTTGCAGGAGGAATAGTGGTACATATGAGTGCAGGATGGGCTGCACTGGCTGGAGCGATATTTTTGGGTAAAAGAAAAAATCAAAAAACAAGTCCGGCCCGAATTACATATGTTTTACTAGGAACTGGTTTATTATGGTTTGGATGGTTTGGGTTTAATGCTGGCTCTGCACTAGGTGCAAACGGATTGGCTGTTCAGGCTTTATCTACTACAACCATTGCTGCTGCTGCTGCCTCAATGGCTTGGGTGTTTTGGGATAAAATTCTTGGACATAAAATTTCAGCTAAGGGAGCATGTATAGGGGCTGTTGTTGGCTTAGTAGCTATAACTCCGGCTGCAGGATATGTGAGCATGCCACATGCAATTTTTATTGGAATTGTAAGTAGTATTATCAGTAATATTGTGGTTATTAATTTTCCAAAAGGTAAAATTGACGATGCTTTAGATGTTTTTGGATGCCATGGTGTTGGCGGAATGATTGGCATGTTATTAACAGCTGTATTCGCTTCAAAAGCAATTAATCCGGCTATTGAAAACCAAGGATTGTTTTTTGGTGAAACCAAATTGTTTATAAACCATGTTATTGTATTACTAATTGTATCTGCCTTTTCATTTGGAATGTCGTACTTTTTGTTTTATGTAGTAAATAAAATTACGCCATTACGTGTAAGTACTGAAAAGGAAGAATTAGGCTTAGATATTACTCAACATGGTGAGTTCTTATAAAAAATCCCACTAAAATGAAGCAGGATTTAAACTTATTTTCTTGAAACTAATTCAATCATTATATTCCCAAATAATTACTTGGCGTAATCGCTTTTAATTCTGTTTTAATATCGTTAGAAACGTTCAACGACTCAATAAACGCATGTATTGATTCTTTATTGATAATTGTATTCGTTCTTGTTAAATCTTTTAGTGCTTCGTAAGGATTTGGATAGCCTTCTCTTCGTAAAATCGTTTGAATTGCTTCTGCAACAACCGCCCAATTTTTCTCTAAATCTTCAGCGAATTTTACTTCGTTTAATAATAATTTATTCAACCCTTTTAATGTTGCTTCAAATGCAATAAGCGTATGTCCAATTGGCACACCAATATTACGTAAAACGGTACTATCAGTTAAATCACGTTGTAATCTTGAAAGTGGTAATTTTGCAGATAAATGTTCAAAAATAGCATTTGCAATTCCTAAATTTCCTTCTGAATTTTCAAAATCAATAGGGTTTACTTTATGTGGCATAGCAGAAGAACCTATTTCACCAGCTTTAATTTTTTGCTTGAAATAATCCATAGAAACGTAGGTCCAAATATCTCTATCTAAATCGATTATTATTGTATTTATACGCTTCAATGCATCGAAAAACGCGGCAAAATGATCGTAATGTTCAATTTGAGTAGTTGGAAAAGAATGGCGTAATCCTAAATTTTCTTCAACAAATTGCGAACCGAAGGCTTTCCAATCGTGGTTAGGATAGGCTACTTTGTGCGCATTGTAATTTCCAGTTGCGCCTCCAAATTTAGCCGCAAAAGGCACATTGAACAACAAACGCATTTGCTCTTCTATTCTTTCTACAAAAACTAAAATTTCTTTTCCTAAACGTGTTGGAGATGCAGGTTGCCCGTGAGTACGAGCCAATAAAGGAATATTTGCCCATTCTACAGAAAGTTCTTTTAACTTCTGAACAATTGCTATTAAACTTGGTAAATACACATTTTCAAAAGCTACTTTTGTAGAAAGCGGAATCGCAGTATTATTAATATCCTGAGACGTTAATCCGAAGTGAATAAATTCTTTAAATTTTTCCAATCCAAATTCGTCAAATTTCTTTTTTATGAAATACTCAACCGCTTTTACATCGTGGTTGGTAGTTTTTTCTGTTTCTTTAATCCAAAGCGCATCATCCGTTGAAAAGTTTTCATAAATGCTTCTCAATTTTCCATACACATTTTTATCTACACCTTGTAATTGAGGTACATCATAATCACACATAGATATAAAATATTCTACTTCAACTAAAACTCTGTACTTGATTAAAGCTTCTTCCGAAAAATAAGCTGATAACGATTTTGTTTTACCTCTGTAGCGTCCATCAATTGGCGATACGGCATTTAATTCGGTTAATTGCATGATGTTTTGTTGTTTGTAAAGGTGCAAATTTAGTAATTAGTGAGGTGTTTTCCGAAATTAGTTAAGTGTTTTTTGAAAAATTAATTTAAAAATAATATAAATTCAAAAATTGATGGTGACAATTCAACCATTTTCTTTTGTATAATTTTTGTTACTTTGCGATAAATTAAAAAAAATGCCAAAAAACAATCTCGCTTTATTAGAATATTTAGAAAACTTCATGTCTGAAAACAGAAAAAACAGATTTATAGAGGTACTAAAGAATAGAACCAATCATTTTACTATTGCTATGGAAGATGTTTATCAACTACATAATACTAGTGCTGTAATGAGAAGTTGTGAGGTTTTTGGTATTCAAAATTTACATATTGTAGAGCAACGTTACGGAAAAGCAATTGATAAACAAATTGCGATGGGCGCTGAAAAATGGGTAGACATTAACCAACATCAAGATATGAAAAGTTGTATGGCGAGTTTAAGAGCAAAAGGTTATCAAATAATTGCAACCACACCTCATAATGATTCTTGTATGCTGGATACATTTGATGTTTCGAAAAAATCAGCTATTTTTTTTGGAACTGAGATTGATGGACTTTCTGAAGAAGTAATGCGTCAAGCAGATGGTTTTATTAAAATTCCAATGGTTGGTTTTACTGAAAGCTTAAATATTTCCGTTTCAGCGGCGTTGGTAATTCAAGATATTACAAATAGAATGCGGCAATCGGAAATAAATTGGCAACTTACCGAAGAAGAAGTTTTAGAAAAACGATTGGATTGGACCAGAAAAACAATAAAAGATATTGCTTACATTGAAAAGCAGTTTTTAAATAGTATTCAGTAATTAGTTAGCAGTTGTAAGTAGCAACTTGACTCTTTTGACTAGTTTCTCTTCAAAACTTTATAATCATTATAAGATGTTGCTAAAGCGTCTAATACTTGTAAATCACTCGCTGTGGTAATGAAATTTTTAGAATAATTACATTTTTCTAATATTTTATCAATTTCATTTTTATCTAATTGCAATAACATCACCAAAACTTCTCTATTGGTATTACTACTTAAAATGGCAGAAAAATGCGTATCGTTTTTTAAATTTATTAATTTTTTAAAATCCTTTTCTTTAGAATTAAATAAAGAATACACTAAATCTACTGGATTTGACAATGATTTTAATAAATTTTCGGTGGCGTTTTTAGCCTTCATTCCTGGTTCGTAACCTAAATTTAAGCCCACAATATTGTAACGATAATTCTCATTAACAGGAATTAATTTTGTGTCAATTTCTAAATAACCTGTTAATGTATAACTGGTTACCAAAACAGTTTCAATTTCATTTTCCTTTTCAATTAATGAAATGATTTTATTTCCAGACATCCATTTCTGATTCACTTCTACCTCAGCATAAGTATATCCTAAATGAGAGAATAATAATTTATCATTAATTTTAGCTGAAATTTCAAACTGGCCATCTTCAGAGGCCAATACTACAGCAGTCGTGTTTTTATTCAAAACCGTTACTCTAGCAATTGACATTTTGGTTTTTATATCAATAATTTTTCCTTTCACTTTTATTTGTAAAGAATCGGTTTGAGAAAACCCAAATACGGTGCTAAAAATTAAAAAAAGGAAAGCTATTTTTTTCATCCGAAAATATATTTTTACAAAAATAAGATTTAATTTTTAATGTTGAATAGTGTTAACATAAGATTATAAGAAAGTTCAATTTTTTGATAGCATAAAAAATCCCGAAACGCAAAAACGAATCGGGATTATTATATTTAAACTAAAAAGTTAGTCGTTTGATCTTCTTGGAGTTCTTTTTGCGCTATCAAAGCCAGAACTTCTTCTTTCTGTTGAACGACCTTCAGATGATGACGAACGCCCTTCACCTCTTCTTCCGCTATCGCGAGAATCAGATGAAGAAGATCTTCTATCGCTTGAGCCAGTTGATGAAGTTCTTGGTCTGAAACCACTTCCGCCTTCACGGTTTCCTCCACCAGAATTTCCTCTGTATCCACCACCTTCGCGATTTCCACCACCAGTATTTCCTCTGTATCCACCAGAACTTCCGCCTTCACGTCTTCCTGAGAAACCGCTTCCGCCAGATCTTCCACCGCTTCTTCCATTATGGTCTCTGCGTCCGCCTCCGTCGTTTTTAGAAATTTCAACGTTAATTTTTCTGCCGTTAATATTCACAGCATTTAAAACTTCCATTACTTTTTCTGCCAAATCGGCATTAGTATTGAAGAAAGAAAAACCTTCTTTACAATCAACTTTAAATACGTCGTCTTGACCTACTTGTAAAGTATCACGTAAATAATCTTTTAAAGTCATCCAGTCATAATCATCTCTTGTACCAATATTAATAAAATATCTAACCGTACCATCAGATGGAATTTCAGCTCTACTAGATGAACCATCTTGAGAAGCTAAATCTTTCGATTTTTTATAGTAGTTTAAGAAACGATTAAATTCTACAGAAATTACTTTCTTAATTAATTCTTCTTTAGGAATGTCTTGTAACAATTCCATAATTGAAGGTAAATAAGTATCAATTGAATGATCTGTTTCTGTATCTTTAATTTTGTTGGCTAAGTGTAACAACTGAATTTCACAAATTTCCATACCTGAAGGAATGGATTTCTCTTCGAATTTCGTTTTGATAATTCTTTCAATAGAGTGAATTTTTCGGATTTCACTTTTTGTAATAATTACAAACGAAATACCTGATTTTCCGGCACGACCTGTTCGACCTGAACGGTGCGTATAGGTTTCAATTTCGTCTGGTAATTGATAATTGATTACGTGAGTAATGTTATCCACGTCAATTCCACGAGCTGCCACGTCAGTCGCAACTAGCATTTGAATTTGTCTTCCACGGAACGATTTCATTACGCCATCACGTTGTGCTTGCGATAAATCTCCGTGTAATGCAGCAGCATTATATCCGTCTTCAATTAATTTTTCTGCAACCGCTTGTGTATCTCTTTTTGTTCTACAAAAAATTACGGAGAAAATATCTGGATTCGCATCAGCTAATCTTTTTAATCCCTCGTATCTATCACGTGCATTAACTAAATAATATTCGTGTGAAATAGTTGCCGAACTAGAGTTTTTATGACCTACCGTAATTTCTTGTGGGTTTCTCATAAATTCTTTAGCGATTCTGGCTACTTCTTGCGGCATTGTTGCCGAGAATAACCATGTGTTTTTGTCTTTTGGCGTGTCTGATAAGATACTTGTAATATCTTCATAGAAACCCATGTTTAACATTTCGTCTGCCTCATCAAGAACACAGATGCTGATGTTTTTAATATTCACCATGCCTCTGTTAATCATATCTTGCATTCTACCCGGTGTCGCCACAATTACTTGTGCGCCTCGCTTAATATCACGCGCTTGATCATGAATACTCGCGCCACCGTATACTGCAACAGTATATAAACCGTCGATGTATTTTGAGTATAATTTAATCTCGTTTGTAATTTGCAAACACAATTCTCTTGTAGGAGAAAGTATTAAAACCTGTGTTTGCTTGTTGAATGGGTCAATTTTTTGGATTAGCGGAAAACCAAAAGCTGCGGTTTTTCCTGTTCCTGTTTGGGCAAGAGCGACGATATCTGTGTCATCTTCCAATAATAGTGGTATAGCCTTCTCCTGTACTTCCGACGGGGTCTCGAATCCTAAATCACTTATTGCTTTTAACAACGATTCGTTTAACCCTAATTGCTCAAATTTATTCATTATATATTTTTAAATTGGGTGCAAAGGTAGAATTAAAAACCGGATTAAACTAATTTGTTTATTGTTGATTTTCAGAAAGTTACGATTATTTAACAACCAAGAGAAGTTACAATTCGTTTAGTTACATTAAAATAACAATGCATTTTATTTGTTTTTAAGAAAGTCTATCAATTTTTGCATGGCAATTCCTCTATGACTGATTTCTAATTTTTGTTCCAAAGACATTTCTGCAAAAGTGGTAGAAAATCCTTGAGGTTGAAAAATCGGATCATAGCCAAAGCCCTGATTTCCTAACTTTTTCAAAGTAATTTCACCTTTTACGACGCCTTCAAATATATATTGTTGGTTATTGATATTTAAAGCAATACTAGTTTTAAACTTTGCTTTTCTGTTGGTTTCAAAAGCTAATTTCTGTAAAACTAAATTCATGTTGTCTTCTGCATTTTTTTGCTCGCCAGCATAACGAGCCGAATATACACCTGGTTCATTATTCAAAACTTCTATTTCCAAACCTGTATCATCAGCAAAACAGGGTAAGTCGAAATTCTCCGTCACATAATTAGCTTTCAAAATAGCATTTCCTTCAATTGTTTCAGCCGTTTCCGGAATATCTATAAAGCAACCAATTTCTTCTAAAGAGACAATTTCAAATTGAGAACCCACTTGATGTTGAATTTCAGCAATTTTGTTTTTGTTGTTGGATGCGAAGACTAATTTCATCTTATTTAATTTTCAATGTGTCAATTTTCAATGTGCAGATAAACTATAATTGTCATAATGACTAATTGTCGAATTGACATATTAACCTAACAACTTCTTATTAATGTCTTTTATCAATTGTGGCCCTTCGTAGATGAAACCTGTGTATAATTGCACCAAACTCGCACCAGCATTTAATTTCTCGATAGCATCATCAGCCGTGTGAATTCCTCCTACTCCTATAATTGGGAAAGATTTATTACTTTTTTCAGATAAAAAACGAATAACTTCCGTAGAACGTTTTGTTAATGGTTTTCCAGAAAGTCCACCCATTTCCTCCTTATTTTCAGCTGTTAATCCGTCACGAGAAATGGTTGTATTGGTTGCGATAACACCTGCAATTTTAGTTACAATGACTATATCGATAATATCCAGTAATTGTTCGTTAGTTA
The DNA here is from genome assembly GCA_945897915.1 of Chryseobacterium gleum. Lineage (GTDB taxonomy): Bacteria > Bacteroidota > Bacteroidia > Flavobacteriales > Flavobacteriaceae > Flavobacterium. The sequence goes on along the minus strand of CAMDGB010000010.1, from coordinate 14,058 downwards.
AATCAGGTGCGATTTTTAATAGAATTGGTTTCGCCTTAACTTTAGTATTGTTTAAATCTTGTAAAGTCTGCAATAATTTTGTCAATGGTTTTTTTTCTTGCAACTCTCGTAAATTTGGTGTATTGGGCGAACTTACATTAACTGCAAAATAATCAACATAATTATATAAGGCTTCAAAACAAATTACATAATCATCAATAGCATTTTCATTTGGTGTGACTTTATTTTTACCAATATTTCCGCCAATTAAAATGTTTTTATTTTCTTTTAATCTCAAAATTGCTGCTTCTACTCCGCCATTATTGAAACCCATTCGGTTGATAATTGCCGAATCTGATTTCAAACGAAACAATCTTTTCTTTGGATTTCCGTCTTGTGATTTTGGTGTTAGTGTACCTATTTCTATAAAACCAAATCCGAAATCTGATAATTCATTGAACAATTTGGCATCTTTATCAAATCCTGCGGCTAATCCGACTGGATTTTTAAATTTCAATCCAAAAACTTCTCTTTCTAATCGTTTGTCTTCCACAACATAAATCGCTTTTATAATTGAAGTAACGAATGGGATTTTAGAAATAAATTTCACCAATGCGAAGGTGAAATAATGCACTTTTTCAGGATCGAAACAAAAAAGAATTGGTCGTAAAAATAATTTATACATAATGTAAATGTGTTGTTATGCAAAAGTAATTTTTAAAGACAGATTACACAAATAATAAAAAGCAAATATTAAATAAAAAAGTCTTTTTCTATTTGGGATTAGTAGCAATTACAAACTTCAAATTGTTCTTCACTCCTATTTGAAGCACATCAACTAAATCTTGCACTTGCAAGTTAAACGGAATTCGAACTACAACAGTTTGTTCTTTATCTGTACCAATTTTGGCTAACAATTCTTTTTCCAATTCTTCAAAACTGACAGGTTGTTTATCAATAAAAAAAGCTTTGTCTTCCGTAACGGAAATACTTATAAATTGTTTGTTTGTTTTTTCGTTTGTTTTCGATTTTGGCAACGTCATTTTAATCACATTCGGATTTGCCAATGTTGAGATAATTAGAAAAAACAACAGCAAAAAGAACATGATGTCACTCATAGAGGACGCATGAACTTCTGCATGAAATCGTCTGTTTCTTTTAATTGCCATTTGGTCGCTGAATTATGTTTACAAATTCTAATACTTGTTTTTGAACATTTAACATAAAATGATCAATTTTCCCATTCAATAAATGATATCCAGCGTAAGCAATTAAACCCACTATAAGTCCAGCTCCTGAAGAAATCATTTTTTCGTATAATCCTCCAGAAATATTTCCAATACTAATGTTTTCGGTAATAGAAATGCTATAGAAAATTTTAATTACTCCCGAAATTGTTCCCACGAAACCTAAAGTAGGCGCCATACCAGCAATTAAACCTAATTGACCCATTTTACGTTCCATTTCGCCCAATTCAATTTGAGCCATACGTTCCATATTCGATTCAATTTCAGAAATAGGCCTTCCAATTGTTAAAATTCCTTCTTTTACAACTCTTGCTGTTGCATTATTTACTCGTTCTGCAGCACCAACTGCTAAATTTATATTTCCACCATTTAAATGTGTACGCACTTCTTTAAGCAGAAAATCATCATTTTTTGTGGTTTTAGTGATGTATAAATACCTTTCAACTATCAAATAAACAGTATAAATCATCAAAATAATAATTGGAATTAAGAAAAAACCACCTTTTAAAATGAATTCAAAAACCGATATTCCTTCGTTAACAGGGGTTGTATTGGTATTAGCTACATTTGTTACAGCTTGTGCAACAGTGTCTACAGTAGTTTGTAAAAAAAATCCGATCATAAGTAATACTATTCTTAATTAATTTTTTGAAATTTGCAATAAAGATACATTTTTCTATAAAGTATAAAACTAAAAAAAGTATATTTTATTTTACTGAAGACCAAATTTTTAAAAATATCAAAAAAATATGACCTATAAAGCATCCATTAATTGGCTTTTTAACCAACTGCCCGTGTTTCAAAACATTGGTGCTGCAGCATATAAAGAAGATTTGACCAATACGTTATTATTAACAGCCCATTTGAACCATCCAGAAAAAAATTTTAAAACCATTCATGTTGCTGGTACAAACGGAAAAGGTTCAACAAGTAGTATGGTTGCATCTGTTTTTATGGAAGCAGGATATAAAGTAGGTTTATATACTTCACCTCATTTGAAAGATTTCAGAGAACGGATTACAATTAATGGTAAGAAAATTTCAAAAAATTATGTACATCAATTTATTTTAAAACATAAATCATTTTTTGAGAAAACCGAATTAAGTTTTTTTGAAATGACTGTTGGACTGGCTTTTCAATATTATTCAGATAAAAAAGTAGATATTGCTATTATTGAAGTAGGAATGGGCGGCAGACTGGATGCAACAAATGTAATAACGCCTTTGCTGTCAGTAATTACAAATATTGGAAAAGACCACACACAGTTTTTGGGCGATACTTTAGAAAAAATTGCCTTTGAAAAAGCGGGAATTATAAAACCTACTATTCCGGTAGTAATTGGAGAATACACTGCAGAAACAAAATCTGTTTTTTTAGAAGCGGCTAAGAAAAACAACTCGGAAATTTATTTTGCACAGGATGAAAACCATTCAGATTATCCTTGCGGACTTTTAGGCGACTACCAATTCCAAAACAAAAAAACTGTAATTGAAACCTTTAGAAACTTCAAATATGATTTCAAAATTTCAGAAGAAAATATAAAAAACGGAATTTTGAATGTAGTCCAAAACACAAGTTTACAAGGAAGATGGCAAATGTTGCAACAAAATCCGAAAGTTATTTGCGATACGGCCCACAACTCACATGGACTTGAAATAGTTATGAATCAATTAAAAAAAGAGAAATACAACCAATTACATATTGTTTTAGGTGTAGTAAATGATAAAGATTTAGAAACAATTTTGCCATTATTTCCTAAAAATGCCAATTATTATTTTTGCAAACCAAAAAACGAGCGAGGCTTGAGCGTAACTATACTTCAAGAAAAAGCAAAATCATATCAATTATTTGGCAATACATATGCCTCTGTTTCAAAAGCATACAAAAATGCATTATGCGAATCCTCGGATAAAGATTTGATTTTTATTGGCGGTAGCAACTTTGTGGTTTCAGAAATAATATAATTTTTTAGTTATTTATTTGTAAATACCAAAAACAGATGTATATTTGCAATCGCACTAAGAAATTTGTGCTTTATTGGGGCAATTAGCTCAGCTGGTTCAGAGCACCTCGTTTACACCGAGGGGGTCGGGGGTTCGAACCCCTCATTGCCCACTTATTAAATCCTACAGAAATGTAGGATTTTTTTTACGCCCTTTTTTGTTTAATCATCCTTTACCTCTGTTTAATTAGTAATTTAGTATTGTTTTCCATTTCACATAGTAGAAAAAAGAATATAACACAATCAATAAAGTGACACCCATAAGTTTTCACTTAATTTTTATTCAAATTCTATATATATATATTACTAATTTAATGATGTTAGTATAACTCAAAAAAAATACTTTTTACAAGAAAAATCACAAAAGCACTAATTTTTATTAACAAAATGTAATAATATCAAAAAAAGACTTTTTATAAAATGTTAATAACTTCAACTGCTTAAAATTATTTTTTAAATAAAAACGTTATGTTTACAACGTTTTAGTATGTGTTTTATCATAAATATGAATCGTAAATAAATGTTGAAAAAAATGTTAATAACCTCAAAAAAAAGTGTTATTATTTAAAAAAAACATTTTATATTTGCCTCATAACTTTAAAATAAACAAATTATGAAAAAAGTATTACTAACTGCTGCGGCAGTACTATCATTAACTTTTGTTAATGCGCAATCAAATCAAAAAGGAACAAAGCATGTGAACATTATGGGTGGATTTTTATCTGGATCATCTACTTTTCAAGCTGACGCCGCTGGATCAAAAGAAGTGAAATTTTCTGCTGCAGGCGCTCAATTTGGTGCTAATTTTCAATATGGCTTAGCTGAAAGTTTCTCAGCTGGTATTGGACTAGAAATTGGAACAGCTGTTTTAACTCCTAAAGATGTAGATTATACAAATGGAAATTATGACTTTTTTGAAACAGATCTAACTTCAACTATATCTGCTTTAAAAGTAAATCTATCAGGAAGATATTATATCTTAAATAAAGATAAAGTAAATATTTATGCTGGACCATCTGTAGGTTATACATCTGGTAAATCGGTTCTTGATATTTTAGAACCAGAAACTAAATATACTGGATTAAACTATGGTGTTAACGCAGGTGCTAACTTTTACTTTTCTGACGTCGTAGGTATTATTGTTAATTTAGGTTATGAAGGTAATAACTTAAAAACTAAAACAATTGAAGATGGAAAAGAATATACAGGAAAAGCTACTATTAGCGGAATTAAAGCTATGGTGGGACTTGCTTTAAAATTCTAAGATTTTAATTACAATACAAAAACCGACTTATTTAATTATAAGTCGGTTTTTTTATGTCTACTATTTTCTTCTAACTTAAAGTAGAAAGTATTCCTCCTAAAATAGCAAAGACAAATACAAAGCCATACAAGGAAACTAAAATTAAAGTAAAAATTCCTAAAAATTTATGATGCGATTTTAAATTTTCTAAGCCATCTGCCAATAATTGTTTATTTTTCGAATGTAAAGCTGCACTTGTTTTAGTAGCATATTGATACAAATAATACACTGGAAAGAAATAAATAGCTGCAAAAAGCACGTAAATTATCGAGAAAGCCGACATTGAAAAAGGTAATTCAGGCATATTCGCTGTTCCCATAGCACTAAAACCAATCGCCATAAAAAGACTAACCAAAATCATTAAACCAATTCCTACAAAACCAATAATAGCCATAAATTTTGACCATTTGGCACTTTCTTGTAAAAACCCAACTGCCGCATTAGTCAGTTGATTTTCAAAATTTTCTGTTTGTTTTTCGTTTTCCATAATAAATTAATTTTCAAATTCTTTTAAAGTATTGGTAATGATAGTTACACAATCTATTAATTGTTCTTCTGTTATAACTAAAGGCGGCGCAAAGCGAATAATATTTCCATGTGTTGGTTTTGCTAACAATCCGTTTTCAGCTAATTTCATACAGATATTCCAAGCTGTTTCACTTTCTTCAGTGTCATTAATAACAATCGCGTTTAACAAACCTTTTCCGCGAACTAATGTTGCAATAGTGGAAGTTTGGATGTACTTGTGTAATTCTTCTCTAAAAATTTTACCTAATTTACGGGCGTTTTGAGATAAATTTTCCTCTGAAACCACATCTAAAGCAGCCATAGCAACAACAGCCGCCACAGGATTTCCACCAAAGGTAGAACCGTGTTGCCCAGGTTTAATCACATTCATTATTTCATTATTTGCCAAAACAGCCGAAACGGGATACGCACCTCCAGAAATTGCCTTTCCTAATATTAAAATATCAGGTTGCACATACGTGCTTTGTTTTTCACAAGCTTTTTCACAAGTACAATTTCCACAAACGGCTAATAACGAACCTGTTCTTGCAATTCCCGTTTGTACTTCATCTGCAATAAATAAAACGTTATATTTAACACATAATGCTTTGGCTTTGGCTATATAATCTTCGGACGGCACATAAACGCCCGCTTCACCTTGAATAGGTTCGACTAAAAATCCAGCAATATTTGGCGAAGATGAAATTGCTTTTTCTAAGGCATCAATATCATCATAAGGTATTTTTATAAATCCTTCTGTAAAGGGACCGAAATTTTTACGTGCGTTTTCATCGTTTGAAAATGAAATAATTGTAGTAGTTCTTCCGTGGAAATTATTTTCACAAACAATAATTTGCGCTTGTTTTTCTGCGACACCTTTTTTCTCATACGCCCATTTTCTACAAATTTTTAAAGCAGTTTCCACTGCTTCAGTGCCTGTATTCATTGGTAAAACCTTGTCAAAACCGAAATAATTGGTTACATATTTTTCATAAACGCCAAGTTTATCATTATAAAATGCTCTTGATGTTAAAGTAAGTGTTTGTGCTTGTTCCATCATCGCTCCAACAATTTTTGGATGACAATGTCCTTGATTTACTGCAGAATAGGCAGATAAAAAATCGTAATATTTTTTTCCTTCTATATCCCAAACAAAAACGCCTTCTCCTTTATTTAATACTACAGGTAATGGATGGTAATTATGTGCGCCATATTGATTTTCTAATGCAATAATTTCTGCTGGGCTACTTTTTTCTATAATTGACATGATTTATTTTTATTGATTGTCAAATCGCAATTCCTACTTATTGGAGAGAAATCATCCATATTCGTGTAAAATTACAAAATATAAATCCCAAATTCCAAATTGAAACAGTTGTAATTTGTAATTTCTAACCGTTATACAACTCTAATAATGTTGTAACTGTATTCCAATTTCTTATTGTAGCCACCACGCTTAATTTTTTTTCTATGTATTTCTGGTCTAAATTGGTTTTGCCAGCGCCAATTGCGTATTTGATATATATTCTATTGCAATCAATAGCCGCCTCATCCGGTTTGAAATTACTAATTTTCAAATCGTTTAGTGCTGCTGGAGTCAATTCTTTAGAAATAAATGCCACGTATAATTTCTTGGTATCACATACTTTTTCTTTCAAAAACGGATTGTTTTTAAAACACAATTCCAAATCATTTTTAGAAACCATAACAACAGGAACGTCGTAGCCAAAAACTTTAGCAATTTCTTGTTTAATTTTAAAACCAACACCAGCTACATTTTCTTCCTCTGAATCCAAAAAAACATTACCCGATTGAATGTACGTTTCTACATTTTGAAAACCCATGTTTTCAAGCATTTTTTTCAAGGCATCCATTTTAATCATGTTATGTCCTGATACGTTTATGCCTCGTAAAAGCGCCAAATATTTTGTCATTACTTTAAAATTTTGTTATAAAAGTAAAATAATTTATCTAATCCGCATAACTATTCTTATTTTTGCGTCATGGTAAAAAAGAGAACAGAAAGAATCGTATTCGAAAACGTGCAAATCCTTGATGCCGGTGCAAAAGGTGTATCAGTGGCAAAAGCGCCAGATGGTAAAGTGATTTTTATTCCGAATGTAGTACCCGGAGATGTAGCCGACATTCAAACCATGAAAAAAAGGAAAGCTTTTTATGAAGGAAAAGCCATTAAAATTCACAAATTTTCAGAACACAGGACAGAACCAATTTGCGAGCATTTTGGTGTTTGTGGCGGTTGTAAATGGCAAAACATGAAGTACAGCCAACAATTGCATTACAAACAAAACGAAGTATACAATAACTTGAAACGCATTGGAAAAATTGAAATGCCTGAATTTGAACCCATTTTAGGTTCGGAAAAGCAATTTTTCTACAGAAATAAAATGGAATTTGGTTTTTCATCTACTCGTTGGATGACGCCTGAAGAAGTGGCTTCTGGGGCAGAATTAGGCAATAAAAATGCAGTTGGATTTCATATTCCAAGAATGTGGGATAAAATTTTAGATATTACAACTTGTCATTTGCAAGAAGATCCTTCTAACGACATTAGAAATGAAATTCGAAGATTTGCAAATGAAAATAATTTATCGTTTTACAATCCAAGAACCAACGAAGGTTTATTAAGAACCTTGATGATTCGAACTGCTTCAACAGGCGAATTGATGATTTTAATTCAGTTTTTTGAAAAAAATAAATCGGAAATTGAATTAATGATGCATTTTTTAGCTGAACGTTTTCCTGAAACTACTTCCTTACAATACGTGGTAAATCAGAAAATGAATGATACAATTTATGATCAAGATATTATTACTTATAAAGGTAGAAATTACATTTTAGAAGAAATGGAAGGATTAAATTTTAGTATTAATGCCAAATCATTTTATCAAACCAATTCTCAGCAAGCGTATGAATTATATGCTATTACACGTGATTTCGCTGGACTAACCGGCGAAGAATTAGTTTACGATTTATATACTGGAACAGGAACAATTGCACAATTTGTTTCGAAAAAAGCGAAAAAAGTAATTGGTGTTGAAGCGGTTCCTGAAGCAATTTCAGATGCTAAAGAAAATGCCACTAGAAATAATATTACTAATTGCGAATTTTTTGTAGGTGACATGAAAAATGTGTTTAATGATGATTTCATAAAAACACACGGACATCCAGATGTAATAATAACAGATCCCCCAAGAGATGGAATGCATAAAGACGTAGTCGCGCAATTATTAAAAATTGGGGCTGAAAAAATTGTGTATGTAAGTTGTAATTCGGCAACACAAGCGCGGGATTTGGCTTTGTTAGACGAAATGTATAAAGTTACACGAGTGCGACCAGTAGATATGTTTCCGCAAACACATCATGTTGAAAATGTTGTGCTTTTAGAAAAAAGATAAGATATGAAACAGCTATTTCTATTACTATTTATTAATGTTTTCTTTTCGAGTTGCGAAAAAGATGATATTTGCGATACCAACACACCAACAACACCAAAAATTGTGATAGAATTTTATGATGTTGCCAATCCAACAACGCTTAAAAACGTAACCAATCTAGGTGTAATCGCACCCGGATTTACAAATGGTTTTGGATTTACTGCAACAAGTAAAATAAAAGTGCCGCTAAAAACGTTTGAAGATTCATCGGTTTTATATTTCATTCAAAATGGAAGTATTGATCCAACAACAGACGATAATTTAGACGAAATTACATTTAATTACAATCGGAAAACAGTTTATGTTTCTCGTGCTTGCGGCTATAAAACGTTATTTACTTTAAATTCAACTAATCCAATTACAGTAACACCTGATTCAAACAATTGGATTCAAAACGTTATTGTTTCACAACCTAATATTGAAAACGAAGATGAAACACATATTAAAATATATTTTTAGTCTTATTTCTTTGCTGCTGTTTTCAGGAAATGGTGTAGCGCAAGAAAAAGATACTTTAAAAATTCCTCAACGTTATGGTTTAAGGCTAGGCGTTGATGCGCATAGATTAACAAAATCATTATACGATTCAAACTACAAAGGTTTAGAATTGGTTGGTGATTATCGAATTACTAAGAAATTTTATGCCGCAGGAGAGATAGGTAATGAAGAGAAAATCACACAAGACGACAATCTTAATTTTACCACAAAAGGAACCTATTTCAAAGTTGGATTTGATTATAATAGCTATGAAAATTGGCTTGATATGGAAAATATGATTTTTATTGGAATGCGAGCTGGTGTTGGAAGTTTTAATCATAAATTAAATAACTTTACTATTTATCAACCTGGTAATTATTACGGAATAAACACCAATACTTCCGTTCAAGAATTCAATGGACTTTCTGCAAGTTGGCTAGAAGTAGTATGTGGTTTAAAAGCAGAAGTTGTAAATAATTTATATGTTGGATTTTCCTTGCGATTAAACTATTTGATGTCAAATAAGGAACCTGAAGGATTTGCTAATTTATACATTCCTGGTTTCAACAAAACCTATGAAAACAGCAAATTTGGTGCTGGATTTAATTACACCTTAAGCTATTTTATACCTTTTTATAAAAGCAAAGGGAAAGCAAATTCCAAAATTTCAAAATCCAAACTCTGAAACTCTGGAACTTTGAAACTCTAAAATTTAACTATTTAATCTCTTTCACGCCTTTAATAAACATCCATTTCATAAATAATTTTTCGCCTTCATTGGTTTTTACTACTTGAAATTTTGGTGCTAAAATAGTAGCTACTAAAAATGCCGCTAACGGAATTTGCCAACTAGTAAATCCTGTATATGTAGCAACAATAAAACGAAATGCAATGAAAAGGATTAAAAATCCTAACATATTATAAACTAATGATTTGGTTTGTTTTGACATAATAATAATATAGTTTTTTACTTTTTACGCTTCTTCTCTATTTTGAAATTTAGTTCGCTTGCTTCCGGCATACATTTCGTATTTTACTAAACGCGCTTCTAACTTTCCATTAAATAATTTTATTTTTCTACTTGGACGTAATCCTACAAATTTTAAGGCTTCCAAATTCGCAGTAATAAACCAAGCATTTGTTCCTGGATAATTTTGCTTCATGGAGTCACCAATTTCTCTGTAAAAACGTTCCATTTCTATATTCAAACGTTCACCGTATGGCGGATTAAAACAAATATGTAACGGCCCTTCTACTTCTTTCTCAGATTGAAAGAAATCAGCTTGTTTTATTGTAACATATTCGTCTAAATTAGCATTTTTGATATTGTCTTTCGCTTTTTCAACAGCGCTAGGTGCTTTATCGAAACCAATAATTGTGTAATGAAATTCTCTAGTTTTTTTCAATAACGATTCTAAAACCTTATCAAATAATTCCGAATCCCAATCTGGCCATCTTTCAAAAGCAAATTCTTTTCTATTGATGTTTGCAGGAATATTACAAGCAATCATAGCGGCTTCAGCCACAATCGTTCCACTTCCACACATTGGATCTAAAAAATGTGCATTTCCGTCCCAACCAGATAAAATTAGCATTCCAGCCGCTAAAACTTCATTTATTGGCGCAATATTCGTTGCTGTTTTATAACCTCGTTGATGTAATGAAACTCCGGAAGTATCTAATGAAAGTGTACAAAAATCTCTATCAATATGTATATGAATACGTAAATCTGGAAAATCTTTGTCAATACTTGGACGTTCTCCAGTATTGGTTTTAAATTGATCTACAATCGCATCTTTTACTTTTTGCGCTACAAACTGACTGTGTGTAAACTGCTCTGAATACAAAGTTGTTTCTACTACAAATGTTTGTTGCACTTTTAAATAATCTGACCAATCAATTTTTTGAATCCCATCATACAAAGTTTGCTCGTTATAAGCTTTAAATGTATGAATGGGTTTTAGAATTTTTAATGCCGTACGTAAAGCTAAGTTTGCTTTATACATAAAACCTTTATCGCCTTGAAAGCTTACGCTCCTGGTTCCTTTTACGACATTTTGTGCTCCTAGTTGGTACAATTCTTTTTCTAGAATTTCTTCAAAACCAAAAAAAGTTTTGGCAACCATTTTAAAATTTTCCATAGACCTCTTTCCCTCAGAGAGAATTTAATTATTAATTATTTGCAAAAATACGTTAAATTTGTTGATTCATAATTTCCAAACAGATAAATGTCAAATACTTCAGTAAAAAAATCAGAAAATTGGTTCAACACATGGTTTGATTCGCCTTATTATCACATTTTGTATAAAAACAGAAATGAAGAAGAAGCACAAGGCTTTATGGACAATATCACACACTATCTGAATATGCCCGAAAACGGAACTATATTAGACTTAGCTTGTGGAAAAGGTAGACATTCAATCTACTTAAATAAATTAGGGTATCAGGTAACCGGAGTAGATTTATCTGAAAATAGTATTGCTGTTGCACAAGAATATTTAAATGCTACGTTACAGTTCAAAACGCACGATATGCGGGAACAATTGAACGAAACTTTCGATGGCGTTTTTAATTTATTTACAAGTTTTGGTTATTTTGATACACATGAAGACAACATCAAAACCTTGAGAACAATTAAAGAAAGTATTAACGAATATGGATTTGGAGTAATTGATTTTTTTAATGCTGATTTTATTATCGAAAATTTAGTAGCAGAAGAAACCAAAGAAATTGATGGTATTACTTTTAACATCAAACGTTTTGTTGAAAATAAAAAAATAATTAAAGAAATTAGATTTAGCGACAATAGTGAAACATACTTCTTTACCGAAAAAGTATCCGCTTTTACTTTAGCCGATTTTGAAGAAATGATGGAAGAAGCGGGTATATATTTACTAGAAATTTTTGGTGATTACAAATTGAGAAAATACTACAAATCCGAATCTGAACGTTTAATAATGATTTTTAAATAATGAACTATACTATTTACCTTTTCCCGTTATTTTCTGTTATTATAGGATATATATTCGCCATATTTTTTGCTCCTAAAAGCAAGATAAACTTAAAATTATTATTAGCGTTTAGTGGTGCATTTTTATTATCATTGACCGTTATGCATCTACTTCCAGAAGTTTATCATAGCGAAGAAATAACAACAAAAACAGGACATGAAGGTCATTTTCATTCTAAAATTGGAATTTTTATTATGATTGGAATTGTGTTTCAAATCATATTAGAATATTTTTCAAAAGGAGCAGAACATGGTCATGTTCACGGACACCAAAGAATGTCACATATCCCTTGGTTATTATTTTTTAGTTTGTGTTTACACGCACTTTTAGAAGGATTACCCATTAACAAACATCCACATTTAGCATACGGAATTGCCATTCATCACTTCCCAATTGCCATTATTTTAACAACATTTTTCAAGAATGCACAATTAAACACAAAAGCGATTTTGTTCTTTATGATTACTTTTGCTTTTATGACGCCAATAGGTACATTCTTAGCGGATAATTTGAGTTTTATTACAAATTATTCTTCGCAATTATCTGGAATTGTAATTGGGATTTTATTCCATATATCATCAACCATTATTTTTGAAAGTAGCGAAGGTCATAAATTTAATTTAGCCAAATTAATCGTAATCGCTTTAGGTGTTTTGTTGGCTAGTTTTATGTAAATAAATAAAAAATTCTGATTTACTTATTCTTTTCTTCAATCCAACGACTCATAAATTCTGTACTTCGCAAGTTATGGTATTGCAACATTTGTCCAATGAAATTAGTTTTTCTATGCGATTCTAAACTAGTTTGAAGATGGTCTAAAACATCCAAAAATTTAGATTTATAAATTGAAAATAAAAACTTATAATTAATGATTTTATAACCATTTTCCACAGCTTCTTCCCAAACTTCTTGATTTGAATATAATTCAACTACTTTACTAATAAAATCAGAATAATTATCTTCAATAAATCCATTCCACGGCAGATTATCGCACATAGCTTCTGCACCTATTGAAGTAGTTACTGAAGGCGTTCCATATACCATAGCTTCCAATAATTTTCCTTTTATTCCAGCTCCAAAACGAATAGGCGCTAATAAAACTCTAGCAGAACGAATAACTTGTTCAGCACTTTCTGCTCTTCCTTTAATGTAAAATCGGTCTTTAGGATTATGTAATTGATGAACTTTTTGAGATGGGTATGCTCCATATATATTAAGCGTAGCAATTGGCAGTAATTCTTTTAATTTTGGCCAAATTTCATTTTTTAAGACTAAAACCGAATCCCAATTTGGTTCGTGATAAAAGTTACCTATAAAAAAAAAATCTTTTTTAGCTTGAAAATCTGGTTTATCAGAAGCAAATTTCTCTATCCAAATAGGCAAATAAAACAAAATAGATTTTGGAACTTGAAAAACAGTTTGCAACAAATGCATTTCATAATCTGATACCATTAGCGATAAATCACATCTAAATATGGCGGCAATTTCACGTTTAGACATATCTGAATTGAAATCTAAAGTCTCAAACGATTTGTTTTTCTTAATAGCTTCTTGCCTTGCTATACGCAAACAATGCAAATCTTCCGTATCTAATATTTTAATTGCCATTGGCAACACATTAAATACACGCCAACCAAATTGTTCTTCAACCATAAATCGATCAAATAGAACCATATTTGGTTGGTTTTTTTGTAAAAAATCATCAAAAGTACTATCATTAAGCTTAATAAATTGAGTTGTAATTCCTAAATCAGCTAAATCAAAAGAAAATTCGCTTTCTGAAGCAGTAGAGGCATACACAATAGTATAATTTTGAGATTGAAAAAAACGAATCAACTGAAGCATTCTACTTCCCGCTGCAGAAGAATTAGGTTCTACCCAAACCGAACTTATTATTAGTAATTTATTCATATTCAAATATACAAAACTTTTATTTTATGCGTTTCCTTTCAGGTCGTGTGTTTCGTTATATCTTTTTTGGCGTTTTTTTTTAAAAAAAGGATGCCACTTGACCCATTAACGCTCAGGTTTTCATAAGATATATTTGGTAAACAATTGCCGCACCAATAACAAAAAA
>CAMDGB010000009.1 GCA_945897915.1 Chryseobacterium gleum | reverse complement strand
CTATTAAAAAACAAAACAGCAAAAATAAAAATCGCAGTACTAACATTATTAATTGCCATTATAGTTGGCAATGTAATGAGGATAAGCAAAAAAGGTAAAAAAGATTTATTTAACTTTTGCTCCTTTAGAATTTCTTGCCAGGCATTTGCTAAAAAACTGTAAATATTGTTCATTTATTTTGTTCCAATTAAAATTATTTGCGATGGCTTCAAAGTTGTTTTTTACAAACTGCAAGTTATCAATTTTTTTAATTGTTTCAAGTATTTTTTTAACATCTAATGAATTTTCAAAATAAAACGCGTTTTCTTTCAAAACACCATGATTGAAATGATTACGATGTGCAGCAATTAATGCTTGTGATGCCATCGCTTCCAATAAAGACGGATTCGTTCCGCCTACTGTATGACCATGAAAATATAAATTTGAAAAATATCTTAAATTATCTAAATGATTTAAATTATAAATCGCTCCTAAAAATTGTATTTTTTTGCAAGATGCAAACTTGGTTTTTAGGTAGTCCCCATATTTTGTGTTGTGATTTCCAATAACTAAAATTGGTTTTTCATCTTTACTTAACATCACCCCTTCCAAAACCATATCTAAATTATTTTCTGGTTCGAAACGTGCCATTATCAGGTTAAAATTATACTTTTCAACTTTATAGCTATTTATAATTTCTTCGTTTGGCGTATCAAAATTATGTGCGCCATAAGCAATGTATTTACTTTCCTTGCTATGCGTTTTTAAAAGATACTCTTGAATACCTAAGGAATCTGCAATTAAATAATCGCTTTTTGTAGCCGCCCATTTTTCGGCAATCTTCAAAAGTTTTTGAACGGGTTTATTGTATTTACTTCGTCTCCATTCTAACCCATCCATATTAGTAATTACTACGCTGTTTTTTGGATGTAATCCATACCAAAAAGCACTGCTGGTGTAGCCTAATTGTAAAATGATGTCAAAATTTCTTTTTCGAGCATCTAAAATACAATTTAAATCATAAATAAATTGACCCGCTGTTCCGATTTTATGTTCCGGATCGTAGCATTTAATTAAATTTACCTTTTCAAATGTTTCCCCTGAATAGGTGTGATTATGAGGCGAATACACAAACACGTCATGACCTTCTTTTGCGGCATACGTGGCGAAAAATTCGGCAAATTGCTCAAATCCTCCATAATTATTGGGTATGCCTCGGGTTCCTAAAATTCCTATTTTCATTTGAATGAATTATTGAAACAAAAATAGTGTTTTTAAAAAAACATTCTAATTATTTTTCAAAATGTTACCTAAAACTGTAGCAGAAATTTTCCAAGAATATTTCGACTTAACTTTTTCTCTAATTTCTTCCACTGAAAATTGCGAAATTGCGAAAGAAATTTTTTGACTAATTTCGTCAATTGAATTTGGGTCAAATAAAAAATCTTTCATGAAAGCAAATTCTGACATTGCTGTTTTGTTGGAACAGATTGTTGGAATATTAGCGGCAATTGATTCAAGTGGCGGAATTCCGAAACCTTCCGCAAAAGAAGGATAAATAGAAATTGTAGCGCCTCGAGTTAAAGAAAGAAGTTCTTTGGAATTTACTTTTTCTAAAAAAAAAACGGTTTTTTTAATGTCTCTTGATAGGCTGGAAAAATATTTTTCAAATGCTACATCTTGAATATCTTTACTTCCTACGAAAACCAATTGATGCTTTTTATAATACCCATCAATTACAAATGATTTAAGTAAATTTAAGTGGTTTTTTCTGGGCTCTCTTCTACTTACAAATAAAAAATAATTTTGAATTTTATGTTTTTCGAAAACCCGTTTTTGAATTGCCGCTTTATTATAAGAATCAAAATAAACTGCATCCACGGCGTTAGGTGTTACATAAATATTTTGTAATTTAAAATGTTGTATTAATCTTTCTTTTGAGTATTCTGAAACCGTTAAAACAAAATCCGCTTTTTTAGCACTTAAATAAAACAAAATTTTGTTTTTAATTCGATAGGCTAATGGGAAAAATTTTGGATAATCTAAAAACAGCACGTCATGAATTGTTACTATATATTTACATGTTTTTATGGGTGGTGCTATGTATTGAAAGTGCGCAAAATCAATGGAATGTTTCTTTATTATTGAAGGAATATCGAATAAGAGTCTTTTAAATTTATTTTTAGAGGGATATTTTAAATAAATGACATTTTCTCTTTGACCAAAAATACTTTTTAAAGTATCAGGATGAAATGAAATAAAGTAAAACAAAATGTTTTCATCCTTAATTAATTCTGAATAAAGCCCTTTTAAATAGGTTGTAGTGCCTTGTGCTTTTCCGTCAAAAACATGGCAATCCACTAACACTTTCGTTTTATTTGATTGGTTATTTTGCAATTAAATTAGTATTAGATTGTTTTGCAATTACTTCTTTCAAAGCAATTAAAAAACCAATGATTATGGATTTATTATCTAATTTTAAATACAATCCTAAAAACACCCAATTAGAAACAATCAAAAACACACTTGTTCCGATTAATAAATAATTAATGTAAAGTAATTTTGGGTTGTTCGTTTTGGGTTGTTTGAAAACCAAAATTAAAAAAAAGATTAAAAAAAGCACACCTAAAATTCCTGACTTAAAGAAAACCGTCATAAAACCATTATGAACATATGGAATAAATTGAACAAATTCTCCATCATTAGTGAATACTTTTCTTCCTAAATTTAAACGTGAACCTAGCCCTTCACCGAATAATATTGCCAATGTGCCTTCATGAGAAACTTGCTGAACAGTTATAATATTTTCAAATGATCTATAATTGTCATTAAAATCTTTCCAATCGTTTTTATTTATTTTAGTCTTAAATGCTTCCTCAGGTGCAATTTTTATTTTATAAAGAAACGCGTCTAATCCTTTACCTCCTCTTTTTGGATTATAAGATACGATAGCAAAATAGGATATGGCTGTTAAACTAAAAATCGTTAATAAAATTGTTAGTGATTTTCTTGTTAATTTAAAATAGCCTTTCATCGCTAAAAACAAAATAACAAACTGAATCATATTAGTTCGAGCCGCATAAAGCATGCTCGACAAAACCACAACTATCAAAATATAGTTGATGCGTTTTTTAGAAATTGTAATGTCTAACTCCTTATGAAAAATTAGCATTATAATGACATAAATTTCATAGTCACTGAAATAACCTCCTTTTTCTCTTAATAAAGTAAGGTTTAAACTTTTAACTTGTAG
Source organism: Chryseobacterium gleum (assembly GCA_945897915.1). Classification (GTDB taxonomy): domain Bacteria; phylum Bacteroidota; class Bacteroidia; order Flavobacteriales; family Flavobacteriaceae; genus Flavobacterium. Next base: position 67,316 of record CAMDGB010000009.1, on the reverse strand, counting down.
AAAAGCAATAAAAATAGTTCCAATGTGGATGATCGCTATAATTAAGCCAACATATATAAAATAATTTAAACGTAATGTTTTTTCGTTTTTAAAAATTTGATATCCTAATAATAAACCAATAATAGGTTTAATCATGTAAGTAATATCTCTTATAAAAAGGAAAAGTTTAGGTTGATAAAATAACGAAGATAAAAAGGCGATAAGAAGAATTGCAGAAAATGTAGCAACGTATTTAAAAATAGTTAACGAATAGTTTTTATTAATAGTAACTAAAAAAGTGATAAACCAAATTGCAAACGTTAATTCATAATTTGGGATTAATGAAACAACGATACATATTAAAAATAAAATTTTACTTGTAAAATCTTTATCAATTTTCATGTTAGGGAATAAGTATTGACTGTTTTATTAAAATTTTGACTTTAATGTTGCCTTTGTAAATATATAATAAAATAGTATAAATAGTAATTCTGCAATAATAAGAGAAAAAACAATGGCTTTTAACTGAAATTGATATACAAAAAACACTATTAAAGCTATATTAACTAAAGTAACAAAGATAGTCGTTTTAATATATTTAGCGTGTTTTTCCTTTATAAACATTAATTGTTCTAATGGAAGTGTTACAGACATTAATAAAGAAACAAGCAAGGAAATTTTAAACAATGTGCTTAATTGGAAAATTGCTGTGTTTGATAATTGAAAAAAACGAAGCACTTGGTCTGAAAAAAGAAAAATGCCAAGCAAAAAAAAGCTTATTATGGAGGCAGAAATCAGACTGTATTTTTTCCAATACATCAAACCGTTTTGGGGGTTGTTTATGTATTTTAAACAAGCGCTTGAGTAAAAAAACTTTAAAAAAACTTGTAAAAAAGTTCTACATAAACTAATGATTTGCTCAATGATTTTGTATTGTCCTGCAATGGAGAACCCTAGAAAAAAACTAGTAAGTACTAGCGGGGACAATTGTCTGACTGATAAAAACAATTGTGAAACACAAAACGAAAAGTCATTTTGAATTATTTTCCTAACCACTAAATAATTTGGCAAAACAATTTGAAAATTATATTTTCTCTTGATGAGTAGTAGTCCAAAAAAATTGAATATGAAGGAACTAATTCCAAGGAAAAAATTTACATAAATATAATCGTTTTTGTGGTTTACAAGACAAAAAACCAGAATAACATAAATGGTTTTGGAAAATATGTTTAAAAAACTAACTAACTTAAAATTTTCTATACCCTGAAGAAACCAAACTGGATTAAAAACTTGTGCAAAAACAATGGTTAAGGCAAATAAAAACAAATCTCTTTCTTGATTAAAAAAATCAATAGAAAAAATAAGTACCACAGAAATTAGTAATGCAAACACAAACAAAATTAACTTTGTAAAAATTGCAGTGTTTAAGATTTTTTGTAATTTTTGTGAGCTGTTTCTGTTTTCGGAGACTTCTTTAGTGCCTTTTATATCAAAAGCATAGTCTACAATTAGCATCAAAAATAAGCAAAAGGCAAATGCTAATCCTACTTTTCCAAATCCGGCTTCGCCGCAAATTAAAATAATTTTTGGAGCTACTACAAGTGGACTTAAGAGATTAAAAACTTGTCCAAATCCATAAATAAAAAAGTTGGTTTTTTTTTTATTTAAAATGAATGATGTGAGCTTGTTTTTAATCATACTTTTTATATCCAAAAATGAATTAATACTGGTTTTGGCGTTTGCTCATAAATTCCTTTCACGTAATAGTTGTATTCTGGGACAAAACTTTTAATTAAATCTATTATTTCTTTTGGGTTGTTTTGAGTATGATAAGTGGTAATGGCGATTTTTGGTTTGTTATTTTTTATTGTCTGTTCTGCGCCTTTTAGCATTTCTAACTCGAAACCTTCAATATCCGCTTTCAAATAAGTAATTGGTTGGTTTTTATTAAAAAGCGTGTCAATTTTATGTATTGCTATTTCTTGAGTAGTGGCTGAATTTACATTTGATATCATGCCATCTAATGAATTTTCATCAAAATTAATTGTCCCGTCACTATTTCCAACAGCTACATTAAAAATAGTGGTTTTTTCTTTGTACTCAGAAAATGTTTTATTCAAACAATTACAAAACAATTTACTAGGTTCGATCATGTAAATATGTTCACATTTATCAATAACAGAAATAGGTAATAATCCTTCTGCGGTGCCAATATCTAAAATAATTTCGCCGGGATTAATTTCGGTGTGTTCTTTTTGATAATAATGCCAATCTTCGGTATCAAATGATTCTGCAACTACTTGATTTAGCCTTGAAATAGAGAACTTAGAAGGCCAAAATAACTTTTTATTTAAATTAGTAAAAGTGATTTCGAAATCTTCATTATGAGTAATGTTTTTAATAAATTTATTAGCTATACTAGCAACTTTAGGCTTAAATAAAAATTTTATTAATTCGAAAAAACTAACATTGTTTTTATTAATAAAAATCCAAAAAAACAATATTTTTATTCTACGCATAAATAAATGTTTTTATTAAATAATAATGCTATTCTTGATCTCTAAGAATAGCATTACCAATATAGTTGTATATTATTATTTTACTAATTTTTCAATTTCTGGTTGCAATACCGTTTCGTGAGGGTATAAAGCTGGTTCTTGTCTTTTTCCGTCTTTAACTATTGCTTTTATAATTCCCGTTTTAAAATCTACTGAAGTAGAAAGTTCTGCCGGTCTGAAGTAATTTGCTAATAGAGGAATTTCTGATTTAAATGATTTTCCTAAATATTCAATATTTACACCGTTAAGTTTTATATCTTCTTGGTTATCATTAACACCAAAATCTAATCTAAACATAGTTGGAATAACATCTTCTGGTATATTGAAAACTATATCCTGTGGGTTCTCACTTCCTTTAACTTCAACCCAAACTGACTCTTTCTCGTTAAAATCACTTGAAGATTTTTCAGTATAATAAACCTGAAAATTATCATCTTTTTTTACAACTACATTTAAAGTAACTTTAAAATTTTTATTAATCTCTGTTTGATTAGTATCGACATTGGATTTCTCATTATTACTCTCGTTTTTACAACCGAATATTGTACTTACTACTAGTAAAATAGTTATAATTTTTGTTTTCATATTAATTGTTTTTTTGCAAATTTAAAAATGTAATTTTATATATAACGCGTTTTTTATTAAAATATTTTATTTTCTTTTAAAATCTCCTCTTGAAAAGTATTTTTCAACGAAACAATATACTAAAATAAAAAAATAACGGCTCCCCATTTCTTTTATTTTAAGTTTGGATTCTCCATATTTTCTATTGGTCCATGAATTAGGAACAACGGTGTATGAATACCCTCTAATTATTGCTTTTAAAGGCAACTCTATTGTTAAGTTAAAATGAGGTGATAAAATAGGTTTTACGCCTTCAATCACTTCTCTTTTATATAATTTAAATGCGTTTGTGGTATCGTTATACTTAATTCGCATTACCATTCTGATTATAAAATTAGCAATTCTGTTTATAATTTTTTTAACCCATGGATAATCAATTACTTTACCGCCCTTTATAAATCGACTTCCAAACACACAATCATAATTTCCTTCTACCATTGTGTTATAATATAGTATTAAATCATTTGGAGAATCGGATAAATCCGCCATCATAACTGCCACACAGTCCCCAGAAAACCGTTCCAGTCCATAACGAACGGCATATCCAAAACCATTGGGTCCTAAATTGGTTTCGTATTTAACTGCAGGATATTTTTGTGCTAATGCTTCTAAAACTTTTAAAGTTCCATCTTTCGAATTGTCATTAACTATAAAAATTTCATGCTCAATAGTTACTTTTGAAAAGGCCGCTTCAATTTGTTCTATAGTTTCAGAAATCGATTCTTCTTCATTGTACGCAGGTATTACAATACTTAGTTTCATAGACTAATGATTTCTTTTAGACATATTTTCGTATATCTGAGTTAAAATATCATTAATATCATACTTCCAATTCCATCCTGGATAATGTGATTTGAATTTACTTACATCGCTTACCCACCAAATGTGATCTCCAATTCTGTTGGTTTCAGAATATTCATAATTCATTGGTTTTCCTGTAATTTTTTCGCACATTTCAATGGCTTCTGCCATAGAACAGTTAGAGTGTCTTCCGCCTCCTGCATTATAGACTTCCCCTTGTTGTGGGTTTTGATAAAAATGCCAAAACATGTTTACTAAATCCCAACTGTGAATGTTATCTCTAACTTGTTTGCCTTTGTATCCAAAAACGGTATATTTATCTCCTGTAATAGCACATTTCATTAAATAAGAAAGAAAACCATGTAACTGTGTTCCTGAATGGTTTGGCCCAGTTAAACAGCCACCTCTGAAAACCCCCGTATTCATTCCAAAATATTTACCATATTCTTGTACCAACACATCAGCAGCTACTTTTGAAGCGCCAAATAAGGAATGTTTCGTGTGATCTATACTCATGTTTTCATCGATTCCTTCTTTAAAATAAGGGTGATTTTCATCAATTTCCCAACGTTTGTTTAACTCAATTAAAGGTAAATAATTTGGTGTGTCACCATATACTTTATTAGTGGACGTAAAAATAAAAACTGCTTTTTCGCAATGCAATCTGGTCGTTTCTAACAAATTCAACGTTCCGTTTGCATTTACGGTAAAATCGGTAATTGGTTCATTTGCGGCCCAGTCATGACTGGGTTGTGCGGCGGTGTGAACCACCAATTTGATATCAGAATTGTATTTTGAAAAAATATTTTCTAGTTCATCAATGTTACGAATATCTGCGTGGTGATGTTCAAAATTAGGAATGGTGTCAATTAATCTTTTTGTATTCCATTCCGTTGAAGCGTCTTCGCCAAAAAATTTGGCTCTCATGTTATTGTCTATTCCAATAACTTTGTCAAATTTTTCTGCAAAAAAACTTACAGATTCGCTTCCAATTAAACCAGAAGAACCGGTGATGATACAAATATTCATTATTGTGTAATTTTTTTTGAATTAAAAATTCTTTTTTTTCCTTTATTATCTACAAGCAAATATAGTTTATTATAGTTAACTGGTAAATCTTGGTTTTTAATCCTGAAAATACATCCGGCACTTTCTAAATTAGCTTTCTTAAAATATGGGTTCAAATCATATCGTTTAAATTTTTGTCCTTTAAAAAATATTTTTCTGTTTTGAATGGTATCTTCAATAGCTAAGGTTATTTCTTGGTCTTTGGTGTTTAAACCATCAATGAAAGCCCACCCTTCAATATAAACTGAGTTTTGTAATTTTTCAATTTTATCAATATTCCCCGAAACAGAATTGCTTTCATAATTATTTAGGTCTACATCTATTTTATTAGAATAATTTATTTCTTTATTTACTAAATCTTCAGTTGGTAAAAAATAAGTTTCTGAAGCATTAGCTTTTAATAATACGTTTTTATAATAATCTTGTTCAAAACCATTTAAATTTTTGTGATTCCCGTTATAGTAACTTAACACTCCATAATAATTCTGCTTTTTTCTAAATTCTAAATATTCTTGCTGTGGAAAGCTCATTGCGAAAAAATATCCAGTAGTAAATACTAATAAAACCGAATTTAAGTACCATAAATTAATCTTCATTTTTGGAGTATTTTCAATAAAAAAGAAAATCATGCAAATTAAAAAAATACAGCTATTTATTCTGTATCTTGAAGCTATAGACATATCAATACCTAGCTGAGATCTAGTTATTCCTGTAACAAATGAAATCAAAATAAATAAAGACATTACTGAAAAAACAAAAAGGTTTTTTCTAAAGTATTTTATTTTAATCAAGTAAAGATAAAAAACAAAAAACAAAAAGCCTACACCAGTAGAAATCATCAATGATTCGTTAATATCATTAGTGAAAATTAAATTTTTGGCGAAGATGTTACCTAAAAATGAAAATGAGAATAAAAAAGATCTGAACTTAAAATTTCTTAAAGTTTCTATTATTTCTGGACTATTAGGTGGCTTTTGGTAATCGATAAAATAAATTACAATTAATATTGACGAAATAATTAGAAACTGAAATAAATATTTTTTCTCTTTATTTAAAAACAATATGACTGACAAAATTAAAATAAGAAACAAACCAGCGCCTTGAGTAAAAATAGCAAGTATTAAAAATAAAATAGTTAAGATAAAATTCTTTTTAGTAATGTTGGGTTTAGTTATAAAATGTAGAGATAGTAATGAGAATAATACAACTGTAAAATTGGATAAATTTGCCATTGCAAAAGTAATATTCTCATGAAAAGAAAAATTAAAAATAAAAACCGCTAATGGAAACAAATAAATTGTGTTATCAGCTTTTTCTTTAAATTTAAGTAGAAAGAAAATAAAAATACCCAATAATGATAAATTACCAATTAATGACAAATGATTGAAATTTACTTGTTGAGATGATTTATAATCGATAAAAAACCATAATTTATCATATAAAATTCTGTGCTCATTATGCTGTTTAAAAAACAGTTTTATTTTTTCAAAAAAAGAATCGGCATTTACAATATCGGTAAAGTTGTCCAATACTGAATAATCATCATTAATTGGAATATTAGAAGTGGTTGAAAAGAATGTATAAAAGAAATATATAATCAAGGAAATTGATAAAAAGGAATCAATTATTAATAATTTTTTATTGCCTATTTTCATCTTACTTCAAAATTGATTCTAACTGTTTTTCATTTTCTTGAATCCAAAGATAAATGTCTTTAAAAATAGTTTCCACTGATTTTTTTGGTTTCCAGCCAATTTCAGTTTCTATTTTTGTATTATCTGTGATAAAAATTCTTAAATCTGCGGTTCTGGTTTCGGCAACTTCGTCAATTTGAATTTTATTCCCTGTGATTTTTTCACAAATTGCTGTCATTTCTTGTAAAGAAGCACTGTTTTGTAATCCGCCACCTACATTATAAACTTTTCCAACAAATTTTTCAATGTTATGAATTTGAAAATCTATCAGCTCTACCAAATCATCCACATGTAATAAATCTCTAACTTGTTTGCCCTTGCCTCCATACCCAATATGTTTTAACGATTGTTTCCAATAATGTTTTGCCATCCATAATGTAACAACGCCTTGGTCTGTTTTGCCCATTTGTCTTGGGCCAGCAATCACTCCAAATCTAGTTACGGCTGCTTTTAAACCATAAAATGTGGCGTATTCATGTATAAATAATTCTGAGCTTAATTTGGTTGTTCCATAAAAAGAACGTGCGCCTTCAAGAGATAATTCTTCAGAAATACCTTTGGAAGAAATACCTTTTATTATTTGACTATCTTTAAATAAAAATTTAGTTGCTTCTTCATTAAAAAGCGCATTTTCAATCGTTTCAATTGGATACACTCGGCTTGTAGATAGAAAAATTAATTTTGCTTTATTTTTTATACAAGCATTAAAACAATTAATGGAACCATATAAATTATTATTAATAACATAAGTTGGGTCCGAATCCAATCCTGCCGTAACAGATGGCTCTGCGGAAGCTTCAATTAAAACATCAAAACTTCCCAAAGCGTGCAAATCTTCGTTGTTTCTAATATCTCCATGAATAAAATCAATCGCATTTTTTTGAAAATCAATTAAATTTAGTTCTGAACCTCTTCTTTTTAAGTTGTCAAAAGCCACAATTTCGTAATGTGGATATTTCTCTCTTAACTGCAAACATAATGTAGAACCTACAAAGCCTGCTCCTCCTGTTACTACTATTTTCATTTTACTTTTATTAAACTTTCCTTCCAATCTTTCACCTCAACACCAAAAACCTTTTTAATCTTACTTTTATCCAAAACACTATACGCTGGTCTTTTTGCGGGTGTGGGATATGCGGATGTTGGTATAGGTTGTAAATTTATGGAAATGTTATTTACTTTAAATATTTCTTTGGTAAAATCGTACCAAGAACAGTGTCCTTCGTTACTAAAGTTGTAAATTCCGTAGTTAGATGCTGAAACAAGTTCAGCATGACAATATTGTATTATTTTTACTAAAGTTTCCGCTAAGTCTATAGCATTTGTAGGTGTTCCGATTTGATCTGAAACCACAGATATACTGTCTCTTTCCGATGCCAATCGCAACATGGTTTTCATAAAATTATTGGCAAATTGCGAATATACCCAAGAGGCTCTTATGATAAAATGCTTTTCCCAAGTGTTTTGTATGGCTTGTTCGCCTTGTAATTTGGTTACTCCATAAACACCTGTTGGATTTGGAACAGCGCCTTCTGAATAAGGTTGTGTTGCTAAGCCGTCGAAAACAAAATCGGTTGAAACATGCAATAAAACGGTGTTGTGCGCTTTACAAACTGAAGCTAAATTTTGCGCTCCTGTAACATTTATAGCGTATGCTTTTTCTGATTCCGTTTCCGCTTTGTCAACAGCTGTATAAGCAGCTGCATTAATGCAAAATTGAGGTTTATATTTTTCAAAAACAGACTCGCAATTTGACGAATCTGTAATATTTAACTCTGATGAAGAACAAAATACAAAATCGATTGAAGGATAATTTCCTACAACCGACCGGATAGCTTGTCCTAATTGTCCGTTTGCGCCTGTTACTAAAACTACCATGCTTTTTTTGCGTTGTCTAAAGTGGGTAATATTTGATCTTTTTCTGAAATAATCAGTTGTTCAATTGGAAAATTCCAATCAATATTTACAGATGCATCATTATAAATCAATCCGCCTTCACTTTCTTTATTGTAGAAATTATCACATTTATAAAAGAAAGTTGCTGTATCGCTCAACACTAAAAACCCGTGGGCAAAACCTCTTGGAATAAAAAATTGAGTTTGATTTTCAGCTGTTAAAAGTACCGTTTCGTATTGTCCAAAAGTCGGTGAATTAGGTCTTAAATCAACCGCAATATCTAATACTTCTCCTTGTAAAACGCGTACTAATTTTGCTTGTGCATGTTCCCTTGTTTGATAATGTAAACCACGTAAAACGCCTTTTGAAGAAAACGACTGATTGTCTTGTACAAAAGTTACTTTTTGTCCTACGCCTTCAGAAAAAGTGTTTTCGTTGAAACTTTCCATAAAATAACCGCGGTCATCTTGTATTACTTTTGGCTCTAAAATAAAACAGCCTTTTAATTTTGTCTCTATAAAATTCATTTATTCAATTTGACAATGTGGCAATGTGCCAATTAATTTTAAATAATACTTATTAAATGTGTTCCGTAACCGCTTTTCAATAAAGGTTCGGCTAGTTTTTTCAACTGGTCTGCATTGATGAAACCCATTTTGTATGCCGCTTCTTCAATGGCTCCGATTTTTAATCCTTGGCGTTCTTCAATTACCTGAACAAACTGTCCGGCTTGCATTAACGATTGAAATGTTCCGGTGTCTAACCACGCAGTTCCTCTGTCTAAAATACTTACTTTTAATTTTCCTTGTTCTAGATAAGCTTTGTTGATATCGGTAATCTCTAATTCGCCGCGGTGACTTGGTTGTATATTTGCCGCAATTTCTATTACAGAATTATCGTAGAAATAAATCCCCGGAACTGCATAATTTGATTTTGCCCTTGTTGGCTTTTCTTCAATTGAAAGCACTTTTCCGGTTGTGTCAAATTCTACTACGCCGTAACGTTCAGGATCGTGTACATGATAAGCGTAAACAATTCCACCGTCTGGATTATTGTTTGCTTGTAATAATTCGGCCAATCCTGTTCCGTAAAAAATATTGTCGCCTAAAACTAAAGCAACTTTGTCGTTACCTACAAATTCTTTTCCAATAATAAATGCTTCGGCCAATCCGTTCGGATGCTCTTGTACTGCGTATTCAAATTTACATCCTAAACTACTTCCGTCGCCTAATAAATGTTGGAATAAAGGCAAATCGTGCGGTGTAGAAATAATTAATATTTCGTTGATTCCTGCCCACATCAAAGTTGATAATGGATAATAAATCATGGGTTTGTCGTAAATTGGCATTAATTGTTTACTTACCGCTAAAGTTAAAGGATGTAAACGTGTTCCTGAGCCACCGGCTAGTATAATTCCTTTCATAAATTTTAAAGTGAAAAGTGAAAAGTGAAAAGTGAAAAGTTGAACTATCAACTATTAACTCCTAGCTTAAAACTTATTAATATACCATTCAATTGTTTTTTTAATTCCTGTTTCGAAATTTTCATCTGCTTTCCAACCTAGTTCTATTTCGATTTTAGTAGCGTCAATAGCATATCTTAAATCGTGACCAGGGCGGTCTTTTACAAAGGTAATTTGGTCTTGGTACTTACCTGTTGCTTTTGGTTTTAATTGGTTTAAGATGATACAAACGGTATCTACAATTTGTAAATTATTACGTTCGTTTCTTCCTCCAATATTGTATGTTTCACCAGATTTACCGGTTTTAAAAGCCAATTCAATTCCTTTACAATGGTCTAAAACATATAACCAATCACGTACATTCTTTCCGTCACCATAAATTGGAATGTTTTCTCCAGTTAATGCTTTACGAATTATAGTAGGGATTAACTTTTCGTTATGTTGTTTTGGACCGTAATTATTGGAACAATTTGAGGTAACCACATTCATGCCGTAGGTATGAAAATAGCTTCGAACAATCATGTCTGAACCTGCTTTTGATGCTGAATATGGGCTGTTTGGCGCATAAGGCGTAGTTTCTTCAAATAAACCTGTTTCGCCTAATGTTCCATAAACCTCATCAGTAGAAACATGATGAAAACGGGCATTTATAAATTCTGGTTTGTATTGATTAGGTGCTGTCATCCAAAGTTTTCTGGCGGTATCTAATAAATTAAAAGTTCCTAAAACATTGGTTTTAATAAACGCTTCTGGACCAGAAATAGAATTATCAACATGACTTTCTGCGGCAAAATGAATTACATCATGAAATTGATATTTTTCGAATAGGTTTTTTATGAATTCTCCATCTACAATATCACCTTTTACAAAGGTATAACGTTCATGATTTTCCACTTCTGATATGTTTTCTAAATTTCCTGCATAAGTTAATGCGTCTAAATTTATTAAATGATAATCAGGATTATTTACTATAAAATAAGGAACAAAGTTCGCGCCAATAAACCCGGCTCCGCCAGTAACTAAAATATTTTTCATTATGCTTGAATGCGTTGTTTTTGTTGTTTATATACTTTTGAAAACCAATACCATAATAAATAAAATAAAACAAATAATAACGGTAAAATAAATTTCACTTTGTTGTTTGCTCCGCTTGTATTCATTTGGTTTGATACTATATCTTGGTCTTTAATTATTTTTTCAAACTCTAATCGGTTGGTGGCTAATTTTTGGTTTTCAAAAATTAAATTGTCCTTTTTTTGAATAAGATCATTTATACCTGTGTTTTCTGATATTGAAACACTGCTTCCTATTTTATTTTGACTTAAACTTGAAACAATTTGATCAATCTGAGTAATTAATAACTTATTAGCTACTAATTTTTCTTCTAAATTATTTTGTTGAATTTTCTGAAGTTTAATAAAATATTCCGACTGCTGTAAATAGTTTAATATAGGGTCTATTAAGTCTTTTTGTTGATAAGCTATGGCTGTTTTAATATTTATGCCGTGTAAATAGTAGTTTTTACTGGTAGTTTGATCCTGAATTATTTTTTCTAAATCACCATCCTCAGCCATTAATTTAACCAGTTCAAAATTGTTTTTTTGACTTTCCGAATTTATAAAATTATAAATTCCGTTTACGGGTTGAATTTCAATAGAAATAAAATCTTTAATGTTTTTAATTCCTATTTTAGTAAAAAACGCTTCGTCTTTTTCTTTTAATTTTAAAGAAATTAAATTTATTTTATCGTACAAATACTCGTTACTCCCAAAATTTGGAAAAACAGTAATGTCATTAGTGTAATTTGGTTCTTTGTCTACATAAAAACCTAAACCGCCTCCAAAAACCAATAAAACAAACACAATTACTAGTTTCTTTTGTATAAAAAACAACAAATCGAAACACTTATTTATTCCTTTTTTAAACCCTTTTGAAATACTTTTACCGATTTGGCTTAAATCAATTTCCTGCTCTTGAGAATTTGTGCTCATGTTCTTAGTTTACGTTAAAAATTTGTTCTAATATTTTAATAGTAATTAAATACGTTGGTTTTACACCAGTGGTTCCTAAACCTCCAGAAGCTAATGTGCTTCCTGTTTCTAAAGGGTTGTCTGAGGCATAATAGGCATATCTTACTTTTACATTTGTGTTTATACTTTTTCTAATTCTTGAAGCGGATTGAATGGCTTTTTGATAATACGATCCTTCCATTTCTAAACCAATGGCTTCCCAGGTGGATTCGTGGAAAAATTTAAGTAAATCTCTATTTTGTAAAGACGTTCCTAAAACTGTAATCATTGGGCCTGAAAAAACGGGTATTCCATTTCCTTCGAACATTTCTTTTGTAAGTTCGTTTTGGAAATGATAATTATCTGCTGTGCCTTCATTTACGTGTGCGTTAGGAATCATAATGTCGCCTTTGCCGCCTTCTAAAATTCCGGCTTTACCCATTATAGAAACCGATTCAACATTTAATAATATTTTGGTTTTATCTACTTTATAAGGTTTTAAAAGTTCATCAATAGTTTCGTAAGCTTGTTCGCCAAAAGCATAATCCATAACAATAAGAACCGGTTTGTCTTTTGTAGTAACCGAAGGAAAGGCTGTTTTTTTCCAATCGAATTTTGCAGTATCAAAAATTTGTACGTCAATATTGGTTCCTGAAGTGTCTGGCAATGAAATCATGCCGTTTTGTAAAGCCACATCCTCTACTTTTTTTCGTAAGTCTTTATGTGCCGACGAACTTAAATCTTCATAAATTTGAAATGCTTCTTTCTCTTTGTATTTTGTCGCTAAAACTGCAGGTGCAAAAATCGAATTCATCACACTATGCATATTTGCACTAATCACATGAATGGGTCTTTCTAATAAATTGTTTTTGCTAAGCGTTTCTTTGATGTTGTTGGCCCAAATTTCACCATAAATATGATGGCCTAATCGTTCTCTTAAAATCGGACTAAAAGTAATGGTGCGTTTGTTATTATCTACAATTTCTTCAATTGCAATTTTTCCTAACCAATATACAATTTGTAAAAAACGTTCTGGTGCTTCTGTTGTAGCAAAGCTTTCATAAATGTCTTGAACTTCTGAAAAGGTTCTTCCCAATACATTAGCTGCATGAGACATCGCAATTTCTCTATCTACTGGTGATAATTTTTTAGTTTGAAGTGCAAATTGTGCAAGTTTTTCCCAATCGCGAGACACCAAACCTTCATCGTCAATTAAAACACGGTCTTTAATTTTGTGCGATTCTATGAAAATAAACGTTAAATGCGTTAAAATATCGTAAATATCTGAACGGCCACGGGTAATTTCAATATTCATTTGCTCGTCATCTATACGATAACAATTTCTTCTTCTTTTTGGCGGAACAATGGCTTTAAAGTGCGAATTCGCATACCCTTCATCCGAAGTTAAATTAATATAACGACACTGCTCGATTCCTACTGGTAAACGCTCAATGACGTATAATAATCCGTTTAACTCTACTTTTTCTTCTGCGATAGAACCATAAATTTCTGGTCGTAAAGATAATAAAGCTTCACGTAAGGTTTCGCCTGAAACACCCATTGGTTTGTAAAAACCTCTGTTAAATAGGTGTCGCATAGTAATGTACAATCGTTCGATAGCTGCCGACGATTCTTGCGCCCGAGAACGCGAAATGTTTTTAATGTCTCTCATTAATTTTTATTATATCACCTACAAAGGTAATAAATTTATTCTTTAGTCCGTTTTCGTTCGCTTTTTGTGTATAGAAAGTTAATAAATTCTTCATTTACATCGTTAAAAAATCAGCAATTTTTCTATCGTTACTTAATCTGGGTAATTTGTTTTGTCCGCCTAATTTTCCGATAGATTTCATATACTCTTGAAAACCATTTTTTGCCACTTTCGTAATTAGAATAGTTTGCAACACGTTGCCTTTTATCAAATCGTCGTAATACACATTTTGTTGGCGCATTGTTGTATCAATTTTTAATGCAAAAGCTTCTAAATCTTCTGGCTCCGAATCAAATTCTATAAACCATTCGTGATAAGGCAAACCGCTTTTTGGATTAATTTGTGGGGCGACAGTAAACTCATTTACACTTATATTTGTTCCTAAAATAGCAATTTGAAGGGCGTTTTCCGCTTCTTTTCCAATCACATGTTCGCCAAAAGCGGAGATGTAGTGTTTGATTCTTCCTGTAACAATAATTCTGTACGGTTTTGTAGAAGTAAACGCAATTGTGTCGCCAATATTGTATGCCCAAAGTCCGGCGTTGGTAGAAATAATTAAAACATAACTTACGTTAATTTCTACTTCGCTAATTGTCAGTCGTTTAGGTTTTTCGGTGAAAAAATCATCTGCTTTAATAAATTCATAAAAAATACCAGAATTCAGAAGTAATAACATTCCTTTTTCGGTTTGCGAATCTTGATAGGCAAAAAACCCTTCGGAAGCAGGAAATAATTCAATCGAATCTACTTTTCTGCCAATTAATTGTTCAAATTTAGCTCGATAAGGTTCATAATTCACCCCGCCATAAATAAATAAATTGAAATCTTTAAATAAATCGCCAACAGGCAAATTAGATTTTGTTTTTAATTTTTCGAAATACATTTGCACCCAACTTGGAATGCCTGAAATCACCGTCATATTTTGATGAATGGTTTCTTCTACAATGGCATCGACTTTGGTTTCCCAATCTTCAATGCAATTGGTTTTCCAACTTGGTAATCGGTTTTTTTGTAAATATTTGGGCACATAATGCGCTACAATTCCAGAAAGTCTGCCTAATTTGATTCCGCTTTTTTCTTCCATTTCTGGACTTCCTTGTAAAAAAATCATTTTTCCGTCAACAAAATCAGCGTTTCCTGTTTCGTGAATGTAACTTAAAATAGCATTTTTTGCAGCTTGAATATGAAACGGCATTGATGCTGCTGTGAGCGGAATATATTTAGCGCCCGATGTAGTTCCAGATGTTTTGGCAAAATACAATGGTTTTCCAATCCATAAAATATCCGATTCGCCAGCTACAACTTTATCAATGTACGACTTCAATTGTTCGTAATCTCGAACTGGAACTTGTTTGGCAAAATCTTTAAATGATTTGATATTTGAAAAATCATGATCTTTTCCAAATTGCGTGTTTTTCGCTTTACTTAATAAAGATTGAAAAACTTTTTCTTGAGTAGCAACAGGAGAATTTGCCCATTTTTGAGTTTGTAAGTGCGAGTATTTGGCAAGTATTTTAGCTGCAAATGCTTTTATTGACATAATAGTCGGATTTATTTTTTAGCTTTTTTTTGAGTGAGTTTTTGTACTTCATTTCTAAGTCGCAACTCTTTTTCTGAAACTTTTACATCAACTTTTTCTGTAGCGTTTGCTGCCACTTTAATGGAATCTTTGTTTAATTTGGCATATTCTAAATCGCCATTTAAAACAGATTTAACAGATTGAATATAGGCGTTATTCGCTTTTGTGACCTTCAATAACGAATCTGATTTTATGGTCAAAGCCGCAGCTTGTTTTTTTAATTGTGTAGAGGCATAACCTGGAATATATTCACGTAAAGGTGTAAAAGCAATAATAAATGTGGTGACAAAAACAATTAAAATTGCACTTAAAGAAGACGCAACAAATACATTCATTAAGGTCAGTTTTAATGAAAATGATTCTTCTAAAGTGTCTTCATTATAAATAATGAAACGTCTTTTGCTTACTAATTTTTGCTTTAGCGCCTGAAATTTTAACCTTTTTTGAGACATATCGCCTGATTTTATACAAATATAATACAATTAGTCAATGTGCCAATTAGTAAATCCCGAGATTCGGGACAAGTTATATCAATAAAAAAGAATAATTTTATTTGTGTTTTGATTTTTTATGTACCTTTGTAGTATAAATTAATAATTAATTGTTATGGGAAGAATAGGACCGTTCGAAATGATATTGATTGTTTCCTTTATTTTGTTAATGTTTGGAGGAAAAAAAATTCCAGAGTTAATGAAAGGTTTAGGAAGCGGCATAAAAGAATTTAAAAAAGCAGCTAAAGGAGAGGATGAAGCTGCAGCAACTAAAAAAGAAGATGATTTAGAAAATGATAAAAAATAAAAATGTCCCGATATCTTTCGGGACATTTTTATTTTAAATTTAGAAATTTTTTTTTAGATTTTTTATTTAATTTTCATCTATTTAGGAATTCAAATCATAAATATATTTTGATGATTTATCAAAAGCTAAAATAGGTAAAAAGATAAACGGAAGAAAAAGACACCCTAATGTAAATCCTTCTTTTTTACCGTAGCTTTTTACAAATAAATTTAATGTCCAAATATGCCAAATAAAACCTATAAACGGAATACATATTAATAATACCCACCACCACGGTTTTCTTATTATTTCTAATTGAACAATAATATTGTAAAAAGGCAATAAAATTGCCCATCCTGGTTTACCTGCTTTTTCAAAAAGTTTCCAAAAGCTTATTATTATTGGAACTATTATTATTAAAATTAATATTAATTCAGAAACTGCCATATTTTTATTTTTTTTAGTTTTTTTTCAAATATAGAACAAATTACAATACCATCGTCAATTGTATTCTTTTTCTGGCTTCATCTACCTCAACAACTTTGACTTGCACGTGTTGGTGTAGTTTTACCACTTCGTTGACATCGGAAACAAAACCTGCTTTTAATTGCGAAATATGAACCAAACCGCTTTCTTTAGTTCCGATATCCACAAAACAGCCAAAAGCGGTAATGTTATTTACTATTCCTGGTAAAATCATGCCGGTTTTTAAATCTTTTATCGTGCGAACATTCGGGTCAAATTCAAAAACTTTAGCGGATTTTCTTGGGTCTAAACCTGGTTTTTCTAATTCTTTTAAAACATCTTTAAGTGTTAAAATTCCAATTTCTGAAGTAATGTATTTTTCAGGAGAAATTTGTGATATTTTTTCTTTATTCGCTACTAATTCATTTGTTTTTATACCTAAATCTTTAGCCATTTTTTCAACAACTGCATAGGCTTCTGGGTGCACAGCCGAATTATCTAACGGGTTTTTTCCGTCTTTAATACGAATAAATGCTGCGGCTTGTTGGTACGCTTTTTCACCCAAACGCGGCACTTTTTTTAGTTGTTTTCTGTCTTCAAAAGGGCCGTTTTCTGAACGATACGCTATTATGTTTTCTGCCATTTTTTCACCAATTCCAGAAACATAACTCAACAACGATTTACTAGCAGTATTGACGTTAATGCCAACCGCGTTTACACAACTCATTACCACAGTATCTAATTGTTCTTTTAATTTATTTTGATCCACATCGTGTTGGTATTGTCCAACTCCAATGGATTTTGGATCGATTTTTACCAATTCCGCCAACGGATCAGACAAGCGTCTTCCAATAGAAACCGAACCTCGCACCGTTACATCGAAATTTGGAAATTCATCACGCGCAATTTTACTAGCCGAGTACACCGATGCACCTGCTTCTGAAACCACAAAAACCTGAACGGGTTTATCAAAAGCAATTTTTTTAATGAAAAACTCCGTTTCGCGAGATGCCGTTCCGTTACCAATAGAAATCGCTTCAATATTGTAAGCATTAACCATAGAACGGATTTTTTTCATCGCCATAGCGCTATCGTTTTGTGGTGCGTGCGGATAAACGGTTTCGTTGTTTAGTAAATCGCCTTTTTCATCCAAACAAACCAATTTGCAACCACTTTTATAACCTGGATCGATTGCCAAAATACGTTTTTCACCTAATGGTGGCGCCAATAACAACTGTCGTAAATTTTCTGCAAAAACATCAATAGCTTTTATATCGGCTTTGGTTTTGGCTTCTTGTAAGGTTTCGTTTGAAATGGCAGGTTCTAACAATCTTTTATAACTGTCTTTTATCGCTTTTTCAATTTGTTCGCCGCTTTCGTTATTGGTTTTGATTAAGTTGTCCTCTATAAAACGAATAACTTCGCTTTTGTCTTCCTCATTTAATCCTAGCTTCAATTTGATAAAACCTTCGGCTTCAGCACGCAACATCGCTAATAATCTGTGTGATGGCGTTTTCACAGCATTTTCTGACCAATCAAAATATTGGGAAAATTTTTGAGCGGCTTCTTCATCTTTTTTGGTTTTGATAACTTTAGTAGTAATTTCAGCTTTACGCTGAAAGGTTCTTCGTAAAGATTTGCGAATGAAAATATTTTCGTTTATCCATTCGGCAATAATATCGCGAGCGCCTTGAAGAGCTTCGTCTTCGTTAGTGACTTTTTCGTTTAAGTATTTTGAGGCCAAAAACTCAATATCATCATTTTTTTGAGACATTATTATTTTAGCCAAAGGTTCCAATCCGTTTTCACGAGCGGTGTCGGCTTTGGATTTTTTCTTCTTTTTGTAGGGTAAATACCAATCTTCTATTTCTTGTAAATCAAAACTAGCATTAATTTTAGATTTCAATTCTGGCGAAAGTGCGTTTTGTTCTTCAATAGATTTTAAAACACTTTCTTTTCTTTTGACAATTTCTATAAACTGCTTGTTTAATTTTGAAATGGTTTCAATTTGCACCTCATCTAAATTTCCTGTCTGGTCTTTTCGGTAACGAGAAATAAACGGAATTGTACAATCTTCCGAAAGTAATTGTATGGTAACTTCAATGCTTTTTACAGCAATATTGGTTTGATTTTGTATGAATTGGATTGTGGTCATTGTGAAAACTAATATAAAATATAAATTCCGCCACTGGTGACGGAATTCATAAAAGTAATGTTTTAAAAATATTATTTACAAGCGATTTTATTAACTCTATTTGCGTGTCTTCCGCCTTCAAATTTTGTATCTAAGAAAGTAGTAACCATTTCCGCTGCTTGTTGAATAGATGTATAACGCGCCGGAATAGAAATAATATTCGCATCGTTATGCTGACGCGCTAAAGTAGCAATTTCTTTAGTCCAACATAAAGCGGCACGAACATCTTGGTGTTTGTTTACTGTCATGGCAATTCCGTTTCCAGAGCCACAAATTACAATTCCAAAATCAGCTTTTTTACTTTCAACATCATAAGCAACAGCATGACCAAAATCTGGATAATCTACACTTTCAAAAGTATTTGTTCCGTGGTTAATAACTACATGTCCGTTAGACTCTAAGTAGTCGACTATTGCTGTTTTATAATCTGGACCCGCGTGGTCATTACCAATTGAGATTGTCATAATTGTGTATTGAGTTGTTAATATCGTTTTACAAAAATAATCAATATGTAGCGTTTCGTAAAGTAAATTTGTAATTATTATTTTTTCTTTTTTGCTATGTAATTAATGCAAAAAACACCAATGTTAATAAAATAATGTAATTGATTGATAATCAGTTAATGTTAATTTAATATTACTTGTTCATAACTAAAGATAGAAAATAACAAGTTTTTTTTTTTATAAAAACAAAAAACGTAATGCAAATCTTAAATTTAAAATCAAAATTTAGTTATTACATCTTATTGTTTTTTTATGAATAGTTTTTTAAAGGTTATCAACAAAAAAGCAAAACTTAGTTATGTACAAAAAACTATTAGATTCAGATTTTAACATGTGTTGATAATATTTAAAAATAAAATTTAAAAGCATTAGAAAAGAATACTTTACAATAAATTTACATTGTTTATTACTTTGTATAACTATCTATAAATTTTAAAAACAATATTTAAAAATAATATTATACTACATATTAACACGCTATAATAACCATCAATAATTTAAATTTAATTAAAATCTTTTTTTGTTGTTTTTAATATATGTTGAAAACTATTGTTTTTATAGAATATTAAAATTTTATTAAATCTTACTACTTAATTCTTATTTCTAATTTCTTCTTTGTACTTTTAATGAATATTAAGAATAAAAATGAAAAACAATTTTAGAAAAATGACAAAAAAAGCCAAAGATTTTTCGGCTCACGTATATAAAATACTATCAAAGGAACCTACAAAAGACTTTAATTACAAACAAATTGCTGCAATAATTGAAGTTAATGATACACAAAGTAGAAATGAAATAATTAAAGAATTAAAAATTTTAGAAAAAGCGGGTAAAATTGAAGAAACCGAACGCGGTAAATTCAAGATAATTTCAAAAGCAGAATATTACGAAGGAACTGTAGATATGACAACTCGTAAATCTGGATATTTTGTTTGTTCTGAATTGGAAGATGATGTATATATTCCTTTTATAAATTTAAATCATGCTTTAGATGGCGATAAAGTAAGGTGTTATATTTACAATAGAAGAAGTTCTAGAAAACCAGAAGCAGAAGTTTTAGAAATTTTAGAAAGAGCTAAAACAGAATTTGTTGGGGTTATTGATATTCAGAAAAATTTTGGTTTTGTTACCACGACAAATGCTAAAATGTACACAGATATTTTTATTCCTAAAAATGAAATTCTTGATGCAGAACATGGTGATGTAGTGTTGGTTTCGATGGTCGATTGGCCAAAAAAAGCCGATTCCCCATTTGGAAAAGTAATTAAAGTTTTAGGAAAACCTGGAGAACATAATACAGAAATTCATGCTATTTTAGCTGAATATGGTTTACCATACGATTTTCCTATCGAAGTAGAAACTTATGCAAATCAAATAGATACTTCAATTACAGAAGAAGAAATTGCAAAACGAAGAGATATGCGAAATATCTTAACATTTACAATTGATCCAAAAGATGCAAAAGATTTTGATGATGCTCTGTCCTTTCAAGTATTACCAAATGGAAATTTTGAAATTGGTGTACATATTGCTGATGTTTCTCATTATTTACAAGAAGGTACAATTTTAGATAATGAAGCTTATGATAGAGCTACTTCTGTATATTTAGTGGATAGAGTTGTACCTATGTTACCAGAAGTATTATCAAATTTTGCGTGTTCACTTCGACCAAATGAAGAAAAATATACATTTTCCGCTATTTTTCAATTAAATAATAAAGCAGAAGTTGTTGATTCTTGGTTTGGAAGAACTATAATATATTCAGATCAACGATTTTCTTATGAAGAAGCACAAGAAATTATAGAAAGTAAATCAGATATAATTCCATCGCATATTTCATTAACCGGAAAAGAATATCATGCACCAAAACCAATTGTAGCAGCTACTTTACAAATGCAAGAATTAGCAAAAATTCTTCGAAGAAAAAGAATGAATGCCGGTGCTATTTCTTTTGATAAAGTAGAAGTTAAATTCAATTTAAATGAAAACGCTGAACCTGTTGGTGTGTATTTTAAGCAAAGCAAAGATGCTAATTATTTAATTGAAGAATTTATGTTATTAGCCAATAGAAAAGTGGCTGAATTTATAGGAAAACAAAAGAAAACTTTTATTTACAGAATTCATGATGAACCAAATGAAGATAAATTATTTGGTTTACAAAATGTAATTTCTAAGTTCGGATACAGTTTAAATTTAAAATCTAAACAAGATATTTCCACTTCGTTGAATAAATTATTAGAAGACGTTCAAGGAAAAAAAGAACAAAATATGGTAGACACACTTACCATTCGTTGTATGAGTAAAGCTGTATATTCTACAGATAATATTGGTCATTACGGCTTAGCATTTGATTATTATTCCCATTTTACTTCACCAATTCGTCGTTATCCAGATGTGATGGCACACCGGTTACTACAATTTTATTTAGATGGAGGTAAAAGTGTAAGCGAAGAAGTTTTTGAAGAAAAATGTATGCATTCGTCTGACAGAGAAATTTTAGCCGCAAAAGCAGAAAGAGATTCTGTAAAATATATGCAAGTGAAATACATGCAAGACCATAAAGATCAAGAATTTTTAGGTGTAGTTTCTGGCGTTACCGAATGGGGAATTTATGTAGAAATTATAGAAAATAAATGTGAAGGGATGGTGCGAATTAGAGAAATTAAAGACGATTATTATATTTTTGATGATAAACAATATGCACTTGTTGGTGAAGTTTCTAAAAATTTAATACAATTAGGAGACGAAGTTTACGTTAAAGTAAAAAACGCCGATTTAGTAAAAAAACAATTGGATTTTCATTTTGTAAGAGAAAATAAATAAAAAAATTATGAAAAAAATAATTTATTCCTTATTGTTAATCAGTACAATAACTTTCGCACAAACAGAAAGATTTATTGGAGATTTCAATAAAGTGACGTCTTTTGATAAAATAGAAGTAGTGTTGATTTCAGGTGCTGAAAATAAAGTAATTTTAAAAGGCGCTAATTCTGAAGAAGTAGAATTAATAAACAATAACGGTGAGTTAAAACTACGTTTACCTTTTGATAAAATATTAGCTGGTGACGATGTTTCAGCAACGGTTTATTATAAAAAATTAAATGCTTTAGAAGCCAATGAAGGTAGTAGAATTTCTTGTGATACGGAAATTAACGCGATTGGTTTTGATATTATTACCAAAGAAGGCGCAGAAATTGTTTTAAATAATCTTATAGCAGATAAATTAAAAGTTCGTTGTGATGCTGGAAGTATTATTACCGTGAAAGGAACGGTAAAAAACCAGGATATTTTAGCTAATTCTGGCGCTAAATATGACGGGCAGGACTGTATTACGCAACAAACGTCAGTTACTGTAAACGCCGGCGGAATTGCAAATGTAAACGCTACAGATATAGTTGATGCCAAAACCCGAGCAGGCGGATCAATTACTATTTACGGTAATCCAAAACAAACCAATCAAAAAACGGTTGCTGGCGGAAAAATTATTCAAGCAAAATAAATTTAGTTACAAGTTTTTTATGAATTTTTAAATTTGTATTTTTACATTTAAGATAGTTCGTTTACCAATCCTTATAAAATTATAAAAAATTAATGATTCACGATATATTATTAGCTATTCCTTGGGCATTTTTATTAGCCATTTCAATAGGTCCTGGTTTTTTTATGATACTTGAAACCAGTATTACAAAAGGATTTAAAGCCGCTTTTACTTTAGATTTAGGAATTGTTTTTAGTGATATTATTTTTATACTAATTGCTTATTTTGCTACCAATCAAATACTTTCACAATTAAAAGATAATCCTGTTTTATATATTATTGGAGGAATTATAATGTCTATTTATGGATTGATTTCTTATATTCAACTAAAGAAAAAATATAATGAAAAAATTGAAGATGATGAAGATGAAGATATTCAGAGAAATAATTATTTAGGGCTGTTTTTTAAAGGTATTTTTTTAAATATTATTAATATTGGAGTTCTGGGTTTTTGGATGATGATTATTATTACTCATGGGCCAAAACTAGATATGAATCCGTTGCGAATTTTTGTTTTTTTTACTTCAGTTTTAGTGTTTTATTTACTAATTGATATTTATAAAATACTATTAGCTAAGCAATTAAAAAATAAATTAACTCCAAATAACATCTATAAAATTAAAAGAATTATAAGTATTGTAATTTTAATTTTTGGCGTGTTTTTTATCTTACAAGGGCTTTTTCCAAAAAGCAAAAATATTGTAAATAAAAAATTAGGAATAGAACAAGTAGTGAAGTAATTACACTAAAACCACAAAAAAACTTTTTCAAGTAACTCTTTTTTAATTCCCAGCGGATTCGAACTATAACTTTACTTACTTTTTTTAAATTTTTAAAAAAAAAGAGCTACTTTTTCAAGTAACTCTTTCAGAGGCATCGTCCGGATTCGAACCGGAGTAGACGGTTTTGCAGACCGGTGCCTAGCCGCTCGGCCACGACGCCATCATTGGATTGCAAATATAGATATAAAAACTTCAAAACGCAAAACCCAAATAGTTTAAATTCTATTATCTTTTTTCTTAAAACTTTCTTTTTTCATTCATAATTATAGTAACGCCTTCAACATCGCCACCAATTGGAGGGTTTAATTTAGTAATTTGAATTTCAATTTTTAAAACAGAAAGTAATTCTTTTAAAACCCTGTTTATAATTCTTTGCGCCACATGTTCCAAAAGTTTGGCGCGTATTGCCATTTCTTCTACCACAATTCTATTTAAATCTACATAATCTACCGTATCATGAAGTTCGTCAGTTTGTGCAGATGTTTTTAAATTAGTTTTAATAGTTAAATCTACCCTATAATTACTTCCAATTTTTGCTTCTTCTTCCAAACATCCGTGGTATGAAAATGTTCTAATATTAGTTAATTTTATGATTCCCATAATTAATCTGTTTATTGTTTTATAAAAGTTGCGTCAACATTTAACTATTAACCATAAACTTTTTTATCTTTGTCAAAAGTAAAAAAAAACAATGTCTGCAGAAGAAAAATCTTTAAATTTTATTGAACAAATTATAGAAGACGATTTAAAAAACGGTTTATCACCAGATAAATTACGTTTTCGTTTTCCTCCAGAACCTAACGGATATTTACATGTTGGGCACGCAAGCGCTATTTGCCTTAATTTTGGTTTAGGTATAGATTATAAAGCGCCTGTTAATTTGCGTTTTGACGACACCAACCCTTCAAAAGAAGAACAAGAGTTTGTTGACGCTATTAAAAAGGATATTGAATGGTTGGGTTTTAAATGGGACAAAGAATGTTATGCTTCCGATTATTTCCAACAATTATACGATTGGGCAGTAGAATTAATTAAAAAAGATAAAGCTTATATTGACAGTCAATCTTCTGAAGATATGGCTATTCAAAAAGGAACACCTACTTCACCAGGAACAGATTCGCCTTTTAGAACGCGTTCTATAGAAGAAAATTTAGACTTATTTACACGCATGAAAAATGGTGAATTCGAAAAAGGAACCCATGTTTTACGTGCTAAAATTAGTATGAAAGCTAATAATATGTTAATGCGAGATCCTATTATTTATCGTATCATGCATGCGCACCATCATCGTACTGGCAATGACTGGTGTATTTATCCAATGTACGATTGGGCACACGGAGAAAGTGATTATTTAGAACAAATTTCTCACTCTTTTTGTACGTTAGAATTTTTACCACATAGAGAATTATACGATTGGTTTCTAAATCAAATTTATGATGAAACCAAAATACGACCAAAACAAAGAGAATTTGCTCGTAGAAATTTATCTCACACAGTTGTTTCTAAACGTAAGTTATTACAATTAGTAGAAGAAAAACTCGTATCTTCTTGGGACGACCCAAGAATGAGTACTATTTCTGGAATGAGAAGACGCGGCATAACAGCTACAGCAATTCGAAACTTTGCTAATACAATCGGAATTGCAAAACGAACCAATTTAATTGATGTATCGCTTTTAGATTTCTGTATTCGTGAAGATTTAAATAAAATAGCACCTCGTGTGATGGCGGTTTTAAATCCAATAAAATTAGTTATTACAAATTATCCCGATGGAAAAGAAGAGTGGCTAACTGCTGAAAATAATCCGGAAGAAGAAGTGATGACATACAGAGAAGTGCCTTTTTCTAAAGAATTATATATTGAAAGAGAAGATTTTCAAGAAGAAGCACACAATAAATTTTTTCGTTTAACCCTTGGAACCGAAGTACGTTTAAAAAACGCCTATATCATAAAAGGAGAATCGGTTGTAAAAGACGCCGATGGAAATATTACCGAAATTCATTGCACTTACGATGTAGATTCTAAATCAGGTAGCGGCACAGAAGCTAGTAATAGAAAAGTAAAAGGAGTAATTCATTGGGTTTCTATTCCGCACGCTATTGAAGCGGAAGTTAGGTTATACGACCGTCTTTTTACTCACGAAAACCCAGACGGCAACAAAGAGGTTGATTTTAAAGAATACATCAATCCAGAATCTTTAAAAGTGATTACAGGTTATGTTGAACCTAGTTTACAAACCGCAAAAGAATTAGAACATTTTCAATTTCAACGCTTAGGTTATTTTTGTGTAGACAGAGATTCCTCTGCTGAAAAATTAGTTTTTAATAAAACAGTTGGATTAAGAGATACTTGGGCAAAAGTCAGCGAACAATAAACCATTTGTCTTGCTGAACTTTTTCAGCATCTTAATAAGTCTTAAAACCTGCAAGTATTTTTCCTTGCAGGTTTTTTTATTTCTTTTTTTGTTTTTGCATCATAAAAAAACCACCAATTAAAAAATTGATGGTTTGGTTTTGTCAATCTGAACTTGTTTCAGATTCTAACATTTATTATGCTTCGCTAGTATCACTTGGATTATAATCCGTTGATGTATGATCGGTTTTTTTCTTAATTCGTTTTGGTTGATTTTTCATGGTTTCTCCAATTTGGTTACTTGCTGTAAAACTTGCTACCATATTATTTAACATATCGCTTCCTGCTTGTGGAGAGTTTGGTAATAAAATTAAGTTACTATTTGTATCGGCGCCAATAGCTTGTAAAGTATCATAATGTTGCGTAACTACAATCAAAGCCGAAGCTTCTTGCGAATTGATCCCAACATTGTTTAATACTTCAACACTTTCTACCAAACCACGCGCAATTTCTCTTCGTTGGTCTGCAATACCTTGTCCTTGTAATTTTTTACTTTCTGCTTCCGCTTTTGCTTTGGCCACAATTCTGATACGTTGTGCTTCAGATTCAAATTCTGCGGCCGTTTTTTCTCTATCAGCAGCATTAATTCTATTCATAGCATTTTTTACTTGAATATCTGGATCAATATCCGTTACTAAAGTATTGATAATATCGTATCCGTAAGTAGTCATCGATTCGTTCAATTCACGTTTTACCGCAATAGCAATGTCGTCTTTTCTCAAAAACACATCATCTAAAATTAATTTTGGAACCTCGGCACGAACCACATCAAATACATAAGCTGTAATTTGATCGTGAGGATATTCTAGCTTGTAAAACGCTTCGTAAACTTTACTTTGAATTACATTAAATTGAACAGAAACTTTCATTTTAATAAAAACATTGTCTTTTGTTTTGGTTTCAATAATAACGTCTAATTGTTGAATTCTGAGGTTTACTCTTCCTGCAATTCTATCTATTACTGGAATTTTTAATTGCAACCCCGAACTTCTAATGCTTGTAAATTTTCCAAATCGCTCAATAACAACTGCGGTTTGTTGCTTTACGGTAAAAAAAGAACTTAGTAAGACAAAAAATCCTAAAAATAGGACGGAAATGATAATTGGAGACATAAGTGATAATTTTAAGTTATACTAGTTATACGTGCCTTTTAGGCAAAAGTTACAAGAAGCACAATTATTATTGTTGTTTATAAAGAAGCAATTGCTTTTTCAATTCTGCTTGTTGTTTCTTCTTTTCCAATTAATTCTATAATATCAAACAAATGCGGTCCTTTTAAAGCACCAACCAAACTCAATCGTAACGGTTGCATTACTTTACCCATTCCAATTTCATTTGTTGTCATCCAGTCTTTTAAAAGGGTTTCAATATTTGTTGATGTAAAACCTTCTATATTTTGTAATTGCTTAATTACTTGTTTCATTATTTCTGGCGTTTCTTCTTTCCAGTTTTTAGCTGCTTTTTCATCGTAAGACGTTGGCGCAATAAAGAAATAATCGGCTAAATCCCATAACTCTGTTATAAAATTAGCGCGTTCTTTAATTGAAGTAACTACTCTTGTAACATCTAAAGAAGTTGAAATTTCTTTTTCTTCTAAGATTACTTTAAACGCTTCGGCTAAACTTTCATCTGTTTGTTTTTGTAAGTATTGATGATTAAACCACTTGTTTTTTTCTGGATCAAATTTTGCACCTGATTTATGAATTCGTTTTAAATCGAATTTTTCAATAAGTTCTTCTAAACTAAATATTTCTTGTTCTGTTCCGTCATTCCAACCCAATAATGCCAAAAAGTTAATTACGGCTTCAGGGAAAAATCCTGTTTCTTTGTACCCTTTCGAGGTTCCTTCCGCTGTTTTCCATTCTAAAGGGAATACTGGAAATCCTAATTTATCTCCATCACGTTTGCTTAATTTTCCGTTTCCAATAGGTTTTAAAATTAAAGGCAAATGCGCGAATTCTGGAGCTTCCCAACCAAACGCCTTGTATAGCATCACGTGTAAAGGCATAGAAGGCAACCATTCTTCACCTCTTATTACATGCGAGGTTTCCATTAAATGATCATCTACAATATTTGCCAAATGATACGTTGGCATTCCATCTGATTTAAACAAGACTTTATCGTCAAGTAAATTAGTATCAAAATGTACTTCGCCACGAATAATATCTTGTAAATGCAAGGTTTCGTTAACAGGTGTTTTAAAACGAATTACGAAATGTTCTCCATTTGCAATTCGGGTTTTTACAATTTCGTCAGAAAAATTTAAAGAAGTATCTAATTTTTCTCTAACGGTATGATTGTATATAAATGTTTTTCCTTCCGTTTCAGCATTTTTACGAAGTTCGTCCAATTTCTCAGGCGTATCAAAAGCATAATATGCCCAACCAGATTGAATTAATTCATCAGCATATTGCTTGTAAATTTCTTTTCTATCAGACTGTCTGTATGGTCCAAATTTTTCGTTTTTTCCAATCGTTTCATCTGGAGAAATTCCCAACCATTCTAATGCTTCAAAAATATAATCTTCCGCTTCCGCTACAAAACGGGCTTGGTCGGTGTCTTCTATTCTGATATAGAATGTTCCGCCATGTTTTTTGGCAAATAAATA
This sequence comes from Chryseobacterium gleum, assembly GCA_945897915.1. Taxonomy (GTDB): domain Bacteria; phylum Bacteroidota; class Bacteroidia; order Flavobacteriales; family Flavobacteriaceae; genus Flavobacterium. The sequence continues at coordinate 38,656 of CAMDGB010000009.1, read as the reverse complement.
ATTAAAAAGCGCGGTTCTTACCCCACCAATATGTAAAGGTCCTGTTGGACTAGGAGCAAATCGTACTCTAACGGGTTTGTTCATCACAATAATTTTTGTCAAAGATACTATTTTAAAATTCCAAATGTAAAATTCCAAATTCCAAATACATCAAAATTTGGAAATTTGAATTTTAAAAAGGATTTTTTTTATCATTGATTTTTTTTGTAGATTTATCAGTCATAAATAAACGAGGGAATATTTTGGATAAAAAAGCAGTAATTTATAATAAACTGGAAGGATTTATCAAGAAATTTTACACCAATGAGTTGATAAAAGGAATACTTCTATTTATTACCATTGGCTTATTGTATTTTATTTTTACTTTTTTAATAGAATATTTTTTATGGTTTTCTACCCAAGGAAGAACTATTTTGTTTGGGTTGTTTTTGTTTGTAGAGGCGTTTTTGTTGTCTAAATTTATTATTTTCCCCTTAACGAAATTATTTAAAATTCAGAAAGGTTTAAATTATACCGAAGCCTCAAAAATTATCGGAATTCATTTTGATGAAGTTCAAGATAAATTACTTAATTTCTTACAATTAGCCAACACAACAGAACCTTCAGAGTTGGTATTGGCTTCTATTGAACAAAAAGCAAAAAACTTACAACCCATTCCGTTTGCAAACGCTATAAACTTTAACGGCAATAAAAAATATTTACCTTTTGCGCTTATCCCGTTATTGTTTATTTTATTCTTTTATGTTTCGGGAAATTCGGAAGTGATTTCTAAAAGTTTTGCCAGAGTACTTCAATACGATACTAACTTTGAAAGACCAGCCGCTTTTAAGTTTGAAATTATTTCTACTACTTTAAACGTGGAACAAAATAAATCGTTTAAATTAATTGTAAAAACGATTGGAACCGTCATTCCAGAAAACGCTTCAATTTTAATTAATAACGAAGAATATTTTTTAGAAAAAACAGCGCCTGGAAAATTTATTTATCAATTTGATAATGTTCAGAAAGACATTACATTTCATCTAAAATCGAATAACATTACTTCTGCAGATTATGTTTTAAATGTTGTTAATGTGCCTACCATTTCATCCTTTGTCATGCAATTAAATTTTCCAAATTATTTAGGGAAAAAACCAGAAATTATTCAAGGCACAGGAAATGCTGTTATTCCAGAAGGGACAATGATTACTTGGAAAATAAATGCATTTGCTACTACTGAAGTGGCTTTTAAAAAAGAATCAAATTCTGATTTATTTAGCAAAAAAGAGAATCAATTTTTTTACACAAAACGAATTGTAACCACAACGGATTATGTAATTTCAATTTCGAATTCTCAGTTAAAAAACTATGAAAAGCTTCAATATAAATTCACCGTTTTAAAAGATCAGTTTCCAAGCATTTCAGTTTCTGAAACCCCGGATAATTTAAAATTAACACAAAAAGTAATTATAGGACAAGTATCTGACGATTACGGGATGTCTAAATTACAAGTGGTGTTTTACGATAAAAACAAACCCTCGGTTCTTTTCCGAAAAGGGCTGGTATTAAAAAATAAAGTTGTTGACCAATTTGTATATGCTTTCCCTGACAGAATTACTTTACAGCCTGGAATTAATTACGAATATTATTTCGAAGTGTTTGATAATGACGTAGTTAACGGCTTTAAATCGTCAAAATCAGCTGTTTTTTCTCATTCTGAATTGACAAATGAGCAAAAAGAGCAAAAATCCTTAAAAGAACAACAATCAAACATCAATAGTTTGCAAAAAGCTTTAGACAATCAAGACAAGCAATTTGAAGCTCTAGACAAACTAAAAAAACTAGACAAACAAAAAGACAACTTAGATTATAAAGATCAAAAGAAAATCCAAGATTTTATTAATCGTCAAAAACAACAAGACGAAATGATGAAAGAATTTTCTGAAAAAATAAAGGAAAATCTAGAACAATTTAAGCCCGAACAAAAAGATGAAATGAAACAAGAACTTTTAAATCGTTTAGAAAAAAACGAAAAACAAGCTGCGAAAAACGAAAAGCTTTTAAAGGAACTTGAAGAGTTGGCAAAAAAATTAGAGAAAGAAGAATTATTTGATAAAGTAGACAAATTAAAACAACAAGCAAAAACGCAACAAAAATCTTTAGAGCAATTGGTGGAACTTACAAAAAGATATTATGTTGAACAAAAAGCAGCCCAATTAGCTGATAAATTAGATAAGCTGGCTTCGAAACAAGATAAACTTTCCGATAAAGAAAACCCAACTAAAGAGGAACAAGAAAAGCTTTCAAAAGAGTTTGATGATTTAAAAAAAGAGTTGGATGCATTAGAAAAAGAAAATAAAGACTTGAAGTCGCCTATGGATATTCCAAACGATAAAGGCGATCAAAATGACGTAGGCCAAGAACAGCAAAAAGCAGAAGACAACATAGAAAAGAAAGAACAAAAACAAGCAAAGAAGAATCAAAAATCGGCGGCTCAAAAAATGAAAGAAATGAGTCAAAAAATGTCCGACTCAATGTCATCTGGGGAAATGGAAGATAACGCCGAAGACGCAAAAGTATTACGTCAAATTTTAGATAATTTATTGTCTTTTTCATTTGATCAAGAAAAATTAATGAAGCAATTTAAGTCGGTTTCTAGTTCAAAATCTAACGTAAGCGCGTTATTAAAAAACCAGCAAGATTTAAAAACACAATTCAAGCATGTTGACGACAGTTTGTTTGCTTTATCTTTGCGTCAACCAAAACTTTCTGATTTGGTTCTAAAGGAAGTAGAAGAAATACATTATAACCTAGATAAATCTATTGAAAATTTAGTTTCTACTAATCGCGCAAAAGGAATTTCACACCAACAATTTACATTATCTTCTGCTAACAAATTAGCCGATTTTCTTAGTAACGTGCAAAGCGAAATGAGCATGAGTATGTCGTCATCTGGCGGAAGTGGAAAGCCCAAACCCGGTAAAGGAAAAGGCGGCCAATTATCGGACATTATTTCTAAACAAAAAGGGTTGGGCGACAAAATGAAAGACGGTAAACCTAAACCAGGGCAGGGTAAAAAAGGAAGCCAAGAAGGTGAAGGCGGTTCTCAAGGAAACGAAGGAAAAGATGGCGAAGGCGACGCTGGAAAACTATTAGAAATAATAAAAGAACAACAAGCACTCCGCGAATCGCTGCAAAACGAATTAGAAAAAAATGGCATGGGAGGGAATGGTCAAAACGCTGTAAAACAAATGAAAGAGCTAGAGAAGCAATTAATTAATAAAGGTCTTACACAAGACAATATTAATCGCGCGTTACAAATTAATCACGAATTGTTAAAACTAGAATCTGCAATAAAACAACAAGGACAAGACACTAAAAGAGAATCGAACACCAATACAATGGATTTTTTAGGAAGCAACAAACCTCTTCCTCCCGCCTTAATAAATTATTTAAAAAGTGTAGAAATATTAAACAGACAAAGCTTACCTTTGCAACCCAATTTTAATACCAAAGTGCAACAATATTTTAAAAGCAATGATTAGTTTTAATTACGAATCTGATTTTATTTTAGATCACGAAGAGCGTTTCGCTTCTTGGATAGAAACTATTGTAACGTCTGAAAACAAAACTTTAGGAGAGATTTCTTATATTTTTTGTGACGACAATTATTTACACGCTATTAACCTTCAATATTTAAAACACGACACGTTTACAGACATTATTAGTTTTGATTACTCAGAAGGTGATATAATTAGTGGGGATATTTTTATCTCTGTTGAAAGAGTTAAATACAATGCAAATGAGTATATGGTTTCTTTTGAAGATGAATTAAAGCGAGTTTTAGCACACGGTGTTTTGCATTATTGTGGATACAAAGATAAATCAGACACAGAAGCATTAGAAATGCGCACAAAAGAAAACGAAAAAATAAGTTTGTTCCACGTGGAACTATAGTATAATAATTTGTTATTTTGTTCCATGTGGAACAAAAAAACTTTTAAAATTATCCACGTGTTTCACGTGGAACAAAAAATATGTTTCAAGAAAAATATGATGTAATTGTTGTAGGCGCCGGACATGCAGGCTGTGAGGCCGCTGCGGCTGCGGCTAACATGGGCTGCAGTACGTTACTGGTTACTATGAATTTGCAAAACATTGCCCAAATGTCTTGTAATCCAGCTATGGGAGGTATCGCAAAAGGTCAAATTGTTCGTGAAATTGACGCTTTGGGAGGATATTCAGGAATTGTTTCTGACAACACGGCCATACAATTTAAAATGCTTAATCTTTCTAAGGGACCGGCTATGTGGTCGCCCCGATGCCAATCAGACAGGATGCGTTTTGCTGAAGAATGGAGAATGATGTTAGAAGGCACGCCCAATTTAGATTTCTATCAAGAAATGGTTTCCGGGATTATAACAGAAGAAAATCAAATTAAAGGCATCAAAACTTCTCTTGGATTAGAGATTATAGCCAAAACTGTTGTACTTACAAATGGCACCTTTTTAAATGGTTTAATTCATATTGGCGACAAACAATTTGGAGGAGGTCGTGCCGGCGAAAGTGCTTCTTTTGGAATTACAGAAGATTTACTAAAATTAGGTTTTGAATCTGGCAGAATGAAAACAGGTACGCCGCCTCGAGTAGATGGTCGTTCTTTAGATTATTCAAAAATGATTGAACAACCGGGCGATTTAAACCCTTCAAAATTTTCGTATTCTGATGTTACCAAGCCTTTAACGAAACAACGCTCTTGTTTTATGACCTATACTTCCGAGGTTGTTCATGATTTATTACGCGAAGGATTTGACAGAAGCCCAATGTTTAATGGCAGAATTAAATCTATCGGACCAAGATATTGCCCATCTATCGAGGACAAAATAAACCGATTTGCAGATAAAGAACGCCATCAACTGTTTATTGAACCTGAAGGTTGGAAAACATGTGAAGTATATGTAAACGGCTTCTCAACTTCCTTGCCAGAAGATGTTCAATTTAAAGCTTTACGCTCCGTAGTAGGTTTTGAAAAGGTAAAATTTTTTCGCCCTGGATATGCTATCGAGTACGATTACTTTCCACCTACACAATTAAAACACACTTTAGAAACCAAATTAATTCAAGGTTTGTATTTTGCGGGACAAATTAACGGCACAACCGGTTATGAAGAAGCCGCTTCTCAAGGTTTAATGGCTGGAATTAATGCAGCGCTTAAAGTTCAAGAAAAAGAACCTTTAATATTAAAAAGAGATGAAGCTTATATTGGCGTTCTGATAGATGATTTAATTACTAAAGGAACAGAAGAGCCATATAGAATGTTTACTTCTCGTGCAGAATATAGAACTTTATTACGACAAGATAATGCCGATTTAAGATTAACTCCGAAAGGATTTTCTATTGGTTTAGCTAAAGCAGATCGTTTAAAACGAATGGAATATAAATTAGACGCATCAGATAAATTCGTTACTTTCTTCAAAGAAACAAGTATTAAAGCCGAAATTGCAAATCCAATTTTAGAAGCAAAAGGATCAAGCTTGATGACGCAAGGCGATAAAATGTTTAAAGTTTTTTCACGCCCACAAATTGATTTAATCGATATTTTAAAATTTAAAGCAGTAACAGATTATATTTCAGAAAACAATTTAGATCAGGAGGTTATTGAACAAGCCGAAATTCAAGTGAAATATTCTGGATATATAGAAAAAGAAAAAAACCATGCAGATAAATTGCAACGTCTTGAAGATGTTCGCATTCCAGACAACTATGATTTCGATAAAATTAAAGCGATTTCTATTGAAGCACGTCAAAAACTAACAAAAATAAGACCAGCAACTATTGCGCAAGCTTCTAGAATTAGCGGCGTGTCGCCAAGTGATGTTTCGGTGCTACTAATTCATATGGGAAGATAAATGTATTTACGATTTGAGATTTTGGATTTGAGATTTAAACGTTTCGTAAATCAAAAATCAAAAATCGTAATTTTCAGGTTCCACGTGAAACAACTTTGTTAAAGTCAATAAATAAAGAATAAATGAAATTTTTAGAAGAAAACCAATTCATATTAGTTAAAGACTATTCCGTTTCAAAAGAAACGTTTTCACTGTTATACAACAAAGAATATGATATTTTAAAAACACATCCTACTCCATCGTTAGCTGTTTTACCAAAGTATTATGAAAGCGAAGATTATATTTCACATACAGATGGCAAAAGAACAGTATTTGAAAAAATATACCATTTAGTAAAACGAAATGCAATTAAAGGCAAGGTTGCCTTAATCACAAAACAACAAAATAACAAAGGGCGTTTATTAGATATTGGTTGCGGCACAGGTGATTTTTTAGTGGAAGCCAAAAACCAAGGTTGGACTATTTTGGGTTTCGAGCCTAATTCCGACGCAAAAGCATTAGCAAATCAAAAAGGCGTTTTGTTTACAGAAGATATTTTTACTTTACCAGAAAACACTTTTGATGTGGTTACTATGTGGCACGTTTTAGAACACGTGCCAAATTTAACAGAATACATAACTAATTTAAAACGGATTGTTAAGCCAAACGGAACCATAATTATTGCTGTACCAAATTATAAATCTTACGATGCAAAATATTATAATCGTTTTTGGGCAGCGTATGATGCTCCTCGTCATTTATGGCATTTTTCAAAAAACAGCATAAAAAGATTATTTTCGGATGTTGGTATGGAATTGAAAAAAGTAAAACCCATGTGGTTTGATAGTTTTTATGTTTCCTTATTATCAGAAAAATACAAAAACGGTAAAATGAGTTTCGTAAAAGGATTTTTAGTCGGTTTTGTTTCAAATGTATCAGGATGCTTTAAAAACGAGTTTTCATCGCATATTTATATCATAAAAAACAAGTAAAACGCAAATAAACTCGTTTTAACGCCATTTTATTACAAAAACACCTTCTTGGCTTTAAAAAAAAAGATATTTATTCTAACATTGGTTTAAACAAGCAGTTTTCAATAGTAATTTCTTATTACAAATTAAATTATACATAAGATTTTCTTATAGTTATTGTTTTATAATTTATTTTAAAAAAATAATTAAAAATTAAAAGAAACCTATTATTTTTACCAAAATTAAAAAATCGATTTCCATAAAGGATTTCCTATTAAATAATCATACTATATAAAAAATGAAAAAATTACTAAGCATTGTTGCAGTATGTGTAACATTAATCTCTTGTCAACAAACGACAACTTCAAAAACAGAATTTAAAACAGGATATATTGATACCTCTGTTCTATTAGAAAAATACGAAAAGTTTAAAGATGAAAACGAAAAGTTTAAAGTTAAATCTGAAGAAATAGGCAGACCATTAGAAACTAAAGGCAGACAATTACAGGCAGAAAAAGATGCTTTTCAACGCAATGCACAAGCCAACGGACAAGCTTGGGCCCAACAAAAATATGCCGAATTGCAACAAAGAGAACAACAAATTTTACAAGAGAGAGATCAAGTTTTAGCTCAAATTCAAACAGAAGGCGGAAAGTTACAAGACACCTTAATTCAACAAGTAAAAAAATACATTAGAGACTTTGGTAAAAAACAAAAATTCGATTATATTTTTACAACTTCTGAAGATGCGCCTTCAGTAATTTATGCAAAAGATTCGTACAACTTAACAGATAAGTTGCTGAAAGAACTAAACGAACAATACAAAACAACAAACCAAAAGAAATAATTAATAAGCCTTGAGAAATCAGGGCTTTTTTTATTTTATTATGCGGAACTTGTTTCAGAAACTTTTTTCAATTAAATTTGTTTGTCAACGAACAATAAAACACCATTGATTATTTGCCTTTAACTTTATATCAAAACTATCCGCCAAATGAAAAATCTATCAAAAGCCGCTCAGTACACCCTGCAATTTATCAACCAAACCAATAAATCTGTTTTTTTAACAGGTAAAGCAGGAACTGGAAAAACCACACTTCTTAAAGAAATTATTGCCACTTCACATAAAAACACAGTTGTGGTTGCTCCTACCGGAATTGCTGCGCTTAATGCTGGTGGCGTTACCATTCATTCAATGTTTCAGCTGCCTTTTGCAGCTTTTATTCCTGATTTTAAGGAAGTTTATTCCAACTCGCAGCAATATAAATTTGAAACTAAAAGCACGATTACTAAACATTTCCGAATGAATGGCACTAAAAAACAAGTGCTGGTAAATTTAGAATTGCTAATTATTGATGAAGTGTCTATGCTTCGTCCAGACGTGTTGGATGCGATTGATTTTATGCTTCAAAAAGTGCGTCGAATTGATGCGCCTTTTGGTGGTGTTCAAGTACTTTTTATAGGCGATTTATTGCAATTACCGCCCGTAATTAAGCAAGAAGAATGGTATGAATTAAAACATTATTACCAAGGCATGTTCTTTTTTCATTCGCAAGTAATAAAACAAAATCCGCCTTTATATATTGAATTAGATAAAATTTATCGTCAAGATGACGAAGTGTTCATCTCTATTTTAAACAACCTTCGAAACAACAAAATCACCAAAGAGAATATTGCTATTTTAAATCAATATGTAAACCCAAAATTTAATATAAAAGACCATAACGGTTGTATCATTGTTACCACACATAACGCAAAAGCAGACGAAATTAATAAAGAAGCTTTAGCAGAATTAAAAACCAAAACGCTTTCTTACTTTCCCGAAATTGTAGAAGATTTTCCAGAGAAAATTTATCCTATTGATCCAAAAATGGATTTAAAAGTTGGCGCCCAAGTCATGTTTATTAAAAACGACACCTCTTTTGAAAAAAATTATTTTAATGGAAAAATTGGTAAAATTACTTCATTAGAAGAAAAAGAAATTTTGGTTTATTTTGAAGATGAAAACAAAATAGTGGAAGTAGATTTATACACTTGGGAAAATATAAAATATTCGGTAAATCCAAATACAAAAGAGATTGAGGAAACGGTTGTTGGAACATTTAGTCATTATCCTTTAAAATTAGCTTGGGCAATTACGGTTCATAAGAGTCAAGGTTTAACTTTTGATAACGCCGTATTAGATGTTTCACGTGTATTTGCGCCCGGACAAGCCTATGTTGCTTTATCCCGACTTCGTTCATTAAAAGGATTAATTTTACTTTCTCCTATACAATTAAATGGCATTTCTTCTGACACAGAAGTTTTAAATTATGCCAACAATAAAGCGGATGAAATTGTTTTAGAGAAATCGTTAGAATTAGAAACGAAGCATTTTTTACGATTAGAATTATGTAAAAGTTTCGATTTCAGACAATTGGCACAACAATGGCGCAATCATTTATTTTCGTATAATGACGAAGTAGCCAATTCAACAAAATCAAAATACCGAATTTGGGCACAACAAAACGAAAGTATACTAGGCGCTTTATTAGATTCATCACAAAAATTTAGTAACCAAATTCAGAAAATTTGTTATCAAGATGCTATAGATATTCCGTTTTTAGCGGAAAGATGCGAAGCGGCTTATCAATATTATTATAAAACATTAGATTATCAGATAACCGACTTGCTTTTGAAAATTGCAGAAGTTAGCAACCTTAAAAAATCTAATATGTTTCACGATGAACTATTAGAATTAGAGGAAATTCAATTAAAAACGGTTTTGCAATTGAAAAAATCAATGTTGTTGGTTAAAAATCTAGTCAACGGAATTGAATTCAATAAAAACACAATGTCGTCTGATGAAATGAAGTATTATAAAATTAATAAAATAGCGTCATTATCTGAAAAATTCAAGGAAATTGACGGCTTTGTAGCCAAAGATTATTCGGAAACATTTAGTAAGAAAACCAAAGCTAAAAAAGCCAAATCAATAGAACCAAAAAAGGCAACTATAGAAATCACTTTAGATCTTTGGAAAGAAAATTTATCAATTGAGGAAATTGCGGCCAAGCGTAAAGTTACAATTGGCACAATTTATTTACATTTTATCAAGCTAATTCAAATGGAAGCCTTAACCATCTCAGATGTAATGTCCGACGAAAAAATTGCAACCTTGCAAGAAGTTTTTAAGGATTATAAAGGAGAAGGTTTGGGAGTTTTAAAAGAAAAATACGGTAATCAATTCACTTGGGAAGAACTGCGTTTGTTTAATGTAAGCTTGTATTAATAAAAAACTCAGAAAAGTCTGAGTTTTTTAATTCGTAAATCCCAAATCGTAGTTTTATTTATAGCCAATACACGCCCAACAATGCAGGAATTAAATAAATAACAATTGTTCTGGCGCCATCATAATCTTTCGCAATTCTTTGTCCAAAAAGCAATAACAAAAGCGTTATACAGGAAACCATACAAGCATAATCGCCCATAATGGTTCTGCCGCTCATAATATTCTCAGCAAATCCCATAATCGACAAAACGCCGGCTACAATTTCTAAAGCCAAAACAGTTAACAAAGCTGCAGGTACTTGGTTTTTTAAAAAAGTTTGAGAAAAATGACCTTTCAACCAACTTACATTTCCGTTCCAATCGGCAATTTTATCGTATCCTGATTGTAAAAAAGTAATCGCTAAAAAAGCTAGTAATAGTAGTGCAAATTCATTCATAGTTTTTGTTTTTTGGTTTGTTTTTAGTCTTCTTTTTGATGCAACAATCTTGTTAATTTTATCGATAAATCGGTTAAAATAATATTACTATTTCCGTTTCTTTCAATATGATAAATAGCGTCTTCTAGTTCTTTAAAAATTGGCATAATATTATTTCCGTGAACAAAAGGAGCAAATTTTTCCAGTTTAAAATTCTCAAAATTAGGCGCTAAATACACCAAATCAGTAGCTTGATAATTTAACAACAACGCTTGCCTAAAAAATTGAATACAAAATTGTAAAAAGTTTTTTTGAGTTTCTCTTCCTTCTTTTGAAATAGTACTACTCCAAGAAATTAAATCGGCAATTACGCTTGCGTTCCCTTTAGCTTTAAATGCTGCGCGAACCCAGTTTATAAACCATTCTTCAAATACAGAATCATCACCATCTTGGCGTAATAAATGTAACGCTTTGTTGTAATTACCTTCACATTGATGTGCTATTTTTTTTGCCAAATTTGCCTCAACTTGATGACTGTAAATTAACTTTTCGGTAATAATTTGTTCTGGTAAAGTTAAAAAATCAACTACTTGACAACGAGAAATAATCGTTTGTAATAAATCGTCAATACTTTCAGAAATTAAAATAAAAACCGTTTTTTCTGGCGGTTCTTCTAATAATTTCAGTAATTTATTTGCTGCGTCTGTTCTCATTTTATCGGCCATCCAAATAATCATCACCTTATAACCACCTTCGTATGCTTTTAATGATAAATTTTTATTAATTGCTGCCGATTCTTTAACACTAATAATGCCTTGTTTTTTAGGAATTTCTAATTTTTTGTACCAGTCAAACAAACTACCATACGGGTTTTCTTTGACAAAACTGCGCCATTGCTCTAAAAAATTTGTACTTACTACATTATCACCTTTTACATCTTCTGTAGTTGTAATTGGATACACAAAATGCATATCTGGATGCGAATAATGGTCAAATTTTAAATTACATGCAGCATTTCCAGAGTTGTTCTCACCACCAGAATTATTACACAAAATATATTGCGCATAAGCTATGGCCATTGGCAACGTTCCCGAACCCTCAGGACCAATAAACAATTGTGCATGCGGCACCCTTCCTGTGTTGGCAGTAGTAATTAAAAAGTTTTTAATATGGTCTTGACCAAGGATGTCTTTAAATAGCATGTAGCAAATATAAGTGATTTTTATCTTGGTTTAAAATCAAAATTTTATATTTGCAAATATCATAAAGACACAACATTAAACTAAAAACAACAAATCAAAAACCTATGAAAACTATTTTCGACATCAATTTTAACAACAAAAAAGCTTTAATCCGTGTAGATTTTAATGTGCCTTTAGATGAAAATTTTAAAGTAACAGACGCCAACCGAATTGAAGCTGCAAAACCAACTATTGATAAAATTTTAAACGACGGCGGTTCGGTAATTTTAATGTCGCATTTAGGAAGACCAAAAGGCAAAGAAGAAAAATATTCACTTAGTCATATTATATATAAAATTGAAGAAGTTTTAGGAAAAAAAGTAAAATTTGCTGCAGATTGTAGAGGTAAAATTTCCAAAGAAGCCGCTGCAAATCTTCAAAACGGCGAAATATTAGTATTGGAAAATTTACGTTTTTATGCCGAAGAAGAAGCTGGCGATACAGGTTTTTCTGAAGAATTAGCAAGTTTGGGCGACGTGTATGTAAACGACGCTTTCGGAACAGCACACAGGGCACACGCTTCAACTACAATTATTGCCAACGAATTTCCAAATGATAAATGTTTCGGAGCATTATTAGCTAAAGAAATTGAAAGCATCAATAAAGTATTAAAAAACTCTGAAAAGCCAGTTACGGCTATACTTGGAGGAAGCAAAGTATCCTCTAAAATTACCATTATTGAAAATATTTTAGACAAAGTTGATCACATGATTATTGGTGGCGGAATGACGTTTACTTTCATTAAAGCAATGGGCGGCAATATTGGAAATTCCATTTGTGAAGACTACAAAATGGATTTGGCTTTAGACATCATGAAACAAGCCACGGCAAAAGGTGTAAAAATTCATTTACCAATTGATGTTTTAGCGGCTGATGCTTTTTCAAATGAAGCCAATACGCAAATTGTAAATGTAGCTGAAATTCCGTCTGGATGGCAAGGTTTAGACGCAGGTCCGAAAACTTTAGAAATGTTAAAAGACGTGGTTTTAAACAGTAAAACCATACTTTGGAACGGACCAATTGGTGTATTTGAATTGCCAACTTTTGCCAACGGAACCATTACTTTAGGAGACTTTATTGCCGAATCTACTAAAAACGGCTGTTTCTCTTTAGTGGGCGGCGGCGATAGTGTGGCAGCAGTAAAACAATTTGGTTTAGAAGACAAAATGAGCTACGTTTCAACCGGCGGTGGTGCCATGTTGGAAATGTTAGAAGGAAAAACCTTACCGGGAATTGCCGCTATTTTGAAGTAGAAAATCGCAACCCATCTAAATCACCGACAAAAACCATAAATAAACGTTAAAACGTAAAATTTAAATGTTAAAAGTTGGGTACTTAGCAATAAATAAAATATATTTGCCTTTATACAAGTAATTGTATATTAATGATTTAGACAAAATGCTCCGGAATTTATGGAGCAAAAACACATAAAAAGCATGAAAAAAATAGTTCTCGTAACCCTTGGTCTTTTTTTGTCAAACACTTTGTTTGCTCAAGAAAGTCAGCAGGTAACACCCACACTTTTTACACCAAAAATATCTTATTTAGATTCTCTTAAAGCCACTTTTTCAAACCACAGCACGAGCAATTGTATCGATGAAAGATGGTTGAAACAAATAGCTGACGCTTCGTTATCAAACGAAATGTTTTTTGATATTGAAAACATGAATATTGATGAGAAAGTATCCTACAATTTAGACACAGAATTACTAAAGAAAAGATTACACAAACTAGACGTACAATCTCCATTTGTAATAGAATACAATCCAGCTTTGGAAAACGTAATCAAATCGTTCTTAAAAAACAGGTCTAAAAGTTTTGAAAGACAAATGGCTATTGCAGAATATTATTTTCCTTTGTTTGAAGAAAAATTATCAAAATACAATTTACCTTTAGAAATCAAATATTTAGCCATTGTAGAATCGGCTTTACAGCCCAAAGCAAAATCTAAAGTTGGTGCCGGTGGTTTATGGCAATTTATGCCGGAAACAGGCAGACAATACAAATTAAACATTACAACTTACGTTGACGAGCGTCACGATCCAATAAAATCAACTGAAGCAGCTTGTCATTATATGCTGAATATGTACGAAATTTTTGGCGATTGGAGCTTGGTTTTAGCTTCTTACAATTGCGGACCAGGTAATGTTTCCAAAGCCATCAGACGTTCAGGCGGGAAAACAGATTATTGGGAAATTAGAAAATATTTACCAAGAGAAACCGCTAATTATTTGCCGGCTTTTTTAGCCACTATGTACATTTATGAGTTTAAAAAAGAGCATGGTTTAGTAGCACACAAAGCAGAAATGAAGTATGCGGAAACAGACACGGTTATGGTGAAACAAGCCATGACGTTCAAACAAATATCAGATTTATTAGATATTTCTGAGGCACAATTGGAATATTTAAATCCAATTTATAAAGCAAAATACATTCCTTCTATTAACAATGAATATTTTTATTTACGATTACCGAAAAATAAAATCGGGATTTTTGTTTCTAACGAAGAAAAAATTTATGGGTATTTAGCGTATTTAGAACAAGAAAAAATCAATAAAATCCAATTGGCATTACAAGCCAAAAAACGCGATAGTATTGCCAAACAAGATTCTTTAGCTATTACAGCAAATCTTATAGATAAAAACAGTGATACTTCGGAATACGAAGAAGTTATAAAAAAACGCACGAAAGAAGTGGTAAGTAAAGATTATCACAAAGTGAAAAAAGGAGAAACGCTTAGTGAAATTGCTGATAAAAATAAAGTTAGTATCATTAACTTAAGAAAATGGAACAACATAAAAGGAAGCAATATTAATGCCGGACAAAGTTTAGTGATTCAAACTACTAAAAAAATCACGGTCAACGAAGTCGTCAAAAAACTGAAACCAAAAAACGAAATAATTGAACCAGCAGTTGAAAATGCAGTAGCTGAAAACATTGAAAAACCAACTGAAAACAAATATTCTTCAGCTAAAAGTAAAATTGAAATCAAAGAAGATTACTATATCGTACAAAAAGGAGATTCCATTTTTTCAATCACTAAAAAGTTTCCAAACTTAACTGCCGACGATTTAAAAAAGAAAAATGATTTAAAAACAGACAATATTCAGCCTGGAATGAAATTAAAAATTCAAGGATAAACGTATTTTTTATCACAACAATGCCTTTGTAAAAGTTTAATTATTTAAATGATTTACAAAGGTTTTTTGTTTCAACAAGTAAAAAAGTTTTAGTTTTGTAAATCTATTAAAAACAAAATGATTCAATTTAAAACAAAGCCATTTTCTGAACTTTCTCCAAACGAGCTATATGAAATGTTGCAATTGCGCTCCGAAGTGTTTGTAGTGGAGCAAAACTGCGCCTATCAAGACATTGACGGCAAAGACCAAAAAGCCATTCATGTTTTAGGGTATTCTGATGGTATTTTAGTTGCTTATTCACGGCTTTTTAAACCGAAAGATTATTTTGAATATTCCTCAATTGGCCGAGTTATTGTGAAAGCTTCCCACAGAGATAAAAAACTGGGTCACAAATTAATGCGGGTTTCCATAGATGCAATTACCACACTTTTTCAGGAAACAAAAATTACTATTTCTGCCCAATTTTATTTGCAAAAATTTTATGAAAGTCATGGTTTTATTGTAGTTGGCGAAAGTTATTTAGAAGATGATATTCCACATATTGAAATGAAAAGCGAGTAGTTTTTTCGTGTTTAAATCTTCGTAATTACCAATTCTACTCTTCTGTCAAATTGCTCATCTTTGCCAATAGGTTGTGTGTTTCCGTATCCTTTAAAAGCCATACGGACTTTACCAATACCCCGGCTGTGAAGAAATTTATATACCCTTTCTGCTCTGTTTTTTGATAGTTCTCTTTTCCGCGTCTCTATGTCAACAGCATCTTTATGAAATGAAGGCGTACAGCATACATGACCTTGAATTTCAATTTGAATGTTGGGATATCTTTTTAGTAAAACAACAATCGTTTCGAGTTGTTTAATAGCGCTTTGTTTAAGTCTGCTGCTGCCACTATCAAAAAGTAATTTATCTAGATAAACCCTATCGCCTACTAATGCATTTTTTCTAATGGTTTTGTACAATCCGGGAATATTTAATTCCTCAACCACTAAAGGTTTAAAATTTAAAACCACGTCTACGCGGCGATTTTTAGCCCTGGCTTCGGGAATGTCTTCTTCTAAATCTTCATCAATAAGTACTTTTCCTTTTCCTTCAATTTTTACAATAATTTTATATTTCACTCCTTTTTTCACCAACATGTTTTTGACGCTATTGGCGCGGTCTTGTGATAATTTGTAATTGTAATTTATTTTCCCCACATCATCGCAATATCCATAAATAGAAACACTTTGAAGTCGGGTCGTATCAATCAAACTTAAAAAATACACCACCGCTTCTGCTTGTAAAGGCTTTAGTTCACGCACATCGGTATCAAAATAGATGGAATGCACGGTTTCTTCTTGAGAAAACCCAAGAAAAGAAGTTGTTAAAAACAGGAACAGCGCTATTTTCTTCATTTATTTTTTTAATATTTGTTTGTATTCTGCTGGATTATTTAATATTTTTTGCGCTTTTAGTACATCCGAATAATTACTAGAAACATAATCGTAAAAAGCGTTACGATAGCCATATCTTAATAATAATTCTTGTAAAAGAAGGCGTTTAATTTCTTCTTTGTTTTTATCTAATTCTTTGTCTTTTGTTTTTTCAATTGCGGCTTCCAATTGTTTGATTTCTACTTGTATGTCGGCATCAATTTTATCTTTTTTAGCGGCTTCTAACAGGTTTTTTAATGACTTGTCGCTATAACCGTTAATTTCAACCTTTTCTTTCTTTAAAAACGCTTTAAATTCGTTGTATGCTGCTTCTGAAATGTTGGTTACGTTTTTTGCGTTTGGATTTCTGTAATACAATAAGTTTGCAAATTCAAAAACAGCATCTGAATTAGCAATACTTAAGCTGGTGGCGCTTTTTTTCATGTCAGCAATTTCTACATCTGGTAAAACTCCGCCGCCATCGTATACCGTTCTTCCGCCTTTGGTTTTAAAAGCGTTATATTCTTTTTCAGAGGTTTTAATTGCTTTTCCGTTGGCATCTTTTTTACTGTAATCAGTAGCTTGAATGCAACGCCCAGAAGGCGTGTAATATTTTGAAATAGTAACTTTTACTTGTGTTCCGTACGTTAAATTAAATGGGCGTTGCACCAATCCTTTTCCAAAACTTCTATTTCCCACAATTACTGCTCTGTCCAAATCTTGTAATGCGCCAGACACAATTTCAGAAGCCGAAGCACTTCTGTCGTTTACAATAATTGCTAGTGGAATTTCAGTATCAACGGGTTCGTTCTTCGTTTTATAAATATGGTTATGTATTTTGTTTTGCGATTTTGTTGTGGTAATGACTTCTTCTTTTGGCACAAATAAATTACAAATATTAACCGCTTCGTGTAACAACCCGCCTGGGTTGTCTCTTAGGTCCAAAATAATTTTTGTAGCGCCTTGTTCTTTTAAAGTTAGTAGCGCCGCCTTGGTTTCAGACGAAGCTTTTTCGTTAAATTTTTGAAGTACAATATAACCTGTTTTATCGCTTAATAATTTGAAATAAGGAACCGCTTTTATTTCTACTTCATCCAAAATAATTTGTCCTTTTTTTTCAACTCCTTGACGGAAATATACGATGTCAATTTTAGTGTTTTTTGCACCTTTTAGTAGCTGAGAAGCGTCGTCTTTAAAATCTTTTAGCAACACATCTCCGATTTGGGTAATGACATCTCCAGCTTTAAAACCTCCTTTGTCGGCGGGCATATTTTCGTATACTTCTTTTAAAATTATTTTATCATCTTTTCGGGTAATAATGGCGCCAATTCCGGTATATTCACCCGTATTATTTATTTTAAATTTTAGTACATCTTGCTCGTCAAAATATACAGTATATGGATCCAATTCATTTAGCATGCTTTTTATAGCCACATCCATTAGGTTTCCGGGATTGGTTTCGTCTACATAATTTTGGTTGACAATTTTATATAGATTTGTAAAAATATCAATTTGTTTGGCTAAGGCAAAAAAATCGTTTTGAAAACTTACGGCAACAAATAAAAATCCAGCGACAAGTGTGGGAATTATTACTTTTCTTTTGTTAAAAAAACTCATGAGACGTGTTATAATATTTTACTAATTTAATTAAAATAGTTGAAACCGATTAAATATTCAGAATTTACTTTACCGCTTCGTTAAATTTTTGAAATAATTGTATGGTTTTTTCTTCAATTTCTTGATAGGATAATTTTTCTTTTGTTTGGTAAAAAAACATAAAAGCGTAGGGCTTGTTGATGTTTTCTTTCAATATGTTTTGATTTAAACGATAACATTCTCTTAAAACGCGTTTGAAGTAATTTCGGTCAACGGCTCGTTTAAAATATTTTTTAGAAACAGAAACGCCCATCAACACTTTTTCTGAATTGTTTACATCTGTATTCTCAACATAAACCAATCGTAACGGATATTTAGATATAGATTTTCCTTCAGAAAACAAAAGGTCAATTGTTTTATGGCTTTTTAGTTTTTCGTTATTTGGATAAGAAAATGACATGACGCAAATGTATAAAAAATGAAACGGTATAAAAAGAGAAAACCTGTGATTCTGAATTTAGTTCAGCATCACAGGTTTTCAATACTTTTTAATATCAGAAACAAGTTAAGATTGACAGGTTTCTCGTTACCAAATTTTCACTCTTTTATCTGGAGCGATATACATTTTATCTCCTGTCTTAATATTAAACGCTTGATAAAAAGATTCAATGTTTTGCAGCGGCACGTATGCTCGGTATTGTCCAGGCGAGTGCGTGTCGGTTTTTACTTGATTTTTAATAGCTTCATCGCGCATTTTACTTCTCCAAATGGTAGACCAAGAAAGGAAAAAACGTTGTTCTGGTGTAAAACCATCAATTAATCCTGGGTTTCCTTTTTCTTTAAGGTAAATTTGTAATCCGTCATAAGCGGCGTTTACACCACCTAAATCGCCAATATTTTCACCTAAAGTGAATTTTCCATCCACATAAATTCCTGGTAACGGTTGTAAAGCCGAATATTGATCTGCTAATGCCGTTCCTAATGTGGTGAATTGTTTTAAATCTTCATCGCTCCACCAGTTAATTAGATTTCCTTCTGCATTGTATCTTGAGCCTGAATCGTCAAATCCGTGTGAAATTTCATGACCAATTACACCACCAATTCCACCATAATTTACCGCTTCATCTGCTCTGTAATCGTAAAAAGGCGGTTGTAAGATAGCGGCTGGGAACACAATTTCGTTATTGGTTGGGCTATAATAAGCATTTACCGTTTGTGGCGACATGCCCCATTCTTCTTTATTAACTGGTTTTCCAAGTTTTGAAACATTTTCTTTGTTGCTCCAACGGCTGATTGCTAATGAGTTTTCTTGTAATGTGCCACCTTGTTCTGGACTTTTTATTTGTAACCCGCTGTAATCTTTCCAAGTGTCAGGATACCCAATTTTTACTCTAAACTTTTTAAGTTTTACAATAGCATTTGCTCTTGTTGCTGGTGTCATCCAAGGCAAATTGTTTATTCGGTTTTCGTACGCTTTAAAAACGTTGGCTATCATAGCTTCTGCCTTTAATTTTGCCGCTGCCGGAAACTTTTTCTCAATATATAATTTTCCTAGAGCTTCACCCAAAACGCCATTTACGGTAGCCAATGCTCTTTCAGTCGCAGGTCTTTGTTTTACGGCTCCAGATAAAGTTTTGCTGTAAAAATCCCAATCTGTTTTTTCAATTTCAGTTGTTAATTCGTCAGCATTAGAACGTAAAAGCGTCCAAGTCATATATGCTTTCCAATCGTCTACTTTATTTTCTTTAATAATTGCGTCTAATTTAGTAAGGTATTTCGGTTGCGACACCACTACGGAATCCAATTTACTAAATCCAGCTTTTTCAAAATAAGAAGCCCAATTGTTAGATGGTGCTATTTTTTGTAAATCGGCAACCGACATTGGGTTGTAAGTTTTTCTTCGGTCACGTCTTTCTACTCGGTCTAAAGTTGGTTCAGATAAAGAGATTTCGAAAGCCAATACACGCGCCGCTTTTTCAGAAGCAGTTTTTGCATCCATGCCTAAATAGCCAAACATTTTTGCAATGTGTAACACATATTTTTCTCTTTTTTCTTTTGTATCTGGTTTGTCAGACATGTAATAATCTTTATCAGGTAAACCCAAGCTTCCTGTTCCTACATATACTACGTTTTTGTTGCTATTTTTAGCATCTGCACCAACAAAAGAACCAAAAAAACCTAGGCCAGCATCAGCTTTTGTTTCAACTAAAAGATTCATTAAATCAGCGCTGTTTTTTACCGCATTTATCTTTTCTAGATAAGGTTGAATAGGCGTAATACCTAATTTATTTCTAGAAATTGTATCTAAAATCGATTTGTATAAATTGACCGCTTTGGCTTGGTCTGATTTTAGATCTAAGTTTTTATTGGCCACGGCTTCGTTTAAAATAGCCATTACATCATCATCGGTGTTTTTTCTTAATTCGTCAAAACTTCCCCAACGTGTTCTATCTGCGGGAATTTCAGTTTTGTCTAACCACGTTCCGTTTACATATCTAAAAAAATCTTCATTTGGCGCAACAGAAGTGTCCATAAACTCAGTACGAATTCCGAATTTTTCTGATTTTGAAACAACGGCATCAGCAGATGATCCGATTTTTCCTGGTTGCCCATCTTTTCCAATAGTTACAGAGCAACTTTGAAAAAAAGTAACCGACGCAATTGCTAAACTAGCAAGTAGGGTTTTGTTTTTCATTTTATAATTTTTTAAAAGGTTGGTTTTTTTATTGTATGCGAATTACAAATCTATTAAAAAAACTAGAATTATTCAGAAATACAAATGTTAAATACGTTCGTGATAATATAAAATAGTGTTATTTTTGTAAAAAATAGCCTTCAAATGTTTAAATATAAAAAACTATCTGTCTTTTTTATAGGGTTGCTTCTAGTGATTTTTATAGCTATTTATACCTTATTAAACAGAAAAACACTTCCCATAATCACCCCTCGAGAGGTAAATCCGGAATTGGTAGATTCTTTAGTACAACATGTTGGCTACAAGCATAAAATAGCGCCATTTGCGTTTACCAATCAAAACGGGAATAAGGTTACAAATAAAGATTATGAGGGTAAAATTTATGTAGCCGATTTCTTTTTCACGACTTGCCAAACCATTTGTCCAAAAATGACCGACAACATGGTTTGGTTGCAAGACAAAATCAAAGACAATCCGAAAGTGAAATTGCTTTCTCATACTGTTTTCCCAAATGAGGATACCGTTGAGGTTTTGAAAAAATATGCCAAAGAAAAAGGGGTACTTGATGCAAAATGGAATCTAGTTACAGGAGATCAAAAGGGAATTTACAAAATTGCCCGACAATCGTATTTAGTAGTAAAAACAGGAAAACCGGAAGAATTATACGACATGGTGCACACCGAAAACTTTGTTTTAGTAGACCAAAAAGGCAGAATTAGAGGGTTTTACAACGGATTAAACATCGATAAAACTGTAAAAGGCGAAAAAAATCTAACGCAATTACTAGAAGATATTGAGTTTTTGTCTGAGAAAGATTAATTGTATTTCATCTTTCTTAAAATTCTCAGACTGTGTTTAAAGCTCAGGAAAACTAAGGGATTTGGATAAGCTTTTAATACACTTTTTGCTTCTATAAGCTTTTGTTTCGCTTCGGTGAATCCGTTTAAATAACAAATCATTAATGTAGGCGCGATTCTTAAAACGTCTTCTTCTAATACCACTTTGTTTTTTTCTAATTTCTCAATAGTATTTTTAACAGAATTGTAAATATGAAAAAGTAGTTTTTTATTATATTGTGGAGGTTCAAATAGCATTTCAGTCTCCATTTTATAATAGCCGTTATCGTAAAAATGGAAGGTTAAACGTTCCAATGGATAATAACTCGTGGCGTCATTTAAACCCAACTTTACATATTCTGTAATCGTAAAACGATCTTCATCATATTGAATAATTACTTCATCTTGGTTGGAATAAAACAGCTTAATTTGTTCGTTCATCAACTCAATAGCTACGCGCGAATAATACGTTTCGTTTCGGACAATATGTTTTTTTCCAGCCCAACACACCACAAAATTCTCTTTAAACACCTGATATTGATTATCCAAATCTTTGTGTCGTACCGTAATAAAATCCAACACACTTTCTAAGGTGTGTGCTATACTGTTTCTAGAATTATTTTCAATACTAATAACTGCAGCTGCATTTGATTTTGAAAAAGCAATTTTTTCCTCAGTCGGCACTGTGTTACTTCCAATTCTAATAAAAGTACTATTAAGTAAAATCGTATAAATATTTTTTTTAAAAAAGGAGATTTTATTTTTCGGTTTAATAGTCACCAAACCAACTACTCTTTCTTTAGGTAAATTAGGGAAAGAGATATTGTCATAAGTAATTTTAGGCGGATTTTCTAAATAGGCATTTACAAGATTTTGAATCCGGCTATCATCAAAAAAATCATCTCCAACTATTTCATTATCATCATCTTCTACACCAACTACAATATACGAATTATTAAACGGGTTAGAATTGGATAAGGCGCAAATATGTTTTAAAAACTTACCTTTTCCTTCTTTAGTATGTAAATTTAATTGGCGTTTTTTATCATAAAAACTATTTTCGTTATTATGAGCCAACAGGTTTTTAACAAGAAGCCGTTTATTAATCATAATTTATGGAATTTTTGTTCCAATACTTTCGGTCCAAACGGCAAACCAATCTTCTAATTCCAATTCAAAACCCTTTAATTTTTTCAAGTTTTTGATGCGATCAATTTGTGTAGTGCCTACAACTGGTTGAATATTTGCAGGATGTTTTGAAACCCAAGCCAAAAGGAGCAAATCATCAGAAACACCATATTTTTTAGTTAATTTTTGAAGTAAATCTCTTAATCGAATGGTTTGTGGAATAACTTCTTTATATACTGACCCTAAAGGATTCCATGCCATAGGCTGAATGTTGTGCTGCATCATATAATCCAATTCACCATTTAACATAGGTTGTAAATGCGTAGCGGAAAACTGAATTTGATTGCAGCAGACGGAACTATATTTTTTAATTAAATCGGTTTGGCTAGGCGTAAAGTTGGACAAGCCAAAAGCCCGTATTTTACCTGAATTTTTAAGTTCAGAAACAGCTTCAGCTATTACATCTGTTTCCATAAGCGGACTTGGCCTATGTAATAAAAGCACATCAATATAATCGGTTTGTAAATTTTTTAATGAATTTTCTACGCTCCAAATAATGTGTTCTTTTGTATAATCGTAATGTTTGACGGAGTAATCTCTTTCTTCACAAACCATTTTTATACCACATTTGGTAATAAATTGCACTTGATTTCTGTCAATATTCATGGCTGACCAAGCGTTTCCAAAATCGGCTTCCGTAGTATAACCACCATAAA
Organism: Chryseobacterium gleum; assembly: GCA_945897915.1. Classification (GTDB taxonomy): domain Bacteria; phylum Bacteroidota; class Bacteroidia; order Flavobacteriales; family Flavobacteriaceae; genus Flavobacterium. The sequence continues at coordinate 15,368 of CAMDGB010000009.1, read as the reverse complement.
TATCTGCATGGTCAAACGTGGTGATTTTTTCTGTAATGAAAGTTTCTATAACTTGTTGGATAGCAGTTTTGTTGAAATTTCTTCCCCATTTGCCCCAATTCATTGTGCCGGCAATTATAGATGATGTATGAATAGACATTTTCGATATTTTTTATAAAAATAATAAGTATTTCTTAATTATTGATAAAGATATAACTATTTGCTATTAAATTAACTGACAATTAACACCAATGACAAGTAAAACGCGCCTATTTTTTTCAGTTATTCTATATATTTGATATCTTTGTAGTATAAACAATAAAAATGAAAAGCAGCTTTACCAGGTGCTTATTTTATTAAATGTATTCAAGATGGAATGGTTTGCTTTATATACAAAACCACGTAATGAAAAAAAGGTGGCTGAAAACCTTGCTGCTATTGGTATAGAGGTATATTGTCCGATAGTAACCACCCTTAAACAATGGTCTGATCGAAAAAAAAAGGTAGAATCACCCCTAATTCCTTCTTATGTATTTGTAAAAATTGAGGAAGCAAATCGAAAGGACGTATTTCAAGTAGCTGGTGTAGTGCAATATGTGTTTTGGTTAGGCAAACCAGCAATAATTAAATCCCAAGAAATAGAGGCATTAAAAACACAATTGGCCACGCCGGTAGTAAAAGTTGACATAGAAACCTGGACGACCAATGCGCAAATTCAAATTAATGAAGGGCCATTTAAAAACCAAATGGCAGTAGTGGATAAAGTTTCAACAAACAAAGTAACTTTAATAATAAAATCTTTAGGAATCCGATTAATTATAAATCGTTAAATACTTAATTTAAAACCTTGAATTTTTATTAATTACTACTTCAAAATACTGAATTTTTTTTAAATAAAATAGTTTATAAAACAATATGACACTGAAAACCATTTTAGGCATAAATTATTTTGTACTTTCGCATTCTTAATTAAAAATAAATATGAGTCTAATTGTATTAACGGGGACAACAGGATATATCGGACAAAATCTTACCAAATATTTCAATTCAAAATCAAAAAAAAACAAGTCAATTTCCCTTCGATTTCAAAATTGGCACAAAATGATGCCTTTAGAAACGGAAACTATTATTCATTTGGCGGCAATTAATCTAAATCCTCAAGACAGCGCTTTTGACGAAGAGTATTTTAGAGTAAATACAGAACTTACGTCTAAATTATTTAGATATTTTTTAAGTTCAAACGCCAAAACGTTTATCTTTTTAAGCACGACAGAATTAATAGACAAACAAATTTCAGAAATTCCTGAAGACGCCAACGAAAATTCTACAAATCCTTTCCTTCAATCAAAATTTGATGCGGAGCAATTTATTTTGAAGCAAGTTTTGCCAGAAGGGAAAAGAGCCATTATATTGCGTGTGGCTCCAGTTTATGGCAGAGAAACCAAAAGCTTGCTATACGACACGTTTAGTTTCTGTAAAAAATTTCCTTGGTTTTTTGGTGTTTTTGATACGAAACAATCTTTTTGCTATATCGACAACCTTACGGAAATTATTGCTCAAATTTCAGAAAAAACAGCGGTACCATCAGGAATTTATAATGTTACAGACAACGAACCAATTGTAACTACACAATTGGTCAATTGGATTGCGGCCGTTTTCGACAAAAAAGCTAAAATTATTAAAGTACCTAAAGGAATATTGAGTCTTTTTGCCAAAATAGGCGATATGTTTAAATGGGAATTTAATTCTAAAAAACTTATTGAAATTTCTCATTCCAGAATCATAAATGGAGCTAAAATTAAAAATGCCCTTGAAATGAATAAAATGCCTTTTGATACAGAAACGGCGGTGCAAAAAACAATTGAGTATTATGATTCAATAAAAATATAATTTTGCGTTTTCAAGTGTTTCAATTTAATATTTCTAGAATTTACTCTGCACAATAGCAATTTTATTCTTTGCTAAAATCTTAAAAGCGCTCCAAAAAAACAGTTTATTCGAATTTCTTTTAAAAAAAAATTGGTAAAGCATTCAAAATTAATAGTTTTTAGTTTTAAATTAAAAAACTATATTTGCAATACCAAATTTATTTTAAAGTGAAATTAAAAAAATTCATACCCGTTGTTTTTATAGTTGTTTTTATCATGAGTTTAACCTCATGTGCCACTAAAAAAGACCTATTGTATTTGAATGGAGGTGCGCCTTCTACCTCGTTACCCTTCAAATGGTCTGAAATGTATATTCAACCCAACGATATTATTAGTGTAAAAGTAACCACCGAGGTGCCCGAATTGGCGGTAGCATACAATATTACAAATCCTCTACTGCAAAATAACGGGCAAGGCGCACAAATGCAGTTGCAAGGCTATTTGGTAAGCAACCAGGGCGACATTAACATTCCTGTTTTGGGGGTACAAAAAATGGCTGGTTTGACCTTAGAACAAGCAGAAAAACAAATACAAGAGGCTTTAGTTACCAAAGGTTTTTTAAAAAATCCAGTGGTGGTTTGTAGGTTATTAAATGCAAAATTTACGGTTTTAGGCGAAGTAGCGTCTCCAGGAACATTTACTTTTTATGAAAACAATCTAACGTTGTTGCAAGCCCTTGGTTTAGCAGGAGACTTAACGATTAACGGTGTTAGAAAAAAAATTACTATCATCCGAACTGAAAATGGAAAACAAACTTTTGGCACCGTAGATTTAACTAAAAATGATTGGTTGGCTTCACCTTACTATTTTGTAAAACCAAACGATGTAATCATTATAGACCCAAATACTGCAAAAGTAAAATCAGCGGGGTTGATCGGAAATCCCGGAAATTTAATTTCTGTAATATCCGTTTTGTTGTCCAGTTTCTTAATTATTAAATCACTATAAGCTTTTATGCAGTCATCAGAATTTCAAGAAAATCAGTCTACTTCGATAGATATTAAAGAGCTTATATTTAAATACCTCGCTTTTTTACATTGGATTGTTTTAGGCGCGATATTATCATTTACGATTGCTTTCTTCTACCTGCGCTATTCACAAGAAGTGTACCAAGCTTCCAATGTGGTTAAAATATTAGACAACAACAATTCAGGGTTTAAAATGCCTACGGATGCCATGTCGTTTTTTTCTAAAGGAAAAATTAATTTAGAAAACGAAACCGAGGTCTTGCAATCTTCCTTGTTGATTGAAAAAGTAGTGGACACCCTAGATCTTCAAAATCTATATTATACCAAAGGGAACATAAAGGAAACTGAAATAGGCGCTACGGCACCGTTTACCCTACATTGGACCGAACTACCAGAAAAGGTGAATGAAATAGGAATTGGCTTCTCCCTTGAATTGACACCAAAAGGATACTATATAGAAGGGAGTAAAGAATTAAAAAGCTATGGAACAACGTACACCTATAAAAGACATCCCTTTTACGTACTTTTAAAAGAAGTTGCCGCTAAAAAAATAGTGGGCGATTATAAAATTGTCAAAATAAAGAAAGAACGCGCCATACAAATGGTGAAATCACAATTAACGGTAACGCCAGTAGGTAAGCAAAGTGAATTGTTGCGCTTGTCGGTTTCGGCAAACCATCCTAAAAAAGCCGCCGATATTGCCAACATGCTGGCGGCAGTATTTGACCAAGACGGGGTTAATGACCGCCGATTGGTGCACCAAAAAACAGTGAATTTTGTCAACGAACGTTTTGGATTTTTATTCAAAGAATTGGATTCGATAGAAAAAGATAAAGCCAATTACAAGCAAAAAGAAAATTTGGCCAATTTTCAAGCCGATGCCGGAGTGCTTTTGGCCTCAAAATCGGGCACCAAAGGCGAATTGAATGCCGCCAAAACCCAAGCGGTATTGAGTGAAATCTTAATTGAAACCTTGGGGAAAACCAAATCCAATGACCTGCTACCTGCTAATATTGGATTAGAACAAGTGGAAGTAGCTACCATCATCGATCAATACAACGAATTGGTGTTGAAACAACAGAAATTGTTACAATCGGTAGGAGAAAACCACCCGGCCGTGTTGGAATTGAAAGAGACCCAAAAGGAACTCAAAAAAAACATTAAGGTTTCCTTAGCTACTTACATGAAAGTGTTGCAATCTAAAATTGCGGCCATCAGCCAGATCAGTTTGGGGCAATCGCAACAATATGCCGCCTTACCGTTTCAAGAAAAGGCCATTCGTTCCATCGAGCGGCAACAAGAAATAAAAGAAGCATTGTACATCATTTTATTGCAAAAACGCGAAGAAGCTGCCGTGAACTTGGCGATCATCAATCCATCGATTAAGATGGTGGATTTTGCCAAATCAGTGGATGTGCCCATCAGTCCAAAACACGCCATTATTTATTTAGCCGCATTATTGTTAGGGATAGGGATTCCTTTAGGAATTATTTATATCTATTTTATGATGGATACTAAAATCCACAGTAAAAAAGACGTACAAGCGGTAGTGAAAGAGATTCCGGTGATTGCAGAGATTCCGCACATTACGGATGACGAAAAAATGGTCAAATATTTGGACCGTTCGGTTTTATCCGAAGCGTTCCGAATGTTACGTACCAATTTGAATTACTTAATAAAAGACAACAAAGCTTCGCAAGTCATCTTTACCACATCCACCATCAAAGGGGAAGGGAAGACCTTTGTATCGATGAATTTGGCCATCACATTTTCTACCTTGGGTAAAAAAGTAATCTTGGTAGGAGCCGATTTAAGAAATCCGCAGTTGCACAAGATGTTGAACATCTCCAGACACCAAAAAGGGGTGACCAATTATTTGCATGATACGGTGACCCAACTCGACGATATCATCGAAAAAGGGGCGAAGTATAATTTGAAATTGGATTTTATTTTTTCGGGAACCATTCCGCCCAATCCGGCTGAGTTGTTGTCCAACGGTCGTTTTGAGTTGTTGCTGGAAGAATTGAAAAAAGAGTACGACTATGTTTTAGTTGATACCGCACCAACCTTATTGGTAACCGATACCACTTTGATTGCCAACTTGTCGGATATGATGGTTTTTGTGATCCGCGCCAACCATACTGAAAAGAACTTGCTGCACTTCATCAACGAATTACAAGCCTTGAAGAAAATCAAAAATGCAGGGATTGTGTTGAACAATATAGGACAGCAAAAAAGGTATGGTTATAAATACGGCTATGGCTATTCCTACAGTTACAAATACAACTACGGTTACGGGTATGGCTATGGTGCAGATCAAACCAAAAGACGTCATAAAAGAAGTATTTGGTCTACCATAAAAAAATGGTTTAAAAAGGCGTAATATACTATAAAAAACAAAGAGCTACTATGCGATCATGATGATCAATAGTAGCTCTTTGTTGTGGTATAAGGGTGTTATTTTAAGCTAAACGTTTGATTGGCTTGTACCAAGTGCATCACGTTTTTCAAGTGTTTTTCTGCAAACGCATGATTTTTAGCGTAGTGAATGTGGTGCAGGTTGTGGAAATCGGTTCCCAGATAGCCGTAGTAATTTTCGGATAATAAATGTTCGGCTACTTTTTTGCAACGATCGCCATAAAAGCCTAATAAAGAAAGCGCGTTCATTTGGAATTCCAAATCAAACGATTTCAATTCTTCAAACATGACCAAATTAGTATCCCAGTACAAATAACGCTCTGGGTGAGCCAAAATCAGACGGTAGCCTTTCAATTTTAAGGTAAAAAGCACATCCATCAAACCCGAAACGGGCGCGCTCATCATGCTAAACTCAATCAGTAAATGGTTGTTTGGTAAGGGCAATAATTCCTTGTTGTTCATCAGATCTACTAAGGAACTATCGGCAAAATACTCACTGCTGCAACCGGTAATAAAGTCATGGGGTACTGTTGCATAGGCTTCGGTGATGGTGGTTTTTGTGTTGGCCCACATCCCCGGATACGAGTGCGGCGTGGCAATGGCTTCAGTAATACCTAGTTCTTGCATGGCTTCTATCATGTCAAGCGTATCGGCTATGGTTTTTGCTCCATCATCAATGCCGGGTAATAAATGGTTGTGTAGGTCTACAAAACCCTCTTTCCATACTTCACTATAGGATACAGTTTTTTTTGAAATCCAAAACATAATTCAATATTTTTGAGCTAGTACTTTAGGGTACACAGGTTAAAAATGAAGTTAAAAGTAAACATTATTGGCATTGATTTTACACATAGTCCTGTTTTTTTTAGTTTATCTTTTATTTTAATTCAAAAATTATATTTCTTCCGATGCATTTACAAATATATTGCGGAACACTAAGCGGATTTGATTTATTAAAATTAATTGTATTTTTCGCAGGGGTTTTTTGTAATACTCTTGCAAAATGGCCGGATAAATTATTTTAATGTTGCACCTCCACAAGCCTAACCAACCAATTTTCTATTGATGCCACTGGTAAAATGTAGGGAATAGTGGTTTTTTTCTTTCGTAATCTTTTGCGAAGGATACCAGGGGTGGTTTTTAATGAACGAGATCAATAGATTGGCAATTTCAATTTTTATATCCTATACTTTTGCATCAATATTTTTGGTAACGCCAAAACTTGAAGCCAATTCTTTGCTTATTAAATTATAATACTCTTTGATTTAACAAGTTTCAGGAAGTATTGCAACCCGCTTCCATTTGACGAACCCATAAATTACGCCCCGGTTTTGCGTTACATTATAACCAGCAAGGTAAATTGTTCCTGAGAAAGATTAGGAATATTGAAATAAATTGAATTTTCTTAGAGGCGAAAGCAAAACAAACTTTTTTATACGAAATAAAACATTCCTAAAACATTTAAAGTATTGATTTGAAGTCAATTAGGGCCGTTTGGCGCAGTAACAAGTAAAAACCAAAGTATAGATGGGCTAAAGATGGCCTAACATAACCGGCATAGCCTACTATTTTTTTTTATATTTGTAGATATAAACCCACATAAATTTACAAAATGACAGAAGAAGAAGTATTTGTTATATTTAAAAAATGTATACCAATTCTACTTTGGCCAACCATTAGTAAAACAGCAATTGAGTTTAAAGATACTTATTTTTTAAAACGAATAGGCGTAACTAAAAAATGGTACCGGACCTTTTATCTAAAAGTGACCTATAAAAATCTAACTATAAAAAGAGTTAGGCTGTCTATAGAAGACAAAAACATGTTAAAACAACACATAAAAAACTTCAATAAAAGGCTTAAAAACCAAAACACCATCAATTAACATTTAGAAAACGAATCTAATTTTTAGTAAAATCTTTTTTTAATATAAAAAAACGAGTACTTTTGTTGTTCAAAACCAATATGTATGTTAGCGAATTTAATTACCTCAAAAACCAGATTGCGCTTATTAGTGAAGTTTTTCATTAATACTGCAAATGACGGCTATTTGAGAGGACTAGCTACAGAAATGCACGAAAACACCAACGCCATCCGTAAAGAATTGAACAACCTGACCGAAGCAGGGTTTATTATTCGCAAGGAGCAAGAAGCAAAAGTTATTTATAAAGCAAATAAGCAACACCCTTTTTTCTCATTATTGCAACAAATAGTGAGAAAACACATTGGGTTAGATGATATTATTGAATCAATTGTAGATAGAATTGGTTCAATCGACCGTGTTTTTTTAATAGGCGATTACGCAAAAGGCATCGATTCGGGCCAAATAGATGTAGTGATTGAAGGCGATGAAGTTGACCAATTGTACCTAGCACAGTTGAAACCAAAAATTGAAACCGAAATTCAAAAAACCATCACGTTTCATATTACCAAGTTGTATGAAGGCGATGGCGTATTGGTTTTTCAACAAGAATAAATAAACCAACTAGGTTTATAATAAAAATTGTTGGCCCAAAAACGGGACTGACCAGGCGAAGCCGTGGAAGTAATGAGTCAATGAGTCAATGAGTCAATGAGTAAAAAAGTCAATAGCAGGAATTGTCCCCTTGAGGGGACTTTAGGGGTGTAAAAAATTCAAATGAAAATAAACAACTCATAATTTAAAACCCCATTCCCCAAACCTTAAACTAACTTATATGCCTTATATAGTTAAAATTACCCAATTTAAATATTCGTAAATCGTAAATCGTAAATCGTAATTTTTAATTTAAAACCCCTTTACCCAAAACCACACACCCTATACCCAAAAAAAATGAAAAAAGCAATCATTGTAAGCGGATATTTTAACCCCATTCATAAAGGGCATATTGAGTATTTTAATAATGCCAAAGCGTTGGGCGACGCACTTATTGTTATTGTAAACAATGACAAACAGAGGGCTTTAAAAGGCAGTAAAGAATTTCAAAAAGAAGACGAACGCGTGTTCATCGTGTCAAATATCAAAAGTGTAGACCAAGTGTTTCTATCAATTGATGAAGACCGTACCGTTTGCGCAACCATACAATTTATATACGAACAATTAAATACCGATTTCCAATTAGTTTTTGCTAATGGAGGCGACCAAAATAATAATTCAATTCCAGAAGTACCAGTTTGTCAAGCTTTAGGAATTCAGTTATTAGATGGGCTAGGGGACAAAATACAATCTTCAAGTTGGTTGCTGAAATAAACACACACAAATAAATGAATAAAATATTAATCACAGGAGGAGCCGGATTTATAGGGTCCAATTTATGCGAATACTTTTTAAACAAAGGAAATCAAATTGTTTGTCTAGATAATTTCTCTACCGGGCACCGTCATAACATTGCTCTATTTTTAGAAAATAAAAATTTCACGTTAGTAGAAGGCGATATTCGAAATTTAGAAGATTGTCAAAAAGCAACAAAAGGAGTTGATTATGTCTTACATCAAGCGGCTTTGGGTTCTGTACCGCGCTCTATTAATGACCCTATTACTACTAATGATGTAAATGTTACAGGTTTTTTGAATATGTTGACAGCTGCAAGAGATGCTAAAGTGAAACGTTTTATCTATGCTGCTAGTTCCTCTACTTATGGAGATTCGGAGGGATTACCTAAGGTGGAAGACGTAATTGGTAAGCCGCTTTCTCCTTATGCCATTACAAAATACGTAAACGAGTTATACGCTGATATTTTTAGTAAAGCCTATGGTATAGAAACTATAGGACTACGTTATTTCAACGTCTTTGGTCGCAAGCAAGATCCTAATGGCGCATATGCTGCAGTAATACCTAAATTTGTGATGCAGTTCATGAACTATGAAAGCCCTTTGATTAATGGTAATGGGAACTTCTCAAGAGATTTTACATACATTGATAATGTTATTCAAATGAACGAATTAGCGATGCTAACAAAGAATCCAGAAGCCATTAATACGGTTTACAATACGGCTTATGGAGACAGAACAACCCTTACGCAATTAGTGAAATTGTTAAAAGATAATTTAGCACAGTTTGACCCTAAAATTGCCCAATTAGAAGTAATTCATGGTCCTAACAGAGCGGGAGATATACCTCATTCTTTAGCAAGTATTGAAAAAGCAAAAAGTAAATTAGGATACAATCCTAAATTTTCAATAGAAGCCGGAATAAAAGAAGCAGTTTCTTGGTACTTTCATAATTTAAAATAATATTTCATGGATAAAATCGCCATCATCGGATTAGGTTACGTAGGCCTACCATTAGCCAGATTATTTGCTACAAAATACCAAGTAATAGGATTTGACATCAATCAAAAACGAATTAAAGAGTTATGCTCAGGTACAGATAGTACTTTGGAAGTATCTGATGAAGTTTTGCAGAAAGTATTGGTATATGAATTCAAAAATAATGAAAACGGTTTATTGTGTTCTTCCACGTTAGATGATATAGCTGACTGCAATTATTACATTGTAACCGTTCCAACACCCGTAGACAAAAACAACCGTCCCGATTTGACCCCTTTGTACAAAGCGAGTGAAACGGTTGGTAAAGTGTTGAAAAAAGGAGACATCGTCATTTATGAATCAACCGTATACCCCGGAGCAACCGAAGAAGAATGCATCCCTGTTTTAGAAAAAGTATCGGGATTAAAATTCAATGAAGACTTTTTTGCGGGGTATTCCCCAGAACGAATCAATCCAGGCGATAAAGAACATACCGTAGAGAAAATTTTAAAAGTGACCTCAGGTTCTACTCCCGAAATAGGAAAACAAGTCGACACCTTATACAATAGTGTCATTACTGCAGGAACGCATTTAGCCCCTACCATTAAAGTGGCCGAAGCGGCTAAAGTCATCGAGAATTCGCAGCGCGACATCAATATTGCGTTCGTAAATGAGTTGGCTAAAATCTTCAATTTAATGGATATTGATACTCATGCGGTTTTGGAAGCAGCGGGAACAAAATGGAATTTTTTACCTTTCAAGCCAGGATTAGTTGGGGGACACTGTATTGGTGTTGACCCTTATTATTTAGCACAAAGAGCCCAAGAGTTTGGCTATCATCCTGAGATTATTTTAGCAGGTCGCCGATTGAACGACAGCATGGGCGAATATGTGGCTTCTCAAGTGGTTAAATTAATGATAAAAAAAGGAATCACTGTTAACGGAGCCAGTTTGTTAATGTTGGGAATTACTTTTAAGGAAAACTGCCCCGATGTTCGTAACACCAAAATTGTGGATGTAATTGCGGCTCTAGCCGATTATGGAATTCAGGTTACCATTTTTGACCCTTGGGCTAATCCGGACGAAGTAAAACGCGAATATGGATTGGAGACTACGGTATCCTTACCGAGCCATAAATTTGATTCGGTAGTTTTGGGGGTGGCGCATACTGCATTTCTAGATTTAGATTTTGCAGCTTTGCAAAAGGAGAATAGTGTTTTGTTTGATGTAAAGGGGGTTTTAGGAATTGTCGTAGACGGGAAATTGTAGAAATAAATGAAGTTTAGTATAATTACACCCACTTATAATAGGGCTAATTTAATTGAAAGGGCTATCAAATCAATACTGAATCAATCATATCAAAATTTTGAAATGATTATTGTAGATGATGGATCTACTGACAATACAGATGAAATAGTTTCGAAGTATTTATATGATACGCGAATTAGATATGTTAAAGCAACTCAGAATGGAGGTGTAAATAAGGCGCGGAATATCGGTATAAGAAACATTGCTCAAGATTCTGATTGGATAACTTTTTTAGATAGTGATGATGAGTTTTGCCATGATGCTCTTGAAAATATGTTAAATGCTATAAAGAGAGAAAAAGGTATTAATTATTTTAGATTTCCCGTAATTTTTAAAAATGGTAAAACGGTTTGTAATCTTGACCTAATAAATTCAGTTGCAAATTTTGAAAGATATATTTCCATAATTGATAATTGTGGGGAGTGGGTAGTTACTCTAAAAAGGGAGGTCATGGAAGGTGGGTTTTTATATGAAGAGCGGGTTAATAGTAGCGAATCTATTGCCTATATGAGGTTGTCAAAAACTGAAAATGTTTATTTTGATGAATCTGTGGTGAGAATTTACCATATAGATAACGAAGGATTAACTCGGCATAGTAATAGAGGAAAGTCCTATTATGAAAATCAATTAAAATCTATTGCTATTTTGCTGGAAGATTTTAGTGATGATTTATATCAATTTAATAGAAAAGTATACTTTTCCTATTTATATGAACAATCCATTTTAAACATCATCTTAGGGAATAAAAAAACAGGTATTTACCAAGCTCTAAAGGTAATGAAATATGATTTTTTAAATATTGGAGTTTTAAGGGTTGTAAAGAATTTAATTATAAAAAAAAATTAAATTTCACCAACTTGTACAATTATTAAATTGTTGTATTCTGATTTTATTTTAACATAGTGATTTCAGTAAGTGTTTAATAAAATTTATGTTTAATAAAAAGAAAATTGCTTTTATAATTCCTAGTTTGTCACCTGGTGGAGCTGAACGTGTAGTTGTGTTACTCGCTAATGAATTTGTTGTTAATTTTGACGTTTTTTTGATTGTTTTATACAAAACTGATACAATTTATAGCGTTAATGAAAAAGTTAATTTAATTTATTTACAAGAAAAATACACTCCTAGTTCGTCTTTTTTTCAAGCGGGAATTAACAATCTGAGTTATTTGAAAAAAATTATTAAAATTATTAAAATTAATCATATTAATATATTAATAAGTTTTACCACTTCTGTGAATATAATTGCGGTTATAAGTTCTTTTTTTATAAAGATACCAACTTTGATTAGTGAACGAAATAATCCAGAAGTCTATGTGCCCAATACTTTTTGGAGAATTTTGAGAAATTTTTGCTATCCTTTTACAAATGGATTAATCGTTCAAACGGAGCTTATTAAGGGATTTTATCAAAAGACCATCCAGGAGAATAAAATCAAAATTATTCCCAATCCTATTGATGAAATTATGCTTTCTGCAAGGAAAGATTATAGCGAAAGGGAAAATGTTATTTTGACGGTAGGGCGTTTAGACGCTAATAAAAATCAAAGATTATTGATTGAAGCATTTGCTAATTTAAATAATGGTAATTGGAAGTTGGTAATTGCCGGTGATGGTGTTTTAAGAGAAGAATACGAAAAATTAACAGCGTCTTTAGGGATTGCTGATAAAATTGAGTTTATAGGAAATGTACAGAATGTTTGGGATTATTATAATCAAGCTAAAATTTTTGCTTTCACCTCTAATTCTGAAGGATTTCCTAATGCTTTGCTTGAAGCAATGTCTTTTGGGTTGCCTTGTATTTCAACTGACTGTCCATCTGGGCCATCTGAAATCATTACCAATGATGAAAATGGTTATCTGATTGAAGTAAATAACAGAAAGCAATTAGAGGACAGGCTGTCTAAACTTATTAACAATCCAGCAATTTGTGATCAATTTAGTCAAAATGCAATATCAACAACCTGTAAGTTCAATATGGTTGAGGTAAAAAAATTATGGGAATTTCAAATTCAAAATTTTTTATAAACGCTTAATGAAGATCATAATAAAATTGAGAGACAAATTTAGTTCTCTTTTTCAAAGTGCTTTTTTAATTAATGTAGCAATTGTTGCAATAATAACTATATTAGTAAAAGGTCTTGGTTTTTTTAAGGAGATGGAAGTTGGACAAACTTTTGGACTTTCAGAATTATTAGATACATTCTTGATAGCGTCATTAATACCTGGTTTTGTGAATAATGTTTTTATGGTTTCTTTTCAAAACTTATTTATTCCTAATTACATTTCAGAACAAAGGCAAAATGCAAATGTTGCAGGTTTTCAAAGTGCTTGTTTTTTGATAACTCTATGTTTAAGCATTTTACTTATTTTATTTTCATATTTAATAACTGATATTTATTTAGAGCAGTTTTATAAAGGGCATTCAGCAGCTTATTATCATTTAATCAGGATGCAATTTTATATTTTGTTGCCCTGTATTTTATTTTGGGCATTTTCTTCATTATTAGCAGGTTTATTAGAAATTAAAGGGTTGTTTCATTACACAGCTATATATACTGTTATTACATCAATTATTACTTTAATTCTTTTGTTTTTCTTTAAAGAACAATTCAGTGTTTATCTTTTAGCTTTTGGCTTACTGTTTGGAAGTATATTTGAATTTTGCTATTTATTAATTTTATGTTTTTTAAAGAAAACGATTGTATTAGGAAGGCCTAATTTTAAATCAGCAAACATAAGAGAATTGTTTAGGCAATTTCCTTCAAAAATTGGCGCAGGATTTTTATCTGGATCTACGGGCTTTGTTAATCAGTTTTTTGCAGCACAATTATTAGTTGGTTCACTGGCATCGTTTAATTACGGATTAAAAATACCGTCATTCTTGGTGTCAATTATGGCAGTTGCCATAGGAAATGTTATTTTACCATATTTTTCAAATATGGTATTTGATGATAAAAAAAAAGCTTTCCAAGTTTTGTTTAAATTAATAGCGTATGTTTTTTTAGGCTCAGTAATTGTAGTTGGTAGTTTTTTCTTTTTTTCTGAAACAATAATTGGTTTCTTATTTGAAAAAGATAATTTTACTAGTAAGGACACTATTGTTGTTTCTCAAATCCAAAGAATTTTATTTTTGTTTGTTCCTTTCTATATTTCAGGCGTTATACTAAATAAATTTTTAACAAGCATAAATAGAAATGTTTTTATGCTTTATACTTCAATCCTTAATTTAGTTTTGAATTTAGTATTAAATTATAGTCTAGCTAAGCTGTATGGAATTTACGGATTAGCAATTGCAACAACATCAGTTTCAATTATTAATTTCGTAGTCTTATACATAATTGTTTATTATCAAAAAAAACAAATTAATGAGATATCTTAGAATTGTAATACTGTTTTTAATATTATGTAATATCCCCAGTTTTGCAAAGCAATCATTTGGTTCTTCTGAAGGGGCAATTCTGAGTTTATGTTCATTTTTATTTATTATCTTATATTATTTTATAAATAAAAAAGAGCAATTATTTTCACCTTTTATTATAATTGGAATTTTATATTTTTTAATTTCTCCTTTAATTGATCCTATAAATACAGAAAGTATTTTACCGGTTATTCTTAAATATTTCATTTTTATAATTTTAGGATTATCTTTTATAAAAGACACGAAAAAAGTTGAAATATTTTTTTTGTTATTATTAGGGTCTTTAAGTATTGTATATGAATCTGTATTTGGAGATAATTTGGTTGGGAGATTTGGAGGTTTTTATTTGAATCCAAATGGAGCAGGATTTGCTTGTTTAATTGGATTTTGCTTTAGTATGATTAATAAAAATAAAAAAATTAATGCATTGGGACAAATTTTGTTTTCTTTTGCTGGTTTTCTTACTTTTTCTAGAACTTTTCTGTTGGTTTGGATATTGATTAATATGTTTTCATTGTTAATTAGTTATAAAAATGTTTTTAAGATTGTTGCTGGTGTACTACTTTTTAGTTTCTTTCTTTCTTTGGGGAATAAATTTGATTTTAATGTAAGAAGATTTGAGGCTTTTTCATCAATTTTGGACGGTAAAGTTAGCGAGGGATTAGAAGAAGGTTCTAGAACGGAGACATGGGAGGCATATTATGACAGGATTTATGCTAGTCCATTATTTGGTAATGGATATTTAAGTTTTAGCGGGAAAACTTTTGGGACGGGTGATAACTCTTATTCAATACAAGGGGTTCATAATACTTTTTTAATGATTTTGGGTGAAGCTGGTTTTTTTGTTTTTATTTTTTTTACATGGATTTATTGTGGGTTTATTGTAAGAGGGATTAAATTATTTAAAGAAGACCCTTTAATTTTTTTCGTCTCATTCTCATTGTTTATGTTTATGCTCACAAATCATAATTTTTTTGATAATTATTTAGTATTGTTTGTTTCTCTATGGTTATATATTCAAATAGGTAGGAAAGAAATAACTGTAGATAAAAAAACAATAAAATTAATTTAAAGTTTTGCTGTAAAAATATTTAATATGAGAAAATTATTTAGATTATTAA
>CAMDGB010000008.1 GCA_945897915.1 Chryseobacterium gleum | reverse complement strand
ATGAAAACTTAACGATTCAAATTTACAAAGAAATTTGACTTATAAAAATAAAAAAACCCCGAATAAATTCGAGGTTTTTATTATTTATATAAATTCTACTATTCTTTTGAGAATTTAGCATATTTAGTTTTGAATTTATCGATACGACCTGCAGTATCAATAAGCTTAGATTTACCAGTGTAAAAAGGGTGAGACGTTCTAGAAATCTCCATTTTGAAAACTGGATACTCCACACCTTCATGCGTGATAGTTTCTTTAGTGTCAACAGTTGATTTTGTGATGAATACATCATCGTTAGACATGTCTTTGAAAGCGACTAATCTGTAGTTTTCTGGGTGAATTCCTTTTCTCATTTTGTAAATCTTTAAATATATGATTATAATTTGTTCCGCGGCTTTTTACTATAAAAAGGTGTAAACGCCTTATAACCTTTTGTTAATTATGTTTTTATTTCAGGGTGCAAATATAATACTATTACCCAATACTGCAAACAAAATTCCATTATTTTTTTTCTTTGAAACGGCTTTATCTTAAAATCTGATACTAAAAGTTTTATAACTTAAGAAAAATCTACGTAATTTTGCAACCGATTTGCGTGAGTGATAAGAGTGAAAATCCTTTTTTTGTGGCTTTTTTTTCAAGACATAAAAAAAGATTGTAACGGATAGCACGACCAGTCATTGCAAGGTCAAGAAGCAAACTGGTCACGCCCAAAGAAAAAAATATGTCTGATAGAAAAAAAGTAGCTTTTTATACACTAGGCTGTAAACTGAATTTTTCAGAAACTTCTACTATTGCCAGAAACTTCAATGACGAAGGTTTTGACAGAGTGGATTTTGAAGAAGTAGCCGATATATATGTGATTAACACATGTTCGGTTACAGAAAATGCAGATAGACAGTTTAAACAAGTGGTGAAAAAAGCGATGAAACTAAACGACAAAGCTTTTGTGGCAGCCGTAGGTTGTTATGCCCAACTAAAACCAGAAGAATTAGCCGCAGTTGATGGTGTAGATTTGGTTTTAGGTGCGACAGAAAAATTTAAAATTACAGATTATATTAATGACCTATCTAAAAACGATATGGGCGAAGTGCACAGTTGCGAAATTGAAGAAGCCGATTTTTATGTAGGTAGTTATTCAATTGGTGACAGAACCCGAGCTTTCCTAAAAGTACAAGATGGTTGCGATTATAAATGTACCTACTGTACGATTCCTTTAGCACGTGGAATTTCGAGAAGTGATGCTTTGGAAAATGTGTTGAAAAATGCGAAAGAAATTTCAGAGCAAAACATTAAAGAAATTGTATTAACCGGTGTAAATATTGGTGATTACGGCAAAGGTGAATTTGGCAACAAAAAACACGAACATACTTTTTTAGAATTGGTGCAAGAATTAGACAAGGTAGAAGGAATTGAAAGACTTAGAATTTCAAGTATTGAGCCTAATTTACTAAAAAACGAAACCATAGAATTTGTAAGTAAAAGCAACACATTCGTACCCCATTTTCATATTCCGCTGCAAAGTGGCAGTAATGAAATTTTAGCAAAAATGAAACGTCGTTACCAACGAGAAATTTATACAGAACGTGTAAATAAAATTAAAGAAGTGATGCCACACGCGTGTATTGGCGTGGATGTAATTGTTGGATTTCCGGGTGAAACCGACGAACACTTTTTAGAAACCTATAATTATATAAATGAAATGAATATTTCGTATTTGCACGTGTTTACCTATAGTGAGCGAGACAATACGGAAGCCGCAGATATGCCAGGAGTTGTGCCAGCCAATGTAAGAAGCAAACGCAGTAAAATGCTACGCGGACTTTCTGTTAAAAAGCGTAGAGCATATTATGAAAGTCAAATTGGGACAACTCGCACGGTTTTATTTGAAAACGAAAACAAAGAAGGTTATATTACAGGTTTTACAGAAAATTACGTAAAAGTAAAAACGCCTTGGAATCCAGAATTGGCAAACACCTTACACGAAATTACACTTACAAAAATTGACGATGACGGTTTGGTAAGAATGGAATTTGTGAATGTGCCGGTGTAAATTTTCGTGATATAAAAGACCTAATTAAAAACTTATTTTAAATTAGTAACAAACCAGAATTACGTAAAGAAACTAAAGGTTTTGAAAACCAAAATAGTTCAAAATCTTCAAATTGAGTTTCATAGTCCAATTTTAAATCTTTTAATAGAATTGGATGATTTGTAAGTATATTTAAAGATTTCAATAACCAATTTGCTTGGTTTTTTTCTAATGAAATTTCAATAGTATCCGTTTTAAAATGAAACGTAAGTTTGGTCATTTCCCAAGTTGCACCTTTTTTTGATTTAGTAAAAAAATTAACAATAGGTAAATTTCCAATCCAAAACAGTTTGGCATTTGGTTTTAGTGTGAAATCGACAGTTTCAAAAACGGCAGTTTCTATAAAATCTGGAGCAATTTTAGTTTTTGGAATTTTAAATTCAAACCACTCTTGCAAATCATAATCAAAACACACCCCGTGCATATAATTAAATAATGATTTTTTTAATCCAAAACTAAACTTATCGTGATTGATACCAGTTTTATCTATAAATTGAATATCATTATTTGCAAAAGTAATTTCATTTTGTTGCGGAATTACGCCAAATTCGTCTGGATTTAATCCTACAGGAGAATGTGCCGTCATGGCAAATTGATGCCAAAATCCAGATTGAATAGTACCAACTTGAAACAATTGTCGCACCATTTCTAAACTATCGATCGTTTCTTGAATAGTTTGCGTAGGATAACCGTACATTAAATAAGCATGAACCATAATTCCGGCTTCTGTAAAATAATTTGTGACTTTCGCTACTTGTTCAACCGTTACTCCTTTTTTAATTAATTCTAACAATCTATCTGAAGCTACTTCTAATCCACCAGAAACAGCAATACAACCCGAAGCTTTTAACAAAACACACAAATCTTTTGTAAAACTTTTCTCAAATCGAATATTTGACCACCACGAAACTACTAATTTACGTTTAAGAATTTCCAAAGCTACTTCACGCATTAATGCTGGCGGTGCGGCTTCGTCTACAAAATGAAAACCTGTTTCGCCAGTTTGCGCCATTAGTTCTTCCATTCTATCAACTAAAATTTTTGCCGCAATGGGTTCATAAATTTTAATATAATCTAAAGAAACATCGCAAAACGTACATTTTCCCCAATAACAACCGTGCGCCATCGTAAGTTTGTTCCAACGTCCATCACTCCACAAACTATGCATAGGATTCGCAATTTCAATTACAGAAATATATCTATCTAAATGCAAATCAGAGTAATCGGGAGTACCCACATCAGCGTGTTTATAATCTGATTTTGTAGTGTTATTTTTATATACAACTTCATTATTTTCTATTAAAAAAGTACGTTTAAATTCAGGTTCTGAAACAAGTTGAGAATGAGAAAAATTGTATAAAAGTTCTACAGGTAATTCGCCATCATCAAGCGTAATAAAATCGAAAAATTCAAACACTCTTTTATCTTTTATACTTCTTAATTCTGTATTTGGAAAACCACCACCCATAGCTATTTTTATTTCTGGGTAAAGCGTTTTTATATATTGCGCACATCTGAAAGCACTATATAAATTGCCTGGAAAAGGAACGGAAATCAGTATCAAATTCGGTTGAATTTCACTTACTCTTTCTTCTAAAATTTTAAGCGTAATTTTATCAATATGCGTGGTTTCCTTTTGTAATTCGGCATATAATTCATCGAATGCATTGGCACTTCTACCCAATCGTTCTGCATAGCGACTAAATCCGAAATTTTCATCTACACATTCCAGAATAAAATCAGAAATATCTTCCAAATACAATGTGGCTAAATGTTTCGCTTTATCTTGCATTCCCATGTTTCCAAAAGCCCATTCCATATCATCTAACTGATTGAAACGAGAAGATTCTGGTAAAAAATTACCACTACAAATTTGTCTTGCTATTGTTGGATTATTTCCTTGAAGAAAAGCAATTACAGCATCAATAGTATTGATATAATCGTCCCATAGCGTATGAATTCGTTGCGAATTTTCAGAAAATTGATCTATTTCACCGTTAGGAATTAATGAAATTAACCCTTTTTTAGAAAACAATTCTAAAATCACATCAATACCTAAATCCATTTGAAAAGCATCAATACTTTTCGTGTTTAGAAACCCTTTGATATAAGCCGTTGCGGGATAAGGCGTATTCAATTGAGTAAAAGGAGGCGTAATTAAAAGAATGTCAGACAAGGTGAAATGTTTTTACAAAGATAAAAATTAATTGTAGATGGCGAAAAATGATTATTTTTGTAAAAAAAATTATGCCAAAAGATTGTATTTCATATCAAAAATCGGGTTATTTTTCTAAACTAATTGTAGATTATTTAGATGAAAAACCAGAAATACAATCCCTATATAATCGTTTTCCTGAATTAGAAAATTTTGATGCTCAAATAGTTGAAAAAGCGAAGAATTATAGCATAGAAAACCGATTAATTTTAGCAGAAGCATTAAAAAATCAAAATAAAAACTTCACGATTTCAGCTGCAACTCAAACTAATATTGAATTACTAAAATCGGAGAAAACCTATACTATTACAACTGGTCATCAATTAAATTTATTTTCAGGTCCAGCTTATTTTATCTACAAAATTGCTTCGACAATTAATTTATGTAAACAATTAAAACAAAAATATTCAGAGTATAATTTTGTGCCTATATATTGGATGGCGTCAGAAGATCATGATTTTGAAGAAATAAATCATTTTCATTTAAATAACCAAAACATCAAATGGAAAAAAGAAAGTTTTGGACCTGTTGGAAGATTAGCAACTGATGGTTTAGAAGAAGTTTTTGATGCATTTTCTGAAACAATTGGTGCTGGCGAAACTGCAGAATATCTAAAAGAGTTGTTTAAAAAAACGTATTTAGAACATACTAATTTAGCAGATGCTACTCGTTATTTTGCCAATGAATTATTTAAAACCGAAGGTTTGGTAATTATTGACGGTGATGATAAAAGCTTAAAATCTCTTTTTGCACCTTACGTAAAAGACGAATTAATAAATAAGAATTCATTTGCAGCAGTTTCTAAAACAATTACACAATTAAAAGATTATGAAGTTCAAGTAAATCCAAGAGCAATCAACTTGTTTTATATTGAAGATAATTTACGGGAACGAATTATTATTGAAAACAATATTTATAAAGTTAACACTACTGAAATTCAATTTTCAGAAACAGAAATTTTAGAAGAACTCAAAAATTCACCGGAAAAATTTAGTCCGAATGTTATTTTAAGACCTTTATATCAAGAAGTTATTTTACCAAATTTAGCTTATATTGGTGGTGGCGGTGAAATCGCATATTGGTTGGAATTAAAAAATAATTTTGAAATTCAAAAAGTTACATTTCCAATATTAATGTTGCGAAATTCATTTATAATTGCAGCAGAAAAACAAATATCTAAGTTAGCCAAATTAGGC
This sequence comes from Chryseobacterium gleum, assembly GCA_945897915.1. Lineage (GTDB taxonomy): Bacteria > Bacteroidota > Bacteroidia > Flavobacteriales > Flavobacteriaceae > Flavobacterium. Next base: position 77,432 of record CAMDGB010000008.1, on the reverse strand, counting down.
CTTTCTTTTGAAGCATTATTTCTTTCTAAACAAGAATTAATTAACAAAAAAACCAAAGAATATTCGAATTTAAAAATAGATTTTTCTGAACAAAAAGAAACATTAAAAAAACAATTTTCTGAATTATTAAAAATTGCTGAACAAACTGACAAATCCTTTATAGGTGCTGTAAAAGCACAAGAATCAAAACAAATAAAAGGATTAGAAAACCTAGAAAAACGTTTGTTTAAAGCTGAAAAAAAAGTACATTTTGAAAAAATAGCAAGCATAACCGAATTACAAAACCAATTATTTCCAAATGGAAATTTACAAGAACGAATATCAAATTTTAGCGCTTTTTATTCCGAGGAATTTGTAAGTAAAATTATTGCTCAATCCAATCCATTAGAAACACAAATCAAGTTAATTACTATTTAAAACACTTTTGATTTATAAAAAACCTTTTTGCGGTTTAGAATTAAATAGTACCTTTGCAAAAAAAATTAAGAAAAATGGCTACAAATAGAACATTTACAATGATTAAACCTGATGGCGTTGAAAACGGTCACATCGGTGGAATTTTAAACATGATTACAGAAGGCGGTTTCAGAATCGTTTCTATGAAATTAACGCAATTAACTTTGGCGGATGCTCAGAAATTTTATGCGGTACACTCAGAAAGACCTTTCTTTGGTGAATTAGTTGAATTTATGACTCGTGGTCCAATTGTTGCTGCAATTTTAGAAAAAGACAATGCAGTAGAAGATTTTAGAGTATTAATTGGCGCTACAAATCCTGCAGATGCAGTTGAAGGAACTATCCGTAAAAAATACGCAACTTCAATTGGAGAAAATGCAGTACACGGTTCAGATTCAGATGAAAATGCAGCTATTGAAGGCGCTTTTCATTTCGCTGGTAGAGAGCAATTTTAAAAATAGTGTTCAGTTTTTATTGAACAGACAATAAATATAAGAAGCCGATTTGAATTTCAAATCGGCTTCTTTATTTTAACCCTTCACCTTTTTTACCTAAAAACAATTTCTTTGATTAAATCTTTGCCTAATTCTTCGTTTAGCATTTTTAAGATTTTAGATTTTCCGTATTCCAATTCTTGCTTTACAACGGAAGAATTTAATTGCACATATAAAGTTTGTCTTTTTAATTCAATTTGTTCCGTATAATTTTTAAATGCGGGCCCCATCATTTTATACCAAGTTTCTTTAACATTTATGATATCTAAACCCGCTTCAAGCTTTGTTGATTTCATAAACTCTTTCATTACATCACCAATAGAAAAATCGTCGTTAAATCGTTTCATATTTATTTTCTTTTATCGTATGGTATAAATTTCTTGTAGTAATATTTAATTTTAGTTTCATTTTCCAAAACTAGCGCATCATCAGAAACTGAAATTACTTTTTCTTCCCATTTGGTAAATTTAGATTTTGTTTTCAAAAAATAACAATTGGCACTATCAACTATTCTAATTTCATCTTGTAAAGCACCTTTTAAAAAAGAACCGTCAAGTTGCGGCGCTAGTTTTTGACGTGTTCCAATTGTGTTTTTTAAATAAATATGATCTATAAACTCATTTACTTGGTATTCTTTTTTATTTCCGTCAGGAAAAACAACTTTTTCAATTTCCCAATAACCATTGATTTTAATAATAGATTCTTTAGAAGGTTTTGAATTACAAGAAATCAAAGTAATTAGAAGTAATAACAAATAAAAATAATTTTTCATGAGTAAAGCTTTTAGAGATGTAAATGTACAAATTATTTTATCCAATAAAAAAATGAAAATCATATTGAGGTTTAAAAATAATGAGTATATTTGCTCTCGCATTTACGGGGTGTAGCGTAGCCCGGTTATCGCGCCTGCTTTGGGAGCAGGAGGCCGCAGGTTCGAATCCTGCCACCCCGACAAACGACTTCAATCTAAATTGAAGTCGTTTTTATTTGATTCAACATGTTTTACGTATACATATTATTTAGCTCATCGAAATCGAAATACTATATCGGGCAAACTTTAGATATTGAAAATCGATTAAACCAACATAATTCGGGATTTTCCTTGTCCACAAAATATGGCATTCCTTGGGAAATTGTACAAACTTTTATGTGCGAAACTAGAAGCGAAGCAATCCTACTGGAAAAGAAGATAAAGAAAAGAGGCGCCAAACGTTATTTAGAAGATTTAAACAAAAACTTGACAGATATCGCGTCCCGCACTGGCGGGAAGGCCGCAGGTTCGAATCCTGCCACCCCGACAAACGACTTCAATCTAAATTGAAGTCGTTTTTATTTATACCACTTGTAACATATCAAAATTCAAAATTTTCTCTAAAACGTACATTTTTTTTTTACAATATTTATTATTTATAGTACTATATAAAAATTAATTACCTGTAAATTAAATTTTTGTTTAATAATTAGCTACTTTTGTTAAACAAAAAAAAAGATGAAATCTGAAAATAATACGTTAACAAATACATCAATAGAAGATATTGGAAATGACCATTTATTTACCTCGTTAGAAACGCCGATGATAGCAAATGCGTTTACAAAATCGGATACAGAAAAAAAAGAAATTATTGCATTTCATTTTACTGAGATTATGAAGGCATTGGATTTAGATTTAACCGATGACTCTTTAAAAGGCACACCAGAACGAGTGTCAAAAATGTATATTGAGGAAATTTTTTCTGGATTAAATCCGAAAAATAAGCCAAAAATGGCGCTTTTTGAAAATAAATACCAGTACAATCAAATGTTGGTAGAAAAAAACATCACTTTTTATTCAAATTGCGAACATCATTTTGTGCCTATTTTTGGGAAAGCTCATGTAGCATATATTTCTTCGGGAAAAGTAATTGGTTTATCTAAACTAAATAGAATTGTACAGTATTATGCAAAACGACCTCAAGTGCAAGAACGATTGACAATGCAAATTGCCGAAGATTTAAAAATTGCATTAGAAACAGAAGATGTTGCGGTAATTATTGATGCCAAACATCTTTGCGTTTCTTCACGTGGCGTACAAGATGAAAGTTCCGCAACAGTCACCACATCTTTTAATGGAGCATTCAATACACCACAAAAAATAAATGAATTATTACAATTAATCAATAAGTAATTTATTTTAAAAATATTTAATTAAATTCTATCTTTTCTCTAGAGATAGAATTTTTTTTATAGTATATATTTCTATCTTTGTGTAAATTAAAGATACTATTATGCTTATTATTGGTATTGCTGGAGGTACTGGTAGTGGAAAAACTACAGTTGTACATCAAATTATGAACGAATTACCCGCTACAGAAGTTGGCGTAATTTCTCAGGATTCTTATTACAAAGAGACTAACAACTTATCATACGAGGAACGTACAAAAATTAATTTTGACCATCCACGTGCTATAGATTTCGAATTGTTGATTTCGCATTTAAAAGAGTTAAAAGCCGGTAATGTTATAAACCAACCTATTTATTCTTTTGTAACGCATAACAGAACTGATGATACCATTAGCACGCACCCAAGAAAAGTAATGATTGTAGAAGGAATTTTAATATTTACAAATCCGGAAATTCGTGATTTATTTGATATTAAAATATTTGTTCATGCGGATTCTGATGAGCGATTAATTCGCAGACTCAAACGAGATATTGCAGAAAGAGGCAGAGATATGGATGAGGTTTTAAATAGATATCAAACCACGCTAAAACCTATGCACGACCAATTTATTGAGCCCACAAAAGCTTTTGCAGATATTATTATTCCAAACGACAAATACAATACTGTAGCTATTGATGTGGTGAGAGCAGTTATTAATCAACGAATTGAAAAATAATGATTAAGAAATTTCAAAACCTTCTTCAAAAATTTCCTTTTCTAAGCTTTTTAGGAAACAAATATTATTTAACACTTGTTGCTTTCATAATTTGGATGCTTTTTTTTGATAATTATTCCTATTTTGAACATCGCTTTTTAAACGAGCAAATTGATGAATTAAACGATAATAAAAAATATTACAAATCTGAAATTGCAAAAGACAGTGTAAAAATAAAAAATCTTAAAAACGATAATATGACCGAAAAATATGCTCGCGAAAAATACTTTATGAAAAAAGACAGCGAAGATATTTACATCATAGAATTTGAAGAAGACAAAATAAAAGACAGTTTACTTGAAGCTAAAAAGTAACCTTCAAAAAATAAGTTTTCAAAATCAAAAACAAGTCAATGAAAACAAAATTATTTCAAGATTTTAATACCGTTTCATCTAAACAATGGAAACAACAAATCCAATTTGAATTAAAAGGAGCAGATTATAATGATACCTTAATTTGGGAAAGTTTAGAAGGAATAAAAGTAAAACCCTTTTACCATTCAGACGATAACATTTCTGCCTATACTTCAAATACAAATACCACTACGTTTACTATTCTACAGCAAATTTTTGTTCATGACATTCAAATGTCTAACAAAAAGGCAAAAGAAAGCTTGCAACGTGGTGTAGAAAGTATTCATTTTACAATAGAATCCGATAAAATTGACATCGCAAAACTAATGAGTAATTTGCCGTTAGGAAATGTAGTTTATTATTTCAATTTGCCTTTTCTATCTCCAGAATATGTAAAATTTTTAAATGATTTTGCTACAACTAATTCTTATAATTTCATTATTCAAGTAGATCCTATTGGGCAATTATGCAAAGATGGAAATTGGTTCGAAAATTTGAATTCAGACTTTCAAAAACTGAATGAAATTTCGAAAAATACGAGTATTCCATTTTTAACCATTCAATCTGGAATTTATCAAAATTCTGGTGCTAATATGGTGCAACAATTGGCATATACTTTAGCACACGTTAATGAATATTTCAATAGAATTTCTAAAATAAATCAGCCCATTACGATTGAAGTAGCCATTGGAACCAATTACTTTTTTGAAATAGCCAAACTTCGTGCTTTGCGCTTACTTTTCAACACATTAGCTAAAGAATACAATCACAATTTCGATTGTCATATTATAGCTACACCTACAAAACGAAACAAAACAATTTACGATTATAATGTAAATATGCTGCGAACAACAACCGAATGTATGTCGGCTATTTTAGGTGGTGCCAATGCGATTTCAAATTTAGCGTACGATGCCATTTATCATAAAGATAACGAGTTTGGCGACAGAATTTCACGCAATCAGTTACTAATATTAAAAGAAGAAAGTTACTTCGATAAAGTTAATAATCCGTCAGACGGTACATATTACATAGAAAGTTTAACGGAACAACTAGCAGAAAAAGCATTAGAAGTATTTAAAGAAATTGAAGCCAATGGTGGTTTTATCACCCAATTAATTGAAGGAACCATACAAAGAAAAATTTCAGAAAGCGCACAAAAAGAACAAGAGTTATTTAATTCGGGTAAAGAAATATTACTTGGAACAAACAAATATCCAAATCCAAATGACAAAATGAAACACGATTTAGAATTGTTTCCTTTTGTAAAAACTAAAGATAAAAAAACGTTAATTATTCCAATTATCGAAAAGCGATTAGCAGAAAAAGTTGAGCAGGAACGTTTGGAAAAAGAGACAATCTAGAAACGATTTACCAATCATAAAATTCATTATATTTGAATATAAATTAAAGTACTATGGAAGCATTTAGACAAACTGTTATTGTGAAAAATCATAAAATTAGCATCACACTTCCAGATGATTTTAATTCTGAAGAAGTGGATGTTATCATTTTACCTTCTCAAAATAAGGAATTCAACATTCCTCAATGGCAAATGGATCAAGTAAGAGAAAGAAGTGAGGAGTACAAAAAAAACCCTTCTATTGGTTTGAATTTTGATGAAGCAATGAAAAATATTGAAAATGAATTATAAGATAATTCTATTACCTAAAGCTTATGAAGATATCAAAGAAATAAATAAGTTTTACAAAAAAATTAATATTGAATTGGCTAAAAGATTTAATACTAATTTTAAAATAGAAATTAAAAATATGGCAAACAACCCTTTACTTTTTCAAGTTAGGTATGATTTAACGTTTAGGGTTATAAAAATCAATGAATTTCCATATTTAATCCATTTTGAAATAATTGAAAATCAAATAATTATAAATGCAATTTATCACTCGTCTAGAGAAAGTAAATTAAACGAATTTTAATTTTATTAAATTGAGAAAAAACTTACAGCATATACAATTAGTCGAAAGTCAAAAGTCGAAAGTCGAAAGTCGAAAGTCGGAAGTCGAAAGTAACCAAACTAACTTCCACACAGCTGAAGACATTGATTTAAAAAAAATCTACTCCAAAGAAGATATTTCAGAATTAGAACATATTGGATTTGGAGCAGGTTTTGCACCGAATTTACGTGGTCCTTATGGCACAATGTATGTTCACAGACCTTGGACTATTCGCCAATATGCTGGATTTTCAACCGCTGAGGAAAGCAATGCGTTTTACCGTCGTAATTTAGCTGCTGGACAAAAAGGACTTTCCGTTGCCTTTGATTTAGCCACACATCGTGGGTACGATTCAGACCATATTCGTGTACAGGGCGATGTTGGTAAAGCAGGCGTAGCCATTGATTCGGTGGAAGATATGAAAATTCTTTTCGATCAAATTCCGTTAGACGAAATGTCGGTTTCTATGACTATGAATGGTGCAGTATTACCTATAATGGCTTTCTATATCGTAGCTGCAGAAGAACAAGGTGTTACACCTAACCAATTAGCTGGAACCATACAAAATGATATTTTGAAGGAATTTATGGTACGAAATACGTACATATATCCGCCAACGCCTTCTATGAAAATTATTGCCGATATTTTTGAATATACGAGTAATAATATGCCGAAATTTAATTCTATTTCTATTTCTGGTTATCATATGCAAGAAGCCGGTGCAACTGCCGATATTGAATTGGCTTACACACTAGCCGATGGTTTAGAATATATTCGAACAGGATTATCAACAGGAATGAAAATTGATGAATTCGCGCCTCGCCTATCCTTTTTTTGGGCAATCGGAATGAATCATTTTATGGAAATAGCTAAAATGCGAGCAGGAAGAATGCTATGGGCTAAATTACTAAAACAATTTAACCCAAAAGACGAAAAATCGCTAGCTTTACGAACCCATTGTCAAACATCTGGTTGGAGTTTGACCGAACAAGATCCTTTTAACAACGTGGCTCGAACCACAATTGAAGCGGCAGCTGCTGTATTTGGCGGTACACAATCTTTACATACTAATGCGTTAGACGAAGCTATTGCATTACCAACGGATTTTTCAGCAAGAATTGCTCGAAATACGCAAATTTTCTTACAAGAAGAAACTAAAATTTGTAAAACAGTAGATCCTTGGGCTGGAAGTTATTATGTAGAAAGCTTAACGGCAGAAATTACAGAAAAAGCATGGGCCTTAATTGAAGAAGTAGAAGCTTTAGGCGGAATGACAAAAGCCATTGAAGCAGGAATTCCGAAATTACGAATTGAAGAAGCCGCAGCACGCAAACAAGCTCGTATTGATAGCACACAAGATATTATTGTAGGTGTAAACAAATACCGTTTAGAAAAAGAAGATCCGTTACATATTTTGGATGTAGACAACGATATGGTGCGCAATCAACAAGTAGCTCAATTAGCTGAAATAAAAGCTAAAAGAGATGCCAACAAAGCAGCAAAAAGCATACAAGATTTAACCGAATGCGCCAAAACAGGAAATGGTAATTTATTAGCCATTGCAGTTGAAGCCGCAAGAAATAGAGTAACTTTAGGAGAAATTAGTGATGCCTTAGAAGTGGTCTTTGGACGTCATAAAGCACAAATTAAATCGATAAGTGGAGTGTATAGTAAAGCAATAAAAAATGATGCTAGTTTTGAAAAAGCAAAACAATTAGCCAACAAATTCGCTGAAAAAGAAGGTCGTAGACCCAGAATTATGATTGCTAAAATGGGTCAAGACGGACACGACCGTGGCGCAAAAGTAGTGGCTACTGGTTATGCCGATGTAGGTTTTGATGTAGATATTGGTCCTTTGTTTCAAACGCCCGCAGAAGCAGCCAAACAAGCCGTGGAAAATGATGTACACATATTAGGTGTTTCTTCATTAGCCGCAGGCCATAAAACTTTAGTGCCGCAAGTAATTGAAGAACTAAAAAAATATGGTCGTGAAGACATTATGGTAATTGTTGGAGGAGTAATTCCAGCGCAAGATTATCAATTTTTATTCGATGCTGGAGCTGTTGCGGTTTTTGGTCCAGGAACAAAAATTAGTGAAGCAGCAATTAGTATTTTAGAGGTTTTATTGGAAGAGTAAAAAAACTAATTTTGTCATTCCGAATTTATTTCGGAATCTATAAGTATAAGTAAATTAACAATTTAAAGAAACTGAAACAAGTTCAGTTTGACAGGAATATGACTTTTAGTAAAACTTCTTTTATTTCTATTTATTAGCATCTCTTACTAATCTTTTCAAAATCGCCCATTGTTTTAAAGCGTCTCTGGCTTCTACTGCTGGATACCCCAACATTGTTTTTCCTGCTGGAATATCTCCAGTAACGCCGGAACCTGCACCAACTATCGCACCATCACCTATTACCGTATGGTCTTTTATTGAAGCACTTCCGCCGATAATTACGCCATTTCCTAACGTAACAGAACCGGCTAAACCAGAGTTTCCTGCCATAATACAAAATTTACCCAATTTACTATTGTGACCAATCTGTACTAAATTATCAATTTTACAGCCATCTCCAACAATTGTAGAACTGAACTTACCTCTATCTACACAAGAATTCGCACCAATTTCTACACCATTTCCAATAATGACATTACCAATTTGCGGAATTTTAACCAATCCTCTTTCTGGGTCTGGACGAAAACCAAAACCATCAGCACCAATAGTCGCATTTGGATGAATAATACAATGACTTCCAATATGGCAACGCTCACGAATTACAGTTCCAGACCAAATGGTGGTTTGATTTCCAATCGTACTTTCATCTAAAATGGTTACGTTTGGATAAATAATTACGTTTTCTCCAAGTTTGACATTAGGACCAATATACACCCCTGCTCCTATTTTTGTATGATTTCCGATAGTTGCAGAAGCATCAACAACTGCTGTAGGATGAATATTTACAGCAAAAACTGGCATTGGAGGTGCAAATAGTTCCAATACTTGAGACATCGCCAAATCGGCGTTTGACACTTTTATAAATGCACGATTTTCTCCTGGTTCAATTGCTATATCTTGATTTACAACTGCTACACAAGCTTTAGAATCCGACCAAAATTTTTCGTATTTTTTATTTCCTATGAAAGAAATTTCTGTGTCTTTTGCTTCTTCTAATTGTTCTGGCGCCGTAATAATTGTAGTTGTATTTCCAACAATTTCCCCTTTTAATACTTTATTTATTTCTTGAATAGTATATGTTTTCATCTAATCTAATAGTTAATTATTTAATCATAAATATTTTGCACTAATTTACATCAAAACTAATTAATATGAAAATTTTAAAATTTTACTAGCAGAATTGTATAACGTAATTTCGAATTCAAAACGACAAAAAATTATTTTCCTCTTGGATGAAATGTATTCATTACATCTGCCAAAAATTTTCTGTCTAAATGCATGTACACTTCTGTAGTTGTAATCGATTCATGGCCCAACATCAACTGAATAGAACGTAAATCGGCGCCATTTTCTAATAAATGTGTCGCAAAAGAATGTCGGAAAGTATGGGGCGAAATGGTCTTTTTTAAATCTATTTTTACGGCTAAATCCTTAATAATTGTAAAAACCATCGCACGAGTAAGTTCTTTTCCTCTACGGTTTAGAAACAATGTATCTTCGTGTCCTTTTTGAATAGACAAATGGGTACGAATGAAGTTTTTATAATTTAAAATTAGTTTTTGCGTGGGCAAACCTATAGGAACAAAACGTTGTTTGTTTCCTTTTCCTGTAATTTTCAGAAAACCTTCTTCAAAAAACAAGTCCGATATTTTTAACGTAATTAATTCCGAAACCCTTAAGCCACAACTATATAAGGTTTCTAACATTACTTTGTTGCGTTCTCCTTCTGCTGAAGTTAAATTTATGGCTTGAATTAATAAATCTATTTCTTCAGTAGAAAGTGTATCGGGTAATTTTCTTCCTGTTTTTGGAACTTCAATTAATTCAAGTGGGGTGTCTTTTCGGTAATCTTCAAAAATTAAATAATTAAAAAAACTTTTTAATCCTGAAATTATTCTGGATTGACTTCGTGCATTAACTTGAGTAGAAATGGTATAAATAAATTGTTGTACCTGTTCGTCGGTAATTTTTATTGGAGTAACCTCTATGTTGTTTTCTGTTAGAAAACCTACTAATTTTTCAATATCAAAACTATAATTTTGAATGGTATTAAGAGACAATCCACGTTCCAAACGCAAATAATTTTGATATTCTTTTATGTAGGTATTCCAATTTGGCATTCCAGTTTGAATTTAGGCTAAGATATAGCTTTCCATTTTCTGTTGCAATAAATATTAAAAGTAAGGCATAAAAAAAGCCTTACATTTCTGTAAGGCTTTGGGTGGAAGACCGGGCTCGAACCGGCGACCCTCGGTACCACAAACCGATGCTCTAACCAACTGAGCTACAACCACCATGTATAAATACGGGTGCAAATATAAGATTAAACTTTCTACTTGCAAAGAAAAAAATAATTATTTTACTTCAAATCCCCTAAACTATTGACGGTCAAATATCTTTCTACGGTGAATCCTTCGGCGAAGGCTACACCTACTAAACGCCCTAAATCCATAGCACGATATTCAATACTATCTAAAAAGTTTTTTGAGGTAATTGGTGTATTCGGTTCATTGGAATTGGGATTATAAAACTGTGATTTATATGCTTTTACTGCTTTCATTTTTACATTCATAAATTCTGAAACATCTACTACAAAATCAGGTTCAATAGTTTGCCATTGTATGTAATGATAGACTAATTTTGGGCGGTAATGGGTTTGTTTTTCGCCATTTAATTCGGTTTCAATTTTAGTTAAACCGGATAAAAAACAAGCGTCACTAACTAATTTACTTCCTTTTCCGTGGTCGATATGTCTATCTGCAATAGCGTTACACAACACAATTTCTGGTTGGTATTTACGAATCATTTTAATGATTTCCAATTGATGTGTTTCATCATTCACAAAAAAACCATCTCTAAAATTCAAGTTTTCTCTAACTGAAACACCTAAAATTTTAGCCGCTTCTGTAGCTTCTTCCTCTCGGGTTTGCGCAGTGCCACGAGTGCCTAATTCACCACGAGTTAAATCGATAATTCCAACTTTCTTACCAAGTGAAATTTCTTTGGCAATAGTTCCCGAACAACCTAATTCTACATCATCTGGATGCGCACCGAATGCTAATATATCTAATTTCACAACTTTTACTTTTTACTTTTTATTAAAACATCCCGCATTGTCATGGATTTATTTTCTGTTTCAAAAAACTCCATTTCAGGATTACTATCTTTTGTAATGCCACAACCTACATATACATTTACAGCATTATTTAAAACTTCTAAACAGCGTAAATTTACAAATAAATTTGTTTGTTCTTGCATTTGAAATTCGCCTAAAAAACCAGAATAATATTTTCTATTGTACTTTTCGTTTTCTAAAATAAAATTTCTGGCAGCTTCTAATGGCATTCCACAAACCGCTGAGGTTGGATGCAAAGCATTAATTAAATCGTTTTCAGAAATATCTGATTTTAATTTCCCTGAAATATCTGATTTTAAATGTACTACATTTCCTGCTTTCTGCGTGTATGCTTTCGAAATTTGTATGTTATCAACTAAATTTTCTGTGCTATTTTTTATATAATCGGTAACCAATTGATGCTCTTCAACTTCTTTTTCTTGCCATAAAATAGTCTCCGAAAAAACTTGCGTTCCAGCTAGTGAAACGGTTTCAAAAGTATGGTTATTAATTTTTGTCAATTGTTCTGGTGTGGCGCCCATCCATAATCCCACTTGAGGATGAAACCACAAATATCGAAAAGCAGTTGGATAGGTTTTTAAAAGTTTTTGATATGATTTTATAACATCTACCAATTGCGAAATTTCAATTTTACGAGACATTACCACTTTTTGAAACGTTCCATTTTCAATTTCCGAAACCGCTTTTTGAACTAAATTTTCAAATGATTTTTGAGCGCTTTCATCAAATTTATTTTCTGTTTTAAAGGTTTGTTCCTCGATTCGAAAACTCATTTCTTGTTGAAAAACCTCGGAATCTGTTAATGGAAAAACTACGTTTGTTGTATTGTAAAAACCAGCAAAAACAAATCCATTTTGATTTTCAAACACGTGTAAAGCGTCATTTTTTTGAAAAACACCTTGTAAAACAACATCATCTGGTTTCGCATACAATACAAAAGGCAATTGATTTTGAAAATAGAAATCGGCTTTATCTAACAAGTTCATTATCTATCTCTTCTTGATAAAATCATGTTTGTCAATTTACAAATTGAAATTAATTTGTCGTTTTCGTCCACAATTCTAATTTCCCACAAATGAATACTGGCGCCTTTGTGTATAATTTTTGCCGTACAAAAAACAGTGCCTTCTCGTTTGCTACGTACATGATTGGCACTTATTTCAATACCACGGACTTCCTGTTTTTCTGGATTTATAAACATTAATGAAGCGGCACTTCCTACGCTTTCTGCTAAAGCCACTGTAGCACCGCCGTGTAACAATCCCATTGGTTGATGCACTCTTGAATTGACTGGCATTTTTGCTTTTAAAAAATCTTCACCCGCATCAATATATTCTATTTCAAGCGTTTCCATTAATGTGTTTTTAGACCATTCTTTACAAAGTGCTAAAAATTTTTCTTTATTAAACATAAATAGTTATTTTTACAAAGTTACAAATTTATATTTCTATAAAAATATACCAAAACGAACATTTTTTCGTTTTAAAAATTGTTGTGGCGAATTACCTCGAATTAATTTTTAAAATTTGTAGCTAATTCATTTCATAAAAATAATTAAATATATGCGTCAGTTACTACTTTTTATTGGAATAATTGCTACTTTTTGTTTCACATCTTGCAGAAATGAGCTTGATTTTGAATCGAGTATCGGCACGTTATCATTCTCTAAAGAAACTGTGTATTTAGATACCGTTTTTACAAATATTGGTTCAAGTACCTACACGCTAAAAGTGTATAATAAGAGTAATAAAAATATCTCTATTCCAAAAGTACGATTAGGAAAAGGACAAAGTTCCAATTACCGATTAATGGTAGATGGAGTACCTGGAAAAGAGTTTGAAAATGTAGAACTTTTAGCTAAAGACAGTTTGTTTGTATTCATTGAAATCACCTCAAATATTGCTAATGCCAATCCAGCCGATTTTTTATATACCGATAGAATTGAGTTTGGCGACACCAATAATTATCAAAAAGTAAATTTGGTTACTTTAATTCAGGATGCTGTTTTTATTTACCCAGAAAGAACGGGTAGTCCAAATAATTATACCTACGAACAAATTAATTTAGGTACGAACACTGAACCTGCAAGCATTACCGGTACCAATTTAAGCGAAACAGATGCCATAAATGGAAATGAGCTACATTGGACCAATACAAAACCTTATGTAATATACGGTTTTGCAAAAATTCCTGAAACTAAAACACTAGTTATTGACCCTGGAACAAGAGTGCATTTTCATGCAGATTCTGGTTTAATTGTAGCTGCAAATGCACATTTACAAGTGAATGGCGCCTTATCTGCAACCGACTATTTAGAAAACGAAGTGATATTTGAAGGCGATCGTTTAGAACCGGATTACAGTGAAGTGCCCGGACAATGGCTAGCCGTATTATTTATGAAAGGCAGCAACCAAAATGTAATTAAAAATTTAACTATAAAAAATACCACTGTAGGCATGTTAGTGCTAGGCAATGATGGAACAACTACACCAACTATTGACATGATGAATGTACAAATTTATAATTGTGCCAACGTGGGAATTTTAGCCCGAACTGGAAATATAACTGGAAAAAATGTAGTGATTAATTATTGTGGTCAAGCCAGTTTAGCTTGTACTTATGGAGGAAGTTATGATTTTACTCATTGTACGTTTGCCAATTATTGGAATTCGCCAAATCAATCGAGTTTAGTTTTAACTAATGAAAATATTAGTAGCACGGTTCAAACTTCATTAACGCAAGCCAATTTTAAAAATTGTATTTTTTATGGTTCCAGTAATTACGGCATTGCCTTAGAAAAAACAGGTGCCATATTTAATTACAAATTTGATAATTGTTTAATCAAATTTGTAGATAACAACAATCAAATTGCTACGAATCCTTTGTACCAATTTTCTACCAATACAGCAAAATACGTAGGATGCATTTTTGCCACTAATTCATTGGCAAACAAACCTGAATTTAAAAACACGAGTATAAATGATTTTCGTATTAATGAAAATTCCATTTGCAGAAACAATGCCAATTTTGCCTATTCATTTCCATTAGATATCTTGGGTACAACTAGGACGAATCCGTCCGATATTGGTGCTTATGAATATTTACCATAAATTTAAAATTTAGAGCGGTTTTTACCGCTCTTTTTTTTTATACTTTAAGAAGAAAGTTTAACTTTGCATCAGAAACAACTAACACAACTGAAATCACAATCAGTTCAAGCAACTCAACTTTATGATTTTTTTCTTTGGAAACCAAAGCAATACCGTTTTTGCAGTTCAGTCTCAATCTGAAATTTCTACCGAAAACATCCAAAAACTAAACTGGTTATTTGGTGAAACCCAACAAATAAACAACAAAACAATTTCAGAAAATTTTGTCGGACCTCGTGCCGCTATGGTTACACCTTGGAGTACCAATGCAGTTGAAATTACACAAAATATGGGTATTTCAGGAATTATCAGAATTGAAGAATTTGAAAAAGTAAGTGCTGATTTCAAAGATTTTGATCCGATGTTGTTTCAAAAATACACAGCATTACAACAAGATATTTTTACTATAAATATTGCACCCGAACCTATTTTAGAAATTGACGATATTGCTGCTTATAACAAATCAGAAGGTTTAGCGTTGAACCCTGAAGAAGTTGACTATTTAAATAATCTAGCAAAAAAATTAGGTAGAAAATTAACCGATTCTGAAATATTTGCCTTTTCACAAGCCAATTCAGAGCATTGTCGTCATAAAATTTTCAACGGCACTTTTATTGTAGATGGTGAAGAAAAACCAATATCGTTATTCAAATTAATTAGAAAAACATCTGAAACCAATCCAAATGAAATCGTTTCAGCATATAAAGATAATGTGGCTTTTGTTAAAGGGCCAAAAGTAACCCAGTTTGCACCAAAAAGTGCAGACAAACCTGACTTTTACGAAGAAAAGGATTTTGATTCGGTACTTTCGTTAAAAGCAGAAACACATAATTTTCCTACTACTGTAGAACCATTTAATGGTGCAGCAACAGGTTCGGGAGGCGAAATTCGTGACCGTTTAGCAGGCGGACAAGGTTCGTTGCCTTTAGCAGGAACAGCCGTTTACATGACATCCTATTCTCGATTGAATGAAGAACGACCTTGGGAAAACGATATGGCAGCACGCCCTTGGTTGTACCAAACACCAATGGATATTTTAATTAAAGCTTCAAACGGAGCATCTGATTTTGGAAATAAATTTGGACAACCGTTAATTACGGGTTCTATTTTAACATTTGAACACGAGGAAGCAGCGCGCAAATTAGGTTACGATAAAGTAATCATGCAAGCGGGTGGCATTGGCTATGGAAAATTAGACCAAGCCATTAAAAAGAAACCAACTGCAGGAGATAAAATTGTCATTCTGGGTGGTGAAAATTACAGAATTGGAATGGGTGGTGCCGCAGTTTCTTCAGCGGATACAGGTGCTTTTGGTTCAGGAATTGAACTAAATGCCATCCAACGTTCCAATCCAGAAATGCAAAAACGTGCCGCCAATGCCATTCGTGGTATGGTAGAAAGCGACAACAATCCAATTGTTTCTATTCATGACCACGGTGCCGGTGGACATTTAAATTGTTTGTCTGAATTGGTTGAAGAAACAGGCGGTTTAATTGATTTAGACAAATTACCAATCGGCGACCCTACCCTTTCTGCAAAAGAAATTATCGGAAACGAATCGCAAGAACGTATGGGTTTAGTTATTGGTCAAAAAGACATCAAAACGTTACAACGCATTGCCGACAGAGAACGTTCGCCAATGTATGAAGTGGGTGATGTAACCAACGACCATCGCTTTACTTTTGCATCTAAATCTACTGGATTAAAACCAATGGATTATGCCTTGGAAGACTTTTTTGGAAGTTCGCCAAAAACCATCATGAACGACAAAACGATTACTAGAAAGTATAGTAATTCGGAATATAAAGTAAGTGAAATTCCAACCTATTTAAATCACGTTTTACGATTAGAAGCCGTGGCTTGTAAAGATTGGTTAACCAATAAAGTAGACCGTTGTGTAGGTGGAAAAGTAGCCAAACAACAATGTGCAGGTCCGTTACAATTACCCTTGAATAATGTAGGTGTAATGGCTTTAGATTATAAAGGAAAAGAAGGAATTGCCACTTCTATTGGGCACGCTCCTATTTCAGCTTTAATTGATCCTGTAGCGGGAAGTAGAAATGCTATTGCAGAATCACTTTCAAATTTAGTTTGGGCACCTTTAAAAGAAGGTTTAGCTTCAGTTTCTTTATCGGCAAACTGGATGTGGGCGTGTAAAAACGAAGGCGAAGATGCCCGTTTATACGAAGCTGTAAAAGGATGTTCAGATTTTGCTATCGAATTGGGAATCAACATTCCAACAGGAAAAGATTCCTTATCAATGAAACAAAAATACCCAAATGACGAAGTAATTGCACCAGGAACGGTTATTATTTCGGCAGCTGGAAATTGTTCGAATATTTCAAATGTAGTGGAGCCAGTTTTACAACGAAATGGCGGAAACATTTACTACATCAATTTATCACAAGATACTTTTAAATTAGGAGGTTCTTCATTTTATCAAACACAAAATAAAGTTGGAAATGAAACGTCAACTATTAAAGACGCTGCATTTTTCAAAAAAGCATTCAATACTTTACAAGAGTTAATAAAAGAAAGAAAAATTAAAGCCGGACACGATGTTGGTAGCGGTGGTTTAATTACCACATTATTAGAAATGTCATTCGCTGAAATGGGTTTAGGCGCTACTTACGATTTAAGCGTTTTAGGTGAAAACGATGCCGTTAAAACCTTGTTCAATGAAAATATTGGAGTGGTTTTTCAAGCTGATGCAGAAGTTGAAGCTACATTTAAAGCTAACGGTATCACGATACATAAAATTGGAACCGTGACCGAAGGTGATGTAGTTTCTATTACTAATTTTAATGATTCGTTTAATTTCTCGATAACAGAAACTAGAAAAACTTGGTTTGAAACGTCTTATTTATTAGATCAAAAACAAACCAAAAACGGTAAAGCCAAAGAACGCTTTGAGAATTTTGATAAACAAGCATTACAATTTTCGTTTCCAGCGCAATTTGATGGTAAATTACCTATAATTCCTGCTGGTGCAAGACCAAAAGCAGCAATTATTCGTGAAAAAGGAAGTAACTCCGAACGAGAAATGGCAAATGCAATGTATTTAGCTGGTTTTGATGTTAAAGACGTGCACATGACCGATTTAATTTCTGGAAGAGAAAACTTAGAAGACATTCAATTTATTGGTGCTGTGGGTGGTTTCTCTAATTCAGATGTATTAGGTTCGGCAAAAGGTTGGGCAGGTGCTTTTTTATACAACGAAAAAGCCAATTCAGCTTTAAAAAACTTCTTCAAAAGAGAAGATACGCTTTCTGTAGGAATTTGTAACGGTTGTCAATTAATGATGGAATTAGAGCTAATTAATCCTGACCACGAGGTGCACGGAAAAATGAAACACAACGATTCTAACAAACACGAAAGTGGCTTTACTTCGGTTAAAATTCAGAAAAACAACTCGGTGATGCTTTCTACTTTAGAAGGTGCTACTTTAGGCGTTTGGATTTCACACGGTGAAGGAAAATTCAATTTACCAATGCCTGAAAATGCGTATAATATTGTTGCAAAATATGGCTACGAAGGCTATCCAGCCAATCCAAACGGTTCGGATTATAACACAGCTATGATTTGCGACACTACTGGAAGACATTTGGTTATGATGCCACATATTGAACGATCTACTTTCCCTTGGAATTGGGCAAATTACCCAGACAGCCGTCAAAAAGATGCCGTTTCGCCTTGGTTAGAAGCGTTTGTGAATGCAAGAAAATGGATTGACAACAAAAAGTAATACATACAAAAAAGGGCTGTTTCAAATGAAACAGCCCTTTTTCTTTATATCAAAATTATCTGATTAATTTCTTGTATTTAATTCGGGTTGGCGTCACATCTTTGCCTAATCGTTTGCGTTTGTTTTCTTCGTATTCTGTAAAACTTCCTTCAAAACTATATACTTGTGACTCGCCTTCGAAAGCTAAAATATGCGTACAAACTCTATCTAAAAACCATCTGTCGTGCGAAATAATTACCGCACAACCTGCAAAATTTTCTAAACCTTCTTCTAAGGCACGAAGTGTGTTTACATCTAAATCATTTGTTGGCTCATCTAAAAGCAATACGTTTCCTTCTTCTTTTAATGTCATAGCTAAATGCAGACGGTTTCTTTCTCCTCCGGATAATGTAGACACTTTTTTGTTTTGATCACTTCCACCAAAATTAAAACGAGATAAATAAGCACGAGAGTTTACTTGACGGCCGCCCATCATAATTAATTCTTGTCCGTCACAAAAGTTTTCCCAAAGCGTTTTGTTGACATCAATATTTGAGTGCGATTGATCTACATAAGCGATTTTAACCGTTTCACCGATATCAAAAGTTCCTGCATCTGCTTTTTGTTCGCCCATAATCATTTTGAAAATGGTAGATTTACCAGCTCCATTCGGACCAATAATTCCAACAATACCCGCTTGTGGCAATACAAAATTTAAATCGTCGTATAATAATTTATCACCAAATGCTTTCGCCACATTTTTAGCTTCAATTACATTGGTTCCTAAACGAGGCCCATTAGGAATATAAATTTCTAATTTCTCATCTAATGCTTTTTGATCTTCGTTTAATAATTTATCGTAATTCTGTAAACGTGCTTTCTGCTTAGTTTGACGGCCTTTTGCACCTTGACGCACCCAATCTAATTCGCGTTCTAAATTTTTTCTTCTTTTAGAAACGACTTTTTCTTCGAGTGCCATTCTGTTAGATTTTTGTTCTAACCAAGAAGAGTAATTTCCTTTCCACGGAATACCTTCTCCTCTATCTAATTCTAAAATCCAACCGGCAACGTTATCTAAGAAATACCTATCGTGCGTAACGGCAATAACCGTTCCTGAATATTGTGCTAAATGTTGTTCTAACCAAAGTACAGATTCGGCATCTAAGTGGTTGGTTGGCTCATCTAATAATAATACATCTGGTTGTTGTAATAGTAAACGACACAAAGCCACACGACGTTTTTCTCCACCAGACAATATATTTATTGGTGTTTCCGGGTCTGGAGTACGAAGCGCATCCATTGCAATTTCTAATTTGGTATCAATTTCCCATGCCCCACAAGCATCAATTCTATCTTGTAATTCTGCTTGACGATCCATGAGTTTCTCCATTTTTTCTGGATTCTCATAGACTTCAGGCAAACCAAAATCGTCATTAATTTTATTAAATTCTGCTAATAATTCAAACGTTTCAGCAGCGCCTTCACGTACGATATCTATAACCGTTTTTGTTTCGTCTAAAAGTGGCTCTTGCTCCAAATATCCTACCGTATAACCTGGTTGAAAGACCACATCTCCTTGATAATTTTTATCAATTCCAGCAATAATTTTTAACAAAGATGATTTCCCAGAACCATTAAGTCCAAGAATACCAATTTTAGCTCCATAAAAGAAACTTAAATAAATGTTTTTTAATACTTGTTTATCTGCACCTGGATAACTTTTACTCAATTTTTGCATTGAGAAAATTACTTTCTTATCGTCTGACATATTTATTATTATTATTAAGTGATTAATTTTTAGTTATTTATAAAATTAAAAATTTATAAACTATTGTATTTTTACATAAAATGTTTGCACTTTTGATATTAATATATACAATTGTTTTGTAATCATAATTTATAAAACTTTAATAATAACTACAAAGATAGTTTTAAATAAAAAGAAAGCAAACGATGATTTTGGAATTCTTAGTATTCAATCTTTTGAAAATATAAAAAAATTAAAACGAGTATGTTTATAAGAGTATCTGCTAATGATTTTAATGATAATTTTAATTCTGATTTCAATCCTTTCAATCCAATGGAAATAAATTTGTGTAAATATGAAATTTTCACAATCTTTACAAAAATATTATTTAATTTGTTTTATTTAAACATTACTCAAAATAAAAAGTAATTTATTATTTTATGATAAAAAGTATATTAGTAGGTTTGTTAGCACCTAGCTTAATTTTAGTTAGTGGTTGGATCCGTTTTTTATTTACATTAATATCAATTAGGTTTGGTAATGGAATTCCTTTCCTTTACTTTTTAATAGGATGCTCATTTGGTATTGGTGAATATTATAAGCATCTAACTTCATATTGGATACCATACATATCTGGGATGCTTTTTTCAATATTAATATTTAAATGGTCTTCAACTCATGATAATAAAAGGGGTAATATTAATAGCACTGTATCTCTTTGTGGATCTGGATTTATTATTGGAGGACTTTTAGGTATGATTATTAGTTTTTTTGTTTAATAAAATAATTATGCAAGAAACAGCTAAATTATAGAAGTAGATCCAAGAATAAATAAAATATCATCCGATGAACTTGAAAAATTATTTAAAAGGAATCTTAATAGATGCGGATTTATTAAAAAATCCTAATTACATTTTTTTTCAAAAATTCCCTAAAAATCCAATAAAATGGTATTGGAAAGATATAGAAAAAAATCCTATTGGTCTTTTATTTTTTCCTGTTCATTTTATTTTTTTTCTATTTATTTTTCTTTGGAATTTTGTACCAGTTTCATTAAGGATAATAGATACTTTTGTAAATAGGAAAAACTGGAACTCCAATTATTCAAAAAAAGAAATAAAAAAACTTTGGAGTGCCGGTGTTTCTCTGGAGGAATTAAAAGCTTTGGAAAATATAGGTTTTTCTCGAAAAATGGTAAGAGCTTGGATGAGTTTAGGTTATAATTTATATAGGTTAAAAGCTTTAGAAACAGAGGATTTTTCTAGCACTACAATTATTAAAAAATTTCATGAAAAAAGAGATTTATATTATATTATTTTTTTTTATCGTACCTGTGTTATTAATATGGCTAATAAACATAATAATAAATGGATAACAAGAAACAATATTATGACAATCAGAATAATAACAAAGTATAAAATGTTAAAACCCTTTAATTTTTTCTTGTGCTATATGTTTTCCACCCGTCCAATATACTCCTGATATTCTATCAGAGAATATTACACATTTATTATAATCCGAGGGAATATCCTTGTAAATTAAATCTTTTATTTTTTCATAATTAAAAGTGTTACTCGTAATTCCACTATCAATTAACTCCTTAATTTTTAGTGATACACCTTTAATAAAATCTTGCTTAAATTCATCTTCTAATTTAAACAAAATAGTTAGTTTTAACTTTAAAACTCTTGCTATTTCCGATTTGTTTTTAAAACCTTTAATGTCATTTTTCTCAATTAGTATTTCCAGTTCTGACTCTAAAATTTTCATTTCATCGACAAGAATTTCTATTGTATTTTGAATAGACATTACTCTGACCTTGAGATTACTAATTGTAATCTTGTTTTTTACTCTTTTTGACAACAATTTTTTAAAATAAAGGTAGTATTGTTCTTCCTCGGTTTTAAATATATTGAATATGTTCATTTTGCTAATTACTTAAAATTCTTAAATTATTTTACCATTCATATCAACTTAAACTAAACAAATAAATGTTCCCACTTTTAATTAAAATAATCCCACTTTATTTTTAAAAAAAATATAAAATAGACAAAATCAAAGATTTAAAAATGAAATATTACTTTCTTATCGTCTGACATATTATAGTGAATTGTAAATTGTTATTGAAAAATATTACATTCTTCCTTTTAAAGCATTGAACACCCATGCGTTAGCGAAAAATCCAACCCCAACGGCGGCAAATCCCCAACCTGCTACATCGTCATATTTATATATGGCTAAACCCATTATTAATAAACCCATAATAATCATAATACCCGTAGCCCAAGCTAAAACTTTATTTTTATTCATTTTTTTAGATTTTTAACGTTTTGGATTGCAAATATCGTGTTTTTTTATAATTTTTAAGTAACAATACTTCTTAAATTAACTAGTTGAAAATTTTATAAACCAACTCCTTCAACATGTCGGATTCTTTCATCGAACCGGAACCAACACCTTTACTTTTTACATCCATATCACGAATAATTTCAATAATTTGACTTACTTTTCGCATGGGATAATTTCTACTAGCTGTAGCATATTCATCCATAAAAAACGGATTAACGCCCAACACTTTTGCCGCATTGAATTTCGATTTATCTTTTAATCCATGGTATTGTAATAATTGAGCAAAAAAGGCAAACATTTGTCCGCTAATTACAACCATTGGATTGTCTTTTGGATTGGCAGCAAAATGATGTATTATGGCATATGCTTTTTGCTGATTTCTTGTAGCTAATGCTGATTTTAGTTCAAACACATTATAATCTTTACTAAAACCAATATTTTCTTCAATATTTTTTGGCGTAAAAACATGTCCAGCAGGAAAAACAATTTTTAGCTTTTCCAATTCGTTATTAATTTTAGACAAATCTGCACCTAAAAATTCGGCTAACATAGCTGCTGCTTTTGGCTCTATACCGTATTGCTGGCCTTTTAATACATTTACAATCCAATCTGGAACTTGGTTGTCATATAATTTTTTACTTTCAAACCAAACGCCTTTGTCTTTTATGGTTTTAAATATTTTTTTTCTGCCGTCTGGTTTGTCTCTGTAAGCAAAAACCAAAATAGTAGTTGGTTGCGGATGCAAGGCATACGCCTCAAACTGTTCAAATGTCTTAGCTAAATTTTGTGCTTCTTTGACTATAACCACCTGATAATCTGACATCATCGGGAAGCGTTTTGCGGTTGAAACAATTTCTTCAACAGTGGTATCTCTTCCGTATAACACGACTTGATTAAAAGATTTTTCGTCTTCAGTAAGTACCGATTTTTCTATTAAATCAGAAATTCTATCTATATAATAGGTTTCTTCCCCGCATAAAAAATAAATGGGTTTGTAATTTTTAGATTTAATATCGTTTACTATTTTAATTATTTCTGTCAAAATATGTTGATTTGATAATTTGTTTATTCGTTGATTTGATTATACATTAGCAACATGCAAAAGTTACATTTTCCATCTTACGCGTTTCGGTTCAAAAATAGTGAAAATAAAGTTGCTATTTTTGATGAAATTAGAAAAAAATTTGTGTTGCTAACACCAGAAGAATGGGTTAGACAACACACCATTCAGTATTTAATACAAGAATGCCGTTATCCAAAATCGCTAATAAACGTTGAAAAACAAGTAAAAATTAACGAAATGAGTAAGCGATATGATATTGTAATTTTCAATTCAGATGGTAGTATATTTTTGATTGTAGAATGCAAACAACCTGATGTAGCCATTTCACAAAACACCTTTGATCAAATTGCACGCTATAATTTTACACTGAAAGCAACATATTTAATGGTTACTAACGGAATAAATCATTATTTTTGTCAAATGGATTTTGAAAATGAAAAATATACCTTTTTAAAGGAATTGCCTAAATATAAATAATAAAGAAAATCTAAAAATCCAATAATCCAAGTAGTCTGAATGAAAACAGCCGTAGTTATCTTAAATTGGAATGGTGCCAAATTATTGCAGCAATTTTTGCCTTCCGTAATTCAGTTTTCGGATAATGCTACAATTTATGTTGCGGATAATGCGTCTTCAGATACTTCTATTGCCGTGTTGAAAACCGAATTTCCTTCAATAAAAATTATTGAAAATGCAGGAAATTATGGCTTTGCAAATGGATACAACGAAGCCCTAAAAGAGGTGGAAGAACCTTATTACGCCTTAGTAAATTCAGATATTGAGGTAACTGAAAATTGGTTACAACCCATCGAGACTATTTTTGACAACCAACCAAAAACAGCCATTATACAACCTAAAATATTAGATTTTAAAAAGAAAACCCATTTTGAATATGCGGGTGCTGCTGGTGGTTTTATAGATAAATTTGGTTATGCATTTTGTAAAGGTAGAATTTTTGATACTTTAGAAGAAGATTTGGGACAATACGACACCGAAACTGAAATTTTTTGGGCATCTGGGGCCTGTTTTTTTATTAGAAAAGAAGTGTTTAGAACCCTAAATGGTTTTGATGGTGCTTTTTTTGCCCATCAAGAAGAAATTGATTTGTGTTGGCGGGCAAACAACTTAGGGTATATAGTAAAATACTGCCCCAATTCAGTCGTATTTCATGTGGGTGGCGCTACGTTGAATGAAGCCAATCCAAAGAAAACTTTTTTGAATTTTAGAAATTCATTATTGATGTTGACCAAAAACCTTCCTAAAGATAAAGTAGTTCCAATTCTACTTATTCGACTAATTTTAGACGGACTTGCCGGTATACAGTTACTTTTTCAAGGAAAAATTTCACATGTTTTTGCCATTTTAAAAGCCCATTTCCATTTTTATCATCTATTGGGAAAGAATCTTAAAAAAAGAAACCAAACTCAAAAAACAGATTATTTTTATACCAAATCTATAGTTTGGAGTTACTTTGTTCAGAAAAAGAAAACTTTTAACAGAATATAGACGTATCCCCTTTTCCGTATTTACAAAAAAAAAACATAAATTTTATCATGCAACCTACTTTGGTATGATTTTTTCTATATAACTTTGTAAAAAAATATATTTCAATGAAAAAAATTCTAATTTTGGCGGCAATTCTTCCTTTTGCGCTTACGTCATGTGTATCTAAAAAGAAATTTTCTATGCTTGAAGCTAGAGAAAAAGCAACGCAAGATTTACTTAATTCTACAACTGTACAATTAAATATGTGTTTGTCTGAAAAAGAAAAATTAAATGCAGACTACAGCAATTTAGCTTCTCAGCTAGAGTATTTAAAGAAAACCAATTCTGATTTACTATCGTTTTCAAAAGAAATGAGTGTTTTATCTGCAAAAGGTGCTGAAAATTTAGAAAAATCTTTAGAAAGTTTAAAAGAAAAAGATTTAAAAATTACCCGTTTACAAGATGCTTTAACCAAGAAAGACAGTGTAACGTTAGCGTTAGTAACTAGTTTAAAACGTGAAGTAGGCATGGACGATCCGGACATTAATATTAATGTAGAAAAAGGTGTGGTAATGATTTCTATAGCCGACAATTTATTGTTTAAATCTGGAAGTTATGAAGTAAACGCTAAAGCCAAAAACGTATTGGCTAAAGTAGCTAAAGTAATCAATAGTAAACCTGATTTTGAATGTATGGTAGAAGGACACACCGATAATGTACCGTTTAAAAGCGACGTTTTACTTGACAATTGGGATTTATCTGTAAAACGATCTACAGCTATTGTGCGTGTGTTACATAAAGACTTAGGTGTAAATCCAAAACAATTAATACCAGCAGGTAGAAGTTCTTATGTGCCATTAGTGGACAACAACACACCAGCAAACAAAGCGAAAAACCGCAGAACTCGCATTATTATTATGCCGAAAATTGACCAGTTTTACGACATGTTAGAAAAAGAAATGAAAAACTTAGGAAAGTAATTTTCCACAACATACAAATTAAAAAGCGACTATTTAGTCGCTTTTTTTCTTTTCACTATTCACTTTTTACTAATAACTATTGCTGTTAAAAACTTAATCAAATTGTGAATAAGTTTGGCTTTTGGTTTTCAAATATAATTTTGACCTTTGTAAAGCAGGTCAGGATAGTGTTCCGCAGCATTTCCAAGAGGCAAAAATTATTTATTAATTTAATTGTAAAAAAACATGTCAATTAAGTTTAAAATTCTTCCTAAGAAGAATCCTCAGGACTTTACAGCGCCTGAGAAGTATTATGCAACGTCGGTTGCAAATGGTGAAACTACTTTAGAGTCGTTAGCCGAAATGATTGCGTATCAGTGTACCTTAACAGACACCGATTGCTATGCCGTTTTACGTTCTTTAGAACGCAACATGCTAATGGAACTTAGCCAAGGCCGAATTGTAAAATTAGGTCATGTTGGTACGTTTCAAGTAAGTGTTAGTGCTAACGGACAAGATTTGGAAGAAGATGTTAAGGCAACTGACATCAAGAAAAGTCGCATTTTGTTTCGTCCAGCTAAAAAGCTGAAACAAATGTTAGGTACTTTAAGTTACCAGAAAGCGAGCTAGTCACCCGCTAACGAGACTAAGTCTCTTTTGAAAGCCTCGAACGTTCCCGCGTTCGGGGCTTTTTTTTGCCTAAAAACCAGTTAAAAATCGACCTGACGAGTTTTACAATTGAACCTGACGAGTTGAATATCTTGACCTGACGAACTGAATTTTTTGTTTAAAGAAAAAAAAAGAGTGGAAAAACAGAAAATTAAACCTCAAAAACGGCATAAAACAACCTGTTATTGACACTAAAAAGCATTAAAAAAGCTCAAAAAATAGAGCTAGTCACCCGCTTTTGAGCTAAATTTCTTTCGAAAGCCTCGAATAGTTCCCGCTATTCGTATCGAAATAATAAAGTAAAATTACTACTAAATTATTTTAATACAAAATAAAAACATAAAAAATATTTTTATTATTTCAAAACAGCTGCGAAATTTTTTTAGTAATCATTATGAGAAAAGAAATTTAAATTAAATGTTTTTAAAAATCTAAGACGCGATAAATAAAGTAAAATTAAATCGAAATTTTTATTTTGTTTTAAAATACTTTTTTCGCAACCAAAAAGCCACTTGTACTAAAATAATTAAGGCGGGCACTTCCACTAACGGTCCTATCACACCTGCAAAAGCTTGGCCGCTATTGATACCAAAAACTCCAATAGAAACCGCAATGGCCAACTCAAAATTATTACCCGATGCCGTAAACGACAACGCCACCGCATCACGGTAATTGGCACCAATTTTTTTAGACACAAAAAACATCAAGAAAAACATAATTACAAAGAAAATCACTAATGGAACGGCTATTCTTAAAACGTCTAAAGGTAAATCTACAATCATTTCCCCTTTTAAGCTGAACATAATTACGATAGTAAAAAGCAAAGCAATTAAAGTCATGGGAGATACAAATGGAATAAACTTTTGATTGAAGAAAGTCTCACCAATATATTTTTTTATAGCAAACCGACTAACCATTGCCAAAGCAAAAGGAATCCCCAAATAAATACCAACGGTTTTTGCAATTTCTACGATGGTTATATTGAGTTGTAATCCTTTGATACCAAATAAAGGCAACATAATTTCGAGATAAAAGTAAGCATACAAACTAAAAAAGAAAACTTGCAACAAACTATTAATGCCAATTAAACCAGCAGTTAATTCACGATTGCCTTCTGCCAATTCGTTCCAAACAATTACCATGGCAATGCAAGGTGCTAAACCAATAATAATCAAACCTGTCATGTATTCTGGATAATCTTGTAGGAAAAAAGTAGCCAATAAAAACATTAAAAAGGGTCCAACTATCCAAGTAATAAAAAACGAAGCGGTTAGCAATTTTGGTTTGTCAAACATTTTAGGCACTTGCGAAAAATCGATTTTGGTTAATGGCGGATACATCATTAAAATTAAACCAATTGCCAAAGGAATATTCGTAGTTCCCGAAGAAAACGAGTTGATAAAACTAGCTGCATTTGGAATAAAATACCCAATGGAAACGCCAATTAGCATCGCTAAAAATATCCATAACGTTAAAAATCGGTCTAAAAATCCTAATCTTTTTTTCATAATCATTTATTTTATTTGATTGAAAACAAAATACATTTCGCTTGCAATTTGTAAACTTCTTTCGGTATATTTTTCGTTCATTTCTGGTGTTCCATCAAAGGCTTTTGGGTCGTTATATTTGATTGGAAATCGCGCTTCGGCACCTAAAACCATTGGGCAACCTTCGTCTGCATTATTGCAAGTCATGATGGCTCCAAAATTGTTTTTAGGATTAAAATCATCGAAATACGTTTTTGAAAAACAAAGTATTGCAGGTTGATTGTCATCGAATTTAACTTCATAAATTGGGTTTTCTGTATCTGAAATTTTTTGAATGTCAAATCCTTGATTCGTTAAAGTTTCACCCACTTTTGTAAACATAGCCGTAGCTTCCGTTCCACCTGAATAGCAAAATACCTTATGAATATTGAAATGAAAAGCCATAGTTTGTGCCCAAATTTGCGACAAATGACTGCGGCGAGAATTGTGCGTGCAAATAAAATTCAAACGAATTTCTTCTTGGTGATTGACTTTGTTTTGAATGTAATCAATTAGCGGTTGTAATACTACTTGTCGTTCAATTGAAACTGGAATTTCTTTGACAATTGCAATGGTTTTTGATAGATTATTGAACATGTTTTCAGCAATTTAAAATTAACAACATTTGGCGTCTAACTTAATATACATGCCCATAAAATAACGCCCAATGGATTCAAATACGTCTTTGTTCAAACAATAACAAATAGATTTTCCTTCAATAGTACCTTGAATGATGTTGGCGTTTTTTAATTCTTTTAAATGTTGAGAAATGGTGGGTTGTGCCAATGGTAATTCGTTTACAATATCGCCACAAATACAAGAATCGACCTTTAATAAATATTGAATTATGGCTACTCGTGCCGGATTTGCCATGGCTTTAAACAAGTTGGCCATATCGTTTTGTTCTGTTGTAAAAGATTCAGATTTGGTAATTCCCATTGTATCATATTTATAGATTGCAATATTACGATATATAAGTAAATAAAAAAATGTTTCGTAATAAAACAGAAACATTTTATATAATTTAATTTAAAACCAATTTTTTCTTTTGAAATACACAATCATGGAAACGAACAAAAGAAACATACCGGCTACTACATAAAAATAGCCGTATTTCCAATGTAGTTCTGGCATGTTATCAAAGTTCATTCCGTAAACCCCTACAATAAAAGTTAGCGGCATAAAGAATACAGAAACCACAGTTAAGGTTTTCATCACTTCATTCATTTTATGACTTTGCAACGAAAAATAAAACGAAGAAGCACTTTCCAACGAACTCAAATCGGCGTCAACTTGGTCTAATAATTCTAAACATTTTTGATGCAAACGAGAGAAAAAGGTATAATTTTCAGTCGTAATTACATTAAAAACATTATCATCTTTCATGCTTTTTATCGAGTATAAAGAATCACGAAGTGGCACTATAGAACGACGCAAAAAGTTTAAATTATCTCTATGGTGTTCAATTTCTTCTAATATTTTAGGATTGGGTTTGGTTTTGATTAAATCAATAACGGCGTCAATTTTTTGCTCTTCACTTTCTATGGTTATATAAAAGTTTTCCATAACAGCGTCTAAAAGCAAATACAATAAATAATCTACTTTTCTATCTCTAACAATTCCGGCATGTTGGCGCATTCTTTCTCGAATATGTAAAAAGAAATCGCTCTTTTTCTCTTGAAAGGAAAATAGCAATCCGTCTCGTAAAATAAAACTAATCTGCTCAACATCAATACCATTAGATTCAGGTAATAACGATTTTATATTAAAAAACAAGGTATGGTTATGCTCCTCAACTTTTGAACGTTTGAGGATGTTTAAAATGTCACCTAAAATAAAATCATCAATTTTAAATTTTATGCCAATTTCTTTTATCAAAGCAACATCAGACAATCCGTGTAAATTGATCCAATTGTTTTTTGTGTAATCTAAATGTTTATCTAATTGAGATAATTTTATATCTTCAAATTCAGATAATTCCTCAGAATTGTACACAAATAGTTGCATTTCAGGTGTTGCATTTTCATGTTTACCTGTATACTCTATTAGAGTAGGTATAACTTTTCGACCTTTTTTGTATAATAGTTTTCGCACTTTGTATTAAATAAGTATTTTTACCTTTTACAAATATAACTAATTCTTATGCAAACCATAATTATAAATATAAAACAATTACTACAAGTTAGACCAACTTCAATTAAAAAAGTTTCAGGTTCAGAAATGGCGCATTTACCCATTTTAGAAAACGCCTATTTACTTTTGGAAAATGATTTTATCTCAGATTTTGGTTTGATGGAAAATTGTCCAAATATAAAAGACACCACTATTGTTGATGCAACTGGAAAAATTGTAATGCCAAGTTTTTGCGATAGTCACACGCACATAGTCTATGCCGGAAACAGAAGTAGCGAATTTGTAGATAGAATAAATGGCTTGTCCTACGAAGAAATTGCCAATCGTGGTGGTGGAATATTAAATTCGGCTAAGAAATTAAATGAAACTTCCGAAGCTGAAATTTATAACCAATCGAAAAAGCGTTTGGAAGAAGTCATTACACAAGGCACAGGAGCAGTTGAAATTAAATCGGGATACGGTTTAACCGTAGAAGGCGAATTAAAAATGCTTCGTGTGATAAAAAAATTAAAAGAGTCTTACCCAATAGCTATAAAATCGACTTTCCTTGGAGCACATGCTTTCCCAACGGAATACAAAGAAAATCATACAGGTTATATTGATTTGATAATTAATGAAATGTTACCAAAAATCGCCCAAGAAAATTTAGCCGATTATATTGATGCTTTTTTAGAAACGGGCTATTTTAGTGTTTCGGAAACCATTCAAATTATGGAAGCAGGTAAAAAATATGGTTTAAAACCAAAAATTCACGTAAATCAGTTTACAGCCATAAACGGAATAAAAGCTTGTGTCGAAAACGGTGCTTTAAGCGTCGACCATTTAGAAATTGTTACAGAAGAAGACATTGAAGTTTTAAAAAATGCTGATTGTATGCCAGTAGCTTTACCAAGTTGCTCGTATTTTATTTCGATTCCTTATACACCAGCACGACAAATGTTGAAAGCAGGTTTACCATTAGCCTTAGCTTCCGATTTTAACCCAGGCACTTCACCTTCAGGAAATATGCATTTTGTAGTTGCTACGGCTTGTATCAAAATGAAAATGACTCCAGAAGAAGCTATAAATGCAGCAACAATAAACGGCGCGTATGCTATGGATTTAAGCGAGTCGCACGGAAGTATTACAAAAGGTAAGAAAGCCAATTTGATTATTACGAAACCTTTACATAGTTTTTATGAAATTCCGTATTGTTTTGCTACGAATTTGATTGATAGTGTTTGGTTGGATGGAAAAGTTTTTGATACACAGATTTAAAGGAATAGAAAGATGAACATTATATTTTCACTAATTTTTATAATCGTAGGGATTTACTTTTTATATAGTACTTATAAAAAGCCCTCACCAATGTATAGTACAGATATGAAAGGATATTTTGGTGGAATTGGATTTCTTTTTTTAGGTATATCTTCATTACTGGGAAAATTTGATTTATATATTGTAATCAAAGATATTTTTAATATAAAATAAACCTAAAACTCAGCTTCCACTAAAATTTCCATAATTTCTTTAGTAACTGGATGCTCAAACTGAATATATTCGGCGTGAAGATGCAGCCTGTTTGCTTTAGTTCCATATAAATCATCGCCAACAATAGGCGTATGTAGTCCTAAACTATGAGAAGCATGAACGCGTAATTGGTGTGTTCTTCCAGTAATGGGATGAAAATGCACTTTCGTTTTTCCGTTTTTAACTTCGATGGTTTTCCACTTGGTTTGTGCGGGTTTGCCGTGATCGTAACATACCAATTGTCTTGGTCTATCCTCTAAATCAACTCGCAAAGGCAAATCAATATAACCGTGAGATTTTTCCAACAAACCATCTAAAAGTGCCACATAACGTTTCTTAATCGTTCTATTGATAAACTGACTTTGCAATTGTACGGCTGTAGCTTCATTTTTGGCGATAAGCATAATTCCAGAAGTGGACATGTCTAATCGATGTACAATTAACGGACCCGTGGCTTCAGGATATTTTTCTTTAATTCGAGCATAAACCGAATCTGAAATGGTTTTTCCTGGAACCGATAAAAACTCGGTAGGCTTATTTATTACTAACATCACTTCATCTTCGTACACAATTTCAATATCTTTTCCTTCCGCATGATTCATAATAAACGGATTTTCTTCCATTTCTAAATCTTTTAGCATGTGTCCCATCAAAATGGGTTCGCATTTACTTTTGCAAGATGGATAAAATTGCTTGTGTTGGCGCACTTCAGAATTTGGAGATTGTCCCCACCAAAATTCAGCCATACAAATAGGTTTTAAATGATGTTGAAAAGCATGATGTAATAATTTCGGCGCCGCACATTCTCCAGCGCCTGCAGGCGGATTGTTGTTAAAAATTTCGGCTAAACTTTTCTTTTCTTGGTATTGATTGAAAAAGGAATAATTTGAAAATAATTTTTGTTGTAATTCAGCCGATTTTGCTTTTCTTTCTTCTTTTAATTGATTGATTTCATTAGTAAACACGGCTACTTTTTCTTCCAAAGATTGTAAAGTCAATTTCCAATATTTTGTCATTTTTTTTAACAAAATGCTTTCTTGTTTACTTTCTTCAGCTAGTTGTTTGTTAAATGCAAATAATTCTTCTTGGTTTAAAGTAGCTTCTTGTTGAATTCTTCTTTCATCACGTATTATTTTTTGCGCTTTAATTCTGATTTTCTGATTTTGTAATTCGGTTGCTGCTTGAATATTGGTTATCTTGAAATTTTCTAATTCCTTTAAATAATTATCAGAAACTTCTAAAATTTCAATTTTTCGATTGTAGGCATTTAACACTGTTTCTTCCTTTCGAAAAAAGCTATTTTCGGTTAACATATCAAAAACAGTTGGTACAAAATGCTCATGGCGATTTTCATTAGCCAATTTCCCGGAAAATGCCCATAAATAACCTAATTCACCCTTTTGATTTTGACAAACCAAAACACCAAACATTTTTCCAATAATCAGACCTTTCTGAGCAGAATCTAATCCGAAATTATGATCAAAATTAGTTTGCATTTCTAAGTAATTTTGCAATTCTAACGCTGCCATTTCACTCAATTTATGTGGTTGATAATAAAACGGAAACGTAAATTTTTCAGGTAATGGAATTCCTGAAATATCGGTTGGAAAAGGTTGGAAAAATTGGTTTTGCATTCGGCAAAGATAACATTTTAAAAATTCCAAAAATGCAAGATCAAATTTCAAAAACATGCAGGAAATTTATTTAAAATCTTAAAACATAAAAAAAACGTTCAAACATTTTTTTTTACTACTTGCTTATTTTATTTTTGCGATATATATAAAAACCAAAACGAGAAATGGGAAGAGCGTTTGAATTTAGAAAAGGAAGAAAAATGAAGCGTTGGTCGGCAATGGCTAAAGCATTTACCAGAATTGGTAAAGATATTGTAATGGCGGTTAAAGAAGGAGGTCCAAACCCGGAAGCCAACTCGCGTTTAAGAGCTGTTATACAAAACTCTAAGGCGGTAAATATGCCTAAAGAAAACGTAGAACGCGCCATTAAAAAAGCAACAGACAAAGATACCGCAAACTATAAAGAAATATTATTTGAAGGATATGCGCCACACGGAATTGCAATTTTAATAGAAACCGCTTCGGATAATAACAACAGAACGGTTGCAAATATTAGAAGTTATTTCAATAAATGCAACGGAACAATGGGCACGCAAGGATCGGTAGAATTTATGTTTGACCATACTTGTAACTTTCGAATTCCTGCTGCCGGACACGATATTGACGAATTAGAATTAGAAATGATTGATTTTGGTGTAGAAGAAATTTTTGCTGATGATGAAGACGGAATATTAATGTACGCGCCTTTTGAAAGTTTTGGAGCCATTCAGAAAGAATTAGAATCAAGAGGTTTAGAAATTTTATCTTCTGGATTTGATAGAATTCCACAAGTAACTAAAGAATTAACACCCGAGCAAGTTGCTGATGTTGAAAAATTATTAGAGAAAATTGAAGAAGACGATGACGTGATGAACGTGTTTCACACGATGGTTGAGAATTAGAAAATTAGATTATTAGACAATTAGATTATTAGATAATTGGCACAATTAATTATTGATGATGATACGGTTCATTATTCAAAATCGTAAACCCTCTATAAATTTGTTCAATTACAAATAAACGCACCATTTGATGCGAAAAAGTCATTTGAGATAAAGCGACTTTTCCTTGTGCTTTTTGATAGACTTCATCTGAAAATCCGTAAGGTCCACCAATTACAAATACTAACGTTTTAATTCCTGAGTTCATTTTCTTTTGTAAAAAATCAGAAAATCCAACACTATTAAATTCCTTTCCGTTTTCGTCCAATAAAATTAATTGATCGGTTGGTGTTAATTTTTCTAAAATAAGTTGCCCTTCTTTTGTTTTTTGTTCCGATTCCGATAAATTTTTTACGTTTTTTATATCAGAAATCACTTCCAAATCGAACTTAATATAAAATCTCAATCGCTTGGTATATTCTTCAATTAAAGCGTTTAGATTTTTATTGTCTGTTTTCCCTATGACGATAAGTTTTATGTTCATTTTGAGATTATTTAAACACAAAGAAAATAGTTA
This sequence comes from Chryseobacterium gleum, assembly GCA_945897915.1. GTDB lineage: Bacteria > Bacteroidota > Bacteroidia > Flavobacteriales > Flavobacteriaceae > Flavobacterium. Next base: position 42,563 of record CAMDGB010000008.1, on the reverse strand, counting down.
CCATGTGTTAGTTTTTATAGAATATTTTTTTTAGAATACAATCAATTATCTAATTGTCTAATTAAAGAAACGCATTCCACCGCTTCTTTTACATCATGAACTCTTAAAATATTGGCGCCTTTTTGCAAACAGAAAGCGTGTAAAAATGTGGTTCCGTTTAAGGCATTTTCTGGCGAAGTTTCTAATGCTTTATAGATCATGGATTTTCTTGAAATTCCTGCTAAAATAGGTAAATCGTGAAATTGAAGTAGTTCTAAATTTTGAAGTAATTCGTAATTCTGTTCCATAGTTTTGGCAAATCCAAAGCCAGAATCGATAATAATATCATTTAAACCAAAACTTCTCGCTTTCGCAATTCGTTCAGAAAAATAAAAATTCATTTCTTTTAGTAAATCGTCATATTTGGCAAAGCTTTGCATCGTTTTTGGTGTGCCTTTCATGTGCATCATAATGTAAGGAACTTGCAATTTCGCCACCGTTTCCAACATGTTTTCATCTAACAAACCTGCAGAAATGTCATTAATTAAAGCCGCACCATTTTCAATAGCTTGTTTGGCAACTTCACTTCTAAAAGTATCAATGGAAAGTAAAATACCTGGGAATTTCTCCACTAATACTTTTACAATTGGTACTACTCTATTTAGTTCTTCAGCTTCAGAAACAAAATCGGCGCCAGGTTTACTAGAATAGCCACCCAAATCAATAAAAGTAGCGCCATCACGCAACATTTTTTCTACTTGAAGTACAATTTCATTTGAATTTGTAAGTTTTCCACCATCAAAAAATGAATCTGGGGTCACATTAACAATCCCCATTACTTTGGGTGTTGATAAATTGATGAGTGTTCCTTTACAGTTTATTGTTGACATCGTATTTTTTACTTATATTTGAACTTTGATACAAATATAAAATAATAATGAGCAATACCTCACAAGAATACGACAAAGTTATAGCAGTTTGCAGAGAATTATTTACAAAAAAAGCGCACGATTATGGTACAGCTTGGCGTGTTTTGCGTTTGCCTTCATTAACCGATCAAATATTTATTAAAGCACAACGCATAAGAAGTTTACAAGAAAACGTCGTTAGAAAAGTAGATGAAGACGAAACGTCAGAATTTATTGGAATTATCAATTATTGTATAATGGCATTAATTCAAATGGATAAAGGAATTGCTTCTCAACCAGATTTATCGGCAAATGAAGCCATAAAATTATTCAATCATAAAATTGAAATTACCAAAGAATTAATGGAAGATAAAAATCACGATTATGGGGAAGCTTGGCGCGATATGCGTGTAAATTCCCTCACAGATTTGATTATTCAGAAGTTATTGCGTGTGAAACAAATTGAAGACAACGAAGGAAAAACTTTGGTTTCTGAAGGTATTGATGCCAATTATCAAGACATGATTAATTATTCGGTTTTTGCTTTAATTTTGATGGGAAAATTTCAATAACATCTCATTAACAAAATCTACCAAAAAGCCTATTTATATTTGTTAAAACACATTAAAATGAACAAAAAAAATATATCTTGGATTATCAGAATTGTAGTTGCGCTACTTTTTATAGTTTCAGCTATAGCTAAATTATATCCGTCGCCTTATTTTGCGATTTCTACTTTTGAAGTCAAACAATTATATACTTTAGGATTTTCGGAATCACTTGCACCCTATTTTTCAAGGATTTTAATTGGAATCGAATTTGCGCTTGGATTTTTATTACTTAACAATCATTTCTTAAAGCGCATTACTATTCCTGCAACAGTAGGTTTATTGAGTGTTTTTATCATTCATTTGAGTTATATCACCTTTTTAAGTGGCGGTAATTCAGGAAATTGTGGTTGTTTTGGCGAATTAATTCCGATGACACCAATTGAAGCCATCATTAAAAATATCATCGCAGTTGGATTATTAATTTTTCTTTGGAAACTTTTAGAAAAAGATAAAAAATCAAACTTTTGGATTTTAACTTCTGTAACTTTAGGTTGTATTTTGGGATTATTTATGTTGGCACCAATGAAAGCGAGTACAACATCAATTTCAAACAGCAATATTTCAACTGATACAATTTCAAAATTAACCGATTCAGTAAAAAAAGAGGAAATTAAAGTCATAGATTCAACTAAAATAAAAACAGAAAAAGTGGTTGAAGCAATTAAAAAAGAAGTGGGTCCAAAACAAGCGGTCTCTGGCTATTCCGATTTATATGCTGATATCGATAATGGTCAAAAAATATTATGTTTCTTCGTTCCAGGTTGCGAACATTGCCGTGATGCTGCAAAAGACCTAAACGCTTTACAAAAAAAACACAAAGATTTTCCAGAAGTACAAATTGTTTTTATGGATGAAGAAGCAGAAAAAATTCCAGATTTCTTTAAATATGCAGGAAAACAATTTCCATATAAAGTGATAGACATTATTCCGTTTTGGACAAAATTAGGTACTGGAAAAGACACGCCTGGCGTAGTATATTTACACAACGGAAACGTGATTAAATATTTTGATGGAATTACCGAAAAAGCATTTAACAGTAAAGCATTAGAAAAAGTAATTTACAAAAAATAAAATTCCATCTTTAACTATCATATTCATGAAAAAAATCATTGCAACATTAGCATTAGGACTTGGTTTAACTTCTTGCCAAGCACAAACTGAATTTTCAAAAGAAAGTTTAACTGCAAAATTAATCAATATCGAAAATCAAGGCATTTCTTTTGAAGAAATTTTAAAGCAAAATCAAGGTAAAACTGTGGTAATCGAAGTTTGGGCATCTTGGTGTTCTGATTGTATTAAAAGTATGCCTCAAGTGAAGGATTTAAAAGAAAAATATAAAGAAGTTGCTTTTATAAATTTATCTTGTGATAAAAATTTTGAAGCTTGGAAAAGCGGAATTGAAAAATTCGAGGTTTCTGGTGATAATTTTTTAATTCCAGACGGAATGAAAGGCGAATTTGGAACTTCAATTAAATTGGATTGGATTCCTCGTTTTATTGTAATTAATAAAGAAGGAAAAATTGTTTTATTCCGCGCCATCGAAAAAGATTTTGATAAAATCATAGAAAGTATAGAAACCATTAAATAACAATTTCAATTGTATTATGAGAAAAAACATCGTAGCCGGTAACTGGAAAATGAACAAAACCTTGCCGCAAGCCATTGAATTAATCAATGAAATTAAAAACAATAAACCAAACAATTCTGCTGAAATTATTTTAGCTACGCCATTTCCTTATTTAGCAAAAGCCATTGAATTAGTTGCCGGTTCTAATATTAAAATCGCGGCGCAAAATATGCATCAAGCAGAAGGTGGTGCTTACACAGGTGAAGTTTCAGCATCAATGTTAACAAGTATTGGCGTATCTACTGTTATTATAGGTCACAGTGAAAGAAGAGCTTATTTTCATGAAAATGATGCCTTATTAGGTAACAAAGTAGATACCGCATTGGCACATGACATGACCGTTATTTTTTGCTTTGGCGAAGAATTAAAAGACAGACAAAGCGACAATCATTTTAATGTTGTGGAATACCAATTACGTGATGGTTTGTTTCATATTGCAAAAGAAAACTGGAAGAATATTGTATTGGCTTACGAACCAGTTTGGGCAATTGGAACTGGCGAAACCGCATCCCCTGAACAAGCACAAGAAATGCATTTATTTATTAGAAATTTAGTAGATAAAGTATTTGGAAGTGTAATTGCAGAAAACGTTTCCATTCTTTACGGTGGAAGTGTAAAACCAGACAATGCTAAAGAAATTTTTTCTAAACCGGATGTAGATGGCGGATTAATCGGTGGAGCGGCATTAAACGCTAACGATTTCTTCGGAATTATTTCTGGTTTTTTTTTTAATTTTTCTAATAATAGGTACGCAGATTTCACGGATAAAACAGATTAAAAAAGATTTTATATGTTCAACTGTCAATCTGAACTTGTTTCAGAGTCTGCTGTCTATATTCTATTTTCTATTTTCTATCTCCCCTTTTCACATAACTATGCAAAAAATCGCCTTTTGGTTTTCCTAAATCGAAAGAACTAAATTTGGTTAGAAAACGAGTTTCTTTTCTCGCTTCATCTCTGTCCCAATTTTCATATTCTATGCGATAAATGGCGGAATACATTTCTGCACGACCCACGCCGTGAAAGCAATGAATTAACACTGGATAATTGACTTTGTTGTCCATAACTTTAAAAAAAACTTCTAAATTTTCAGGTTTTGGCACTTGATCTGAACCTAAATTGAAATAATTCAATCCCTTAATTTTAGCAGCTGCTTCTTTTTCTGTAGTAAGTTCAACTGGTATTTCTGGATTATTAACATCGTCACCCGTTCCTGGAAAACGCAAATCGATAATACTTTTAATATGGTGTTCTTTTACAAAATCAGCAATATCTTCTGGTGGAATCACGCCACTTTTATATACTTTTCCTTCGGAAATTACTTTAAAATTATGGTTTATTTTATAATCGTAAAAATAACTCTTTGCCCAAAAAAGTGCAGCAATTACTATAACTGAAACTAATATTTTCTTTTTCATTTTTCTATAGTTAAATCACTTTTTACTTAAAAACCCCATTTATCAATAATTAAATTAAAGTAATATTGTTGCAAAATTAATACTATTCAAAGTTTTTCGGTTAATTTTTTTATAAAGTTACAATTTTTTTATAAATTGCAGTTTAAAAACTATTTCATATGAAAAATGTAACCCGACTTTTTGATTTCCCTTATTATCAGTTAGAAAATTACAACTTACCAGATGCTTTGGTAACCAAATACGGTAATGAATGGATTAAAACTTCAACTCAAGATTATTTAAATAAAGCCAATGCTTTATCGAGAGCTTTATTAAATATTGGAGTAGAAAAAAATGATAAAATAGCTATCATTTCATCAAATAATAGAACGGAATGGCATATTTCAGATATTGGGATTCTGCAAACTGGAGCACAAAACGTTCCAATGTATCCAACTATCTCAGCTGAAGATTATGAATATATTTTAAATCATTCTGAAGCAAAATACTGTTTCGTATCAGACCAAGAAGTGTACGATAAATTAAAAGCAGTTCAGGCCAATATTCCTTTATTGAAAGATATTTATTCGTTTAACGAAATTTCTGGTTGTAAAAAATGGAGCGAACTTTTAGAAATGGGTTCCGATACTTCAACTCAAAACGATGTAGAAGTTCGTAAAAGTGAAGTTTTACCTTCTGATTTGGCAACTATAATTTATACTTCTGGAACTACAGGCCGTCCAAAAGGTGTAATGCTTTCTCATGATAATATCGTTTCTGATGTTTTAAATTCTGACAAAAGAATGCCATTAAGAAAAGGAAGTACGCGTGCTTTGAGCTTCTTACCTATTTGCCATATTTTCGAAAGAATGTTAACGTATTTGTACCAATATGGTGGAATATCCATTTATTTTGCTGAAAGTATTGAAAAAATATCCGATAATTTAAAAGAAGTACATCCGCATGTTATGTCAGTTGTACCAAGACTTTTAGAAAAAGTATACGATAAAATTTACGCAAAAGGAGCAGATTTAACAGGAATTAAAAAGCGATTATTCTTTTGGGCACTAGATTTAGGTATGGATTACAAACCATATAATGCAAATGGTGCTTTTTATAATTTTAAATTGGGAATTGCCAGAAAATTAATTTTCTCTAAATGGCAAGAAGGTTTAGGTGGCGAATTGGAAATGTTGGTTTCTGGTAGTGCGGCATTACAAACGCGTTTAACAAAAGTATTTACAGCCGCTGGAATTCCAGTAATGGAAGGATACGGATTAACTGAAACGTCTCCAGTAATTTCAGTAAACGATATGCGAAATGGCGGATTCAGAATTGGAACTGTTGGTAGAGTAATTGAAAACGTAGAAGTTAAAATTGCAGCAGATGGCGAAATTCTTTGTAAAGGACCAAACGTAATGATGGGTTATTATAAAGATGAAGCACAAACCGCAGAAGTAATTAAAAATGGTTATTTCCATACGGGCGACATTGGTGAAATTGATGCTGATGGTTTCTTAAAAATTACAGATCGTAAAAAAGAAATGTTTAAAACGTCTGGTGGTAAATATGTTGCGCCGCAAGTTTTAGAAAATTCATTCAAACAATCTCGTTTTATTGAGCAAATTATGGTTATTGGTGATGGTGAAAAAATGCCTGCTGCATTAATTCAACCGGCGTTTGATTTTGTTAAAGAATGGGCAATAAGACACCAAATTGATCTAGGAAATTCTAATGAAGACCTTTGCAACAATGCAAAAGTCATTGCACGTATCCAAGAAGATATTGACGAAGCCAACAAAAAATTCGGAAGTTGGGAACAAGTAAAACGTTTTGAATTAACACCCGATTTATGGTCAATTGACGCAGGGCATTTAACGCCAACCATGAAATTAAAACGTAAAATTATCAAAGAAAAATACCAAACCCTTTACGATAAAATTTACCAATCCTAAAATGAAAAAAATATTCTTCATTTCGTTAGTCTTCGCTTTTTTTTCTTGTAAAAAGAGCGAAGATTTTTCGTTACAAAGCTACCATTCTTTTGACTCAAAAGAAGACCAATACTCTGGTGGAATAAAAATGATTCCTATAAAAACACCTAAAGGTACTTTCAAAGTTTGGACAAAACGATTTGGCAACAACCCGAAAATAAAAGTATTGCTTTTACACGGCGGACCTGGTTTAACGCACGAATTATACGAATCTTTTGAAGGCTATTTTCCAAAAGAAGGCATCGAATTTATTTACTACGACCAATTGGGTTCGTATTATTCAGACCAGCCAAAAGACAAATCGCTTTGGACGAATGAACGCTTTGTAGAAGAAGTGGAACAAGTACGAATAGCACTTGGTTTAAACAAAGATAATTTTTACATTTTAGGACAATCTTGGGGTGGCATATTAGCTATGGATTATGCCTTGAAATATCAGAAAAATTTAAAAGGATTGATTATTTCTAATATGGTTTCTAGTATTCCATCGTATAATAAATATGCACAAGAAGTTTTAGGTCCGCAATTGAAAAAGGAAGTGTACCAAGAAATTATGCAATTAGAAAAAAACAACGATTTTACCAATCCAAGATATACCGAATTACTTTTTGAACATTATTACACCCAACACATTTTAAGAAAACCGCAAAAAGAATGGCCAGAATCCATTATCAGAAGTTTTGAACACATTAATTCTGAGGTGTATATTTCTATGCAAGGGTACAGCGAATTTGGTATAACAGGTGACGCCTATATTAAAAATTGGGATGTGTCCAAACGATTGAAAGAATTGACCGTACCCACCTTAACCATAGGCGCAAAATACGACACTATGGATCCTGAACATATGAAATGGATGGCCAAACAAGTACAAAACGGAAGGTTTTTATTTTGTAAAAATGGCAGCCATTTATCACAATACGACGACCAAGAAACGTATTTCACAGGTGTAATTCAGTTTTTGAAGGATGTGGATGAGAAGAAATTGTAGGAATCATTCTACAAAGGATATTGGAAATGATTTATTAACTTTGGGAAAGTATAATTGTCGTAAGCTGGAGATATAGACTAGTTATTGGCTTTTTTTAACGATAACAAATCCTCAAAAATTAATAAATTAAATTTTAGAATTTAGAATTTAGAATAAATAATTTTAAAAACAAAAAAATGACTTTAAAAAACAATTATTTAGGAATTAATAGTGTTTTAATTGCTATTTCTACTTCTTTAATTTCATTTATTTTGCACGAATCGGCACATTATTTAGTTGCAGATTACTTCAATTTAAATCCAGAACTGCATCATAATTTTGTTAAACCTTTAATAGAACCATCCGAAAAACAATTAATGTTAATTGCTTTGGCGGGGCCAACTTTCTCAATAATATTTGGAATAATAATTCTATTCATATCAATAAAATTAATAAAACCTTCTTTGCTGAAACTTTTTTTATTATGGTTTAGTATGAGTAATATTTTAATGTTTTTGGGTTATATGTTAATTGCTCCATTTATAAAAAATGGTGATACAGGACTGGTTTTTAGTTACTTTAAAGTGCCCTTTTTTATTTCAATTATAATCGCAATCATTACATTTATAATTACCAAAAAAATATTTGAATATTTATCTAAAGAATTTATATACTATAAAAATGCAGATATATTTGATAAAAAAGAGTGTCAGAAACAACTCTTCATTTTTCCAATTTTATTTTTAATTGTTTGTGTATCATTACTTAATTTGCCTATTGTAGTTTGGTATAGTTTATTACCTACTTTGTTTATACCCCTGACTTATTTAAGCACATTTAAAGCATACAGAAAAATAGTGATATTGGACGCAGAAATAACTATCAATAAAATCTCAATTAGTTTATTATTTTTAACGGCAATAACAATAATTATCTTTAGAAATTTAATATAAAAAATAGCTGCCAAAAATCGCTTTCAAGAAATTGCCGAGCCGAAGTTAAGCAAAGTCTCCTAACTTTGAGTAAATATAGATACTGAAACAAGTTCAGCATGACAAAACGAATAAAATAAATATTCTGTAGAAAGCACCTTCTACCAAAACCCCTTTACCTTATAACCAAAAACCTAATGCTCTTCGGATTTCCCTAAAACTTTGGTATCTACAGGAATGGCAGGTTGAAACATAAGTGTTTGATTGTAGTACAAGTAAAAACCTTTATTGGTTCGGAATTCGAAATCTTTAAATTTGAAGTTATGGTCTTCACTTTCTCTTTTAAACACAATTGATTCTTTAGAATCTGGTAAAAAAACTTCCGCAATTAAACTGTCTACATCCACAAAAAAGAAAGCGTTTTTCCTTCTGGCTAATGAATCTCTTTCTATGGAAGTTAACCGATAACCTTCTTCAAAAACACGTACACATTTTTTAGTCATATTCGACCATTTGTATCCTGCTTTTAAATCGCAACCATTTACGTTTTTATCGTCGTTGACTTGGTTTTTTACGATAGAATCCATTTCCGTTGTATCTTTTGGTGGATTTTTTAAAATATAATCGCAAGAAAATAAGGATGCCAGCAATAAAATATATAAAAATTTCTTCATGTCTAATTTAGTGTTTCTTGATAAATTAAAGTTTCTACTGTTTCAAATTCGGTAGGTTTATCAATATTATGAAAGTACTTTATCAACACTTCACCCCAAACTTTACCATCAGAAAAGTTAGCAATAATCCATCTATGATTTAAAATTTTAATGTTATTTATCAAAAACGGATTGTCGCCAATTTGATCGTAAGAAACATATTTATTTCCTTTTTTATCGGCATTAAAAGCGTTTAAATCATCTTTAACTTTAGTTTGTAACGCTTTTAAATCATATTCAAAATAATATTCTTGTGCATTTTCATTATTTGCTAACGAAAAGGTATCATTATCCACTAATGTTGCAATAGAATCTTGGGCTTTTTTCAATTCTTTTTTGCTAATAGTGGACACTTCTTCGCTTCTTTTTAAAATATTAGAAGCATTAACTATTTGAAAAATATTAATTAAAACTGAAAATACTAATCCGTAAAGCAATAAACTTTTTTTCATTTTTATATTTATTTTATTTCTATTTCTAAATTATCGTAAGCCAAAAAAACGTTTTCTGGCAATTGTTTTTGTACGTCTTCATGCAATCCTAAAATATGACTAATATGCGTCAAGTACGCTTTTTTAGGTTGTACCAAATTTATAAAATTTATAGCTTCTTCAACGTTAAAATGGGTATTATGTGGTTCAAATCGTAACGCATTGATAACCAAAACCTCAACATCTTTAAGTTTTTCTATTTCTGCATCCTCAATGGTTTTTACATCTGTTAAATATACAAAATCTTTTATTCTGTACCCAAAAACTTGTAAATTTCCATGCAGGGCATTAATTGGAATTACCGTCTGATTTTTAATTGAAATATTTCTATTATTCACCACTTCAATTGGCAACACAGATGGCGCTCCTGGATATTTATTTTCTTTTTCAAAAATATAATCAAATCGTTTGGCTAAATTTTGCAACACACGCGAATGTCCATATACCGGAATATCGCCTTGTTTAAAATAAAACGGTCGAATGTCATCTAAACCCGATGTATGATCGGCGTGTTCATGAGTAAAAAGCAACGCATCCATTTGCGAGCAACCGCTGGTAAGCATTTGTTGGCGAAAATCGGGACCACAGTCAATTACTATAGAAAAATCTTCATCGTAAATCCAAACAGCAACGCGCAATCGTTTGTCTTTTACATCATCACTTAAACACACAAAATGCGTACTTCCAATTACTGGAATGCCTTGAGAGGTGCCTGTGCCTAGGAAATGAATTTTCATCTATAATTTTTTTACTTGCAATATTGCTTATTGGTGCGAATTAATATAGCCAAGTTGTTTGTAAGAGCAATTTCTTTTTTACAAAAATAACAAAATACTCTTGTTAAAACCTATAATTTATTAACTTTGCATTGTATTTTAATTTGCCCAAAAACACATTTGAATAAATGACAACTGAAATAACATTAAGAGGAGACAAAGTAATTGAACAAATTCCTTCTACAAAGGATAAAGCGCTCCGTATTAATTTAAACGAAAATATTTACGGAACCTTTGCTGAAATTGGTGCCGGACAAGAAACGGTGAGGCATTTTTTCAGAGCAGGTGCTTCTTCTGGTACAATTGCGAAAGCGATGTCTGCCTACGATAAGGATTTTAGTGATGCTATTTACGGAATTGAAAAAGACGGAAGATATGTTACGGAAAGCAGATTGAGAAAAATGCTTACTCATGAAACACAACTTATTGAAGATCGTTTAAAAAGAGATAAACATCCCAATAAAATGTTCTTTAGTTATGCCAATACAGTAGCCACTATTGATTTTGCAAAACAATTTAAAGGACACGGTTGGGTAGGAATTAAATTTCAAGTAGAACCAGACCAAGCTTATAATGAAATTTTAATTCACATTCGTTTCAAAGAAAATGATGCGCGTTTGCAACAAGAAACCTTAGGTATTTTGGGCGTAAACTTAATTTATGGTGCCTTTTACAAACATAATGATGCTAAAAAATTATTGCGTTATTTATACGACCATTTAGAAAAAGACCAACTTGAAATTGACACGATAAATTTCTCAGGACCAAGTTTTGCTGATGTAGACAATAGATTAATGAGTTTGCAATTGGTAAAATACGGTTTTACAGATGCCGTAATGTTTAATCCGGAAGGAAAAAATATTTTGCCTGCAGCAGTTTTATACAAAAAAAATATCTTAGCATTACGTGGCAGTTTCCGACCTGTAACCAAAGTAAATATGGATATGTACAAGCAATCTTACGAGATGTTTATACAAGAAAATAAAGTAAGTAAAGAAAATACCTTTGTGGTATTCGAAATCACGCTTTCTAACTTAAAAGCAGAAGGTGAAATTGACGAAAGAGATTTCTTAGATAGAGCAGAACTTTTATGTGCTCTAGGTCAAACCGTAATGATTTCTAATTTTCAAGAATATTATAAAGTGTTAGAATACTTTTCATCTTTTACAAAATCACGAACTGCTTTAGCCATGGGCGTGAGTAATTTGGTAGAGATTTTTGATGAAAAATACTACCGTCATATGTCGGGTGGTATTTTAGAAGCATTTGGGAAATTATTTTACAGAGATTTAAAAGTATATTTATATCCGATGAAAGACCCAGAAACGGGTGAAATAATTACTTCAGAAAACTTAAAAGTGCATCCTAGGATGAAAGAATTGTATAAATTCTTTAAATACAACGGAAAAGTTACCGACATTGAAAACTACGATGCAAAAACTTTAGATATTTTCTCCAGAAAAATATTAAAAATGTTGTCTAAAGGCGAATCAGGATGGGAAGATATGCTTCCAGATGGTACCGCAGAAATAATTAAAAAAGATCACTTATTTGGCTACGAAAAAGAAAGTGAATTAGCTAAGTCATAAACATAAAAAAATCCCAAATTCTAAAGAATTTGGGATTTTTTTAATCTTTAAATTTTAATTTATACGTGCAAAGCTCTATTTCCAGTTGCTGCTAAAGCGGCTTCTTTGATGGCTTCTGCAAATGTAGGATGTGCATGTGACATTCTTGAAATGTCTTCTGCTGACGCTCTAAATTCCATTGCGGTAACCGCTTCTGCAATTAAATCAGCACAACGTGCGCCAATCATGTGAACACCTAAAACCTCATCTGTTTTGGCATCGGCTAAGATTTTTACAAATCCGTCCGTGTCGCCACCAGCTCTTGCTCTTCCTAATGCTTTGAATGGGAAACTTCCTGCTTTAAATTCGATACCTTCAGCTTTCAATTGCTCTTCTGTTTTTCCAACAGCCGCAACTTCTGGCCAAGTGTACACTACGCCAGGAATTAAATTATAATTAATATGTGGTTTTTGTCCAGCTAAAATTTCTGCAACCATTACACCTTCTTCTTCCGCTTTGTGTGCTAACATCGCACCACGAACTACATCACCAATTGCATAAATATTAGAAACTGAAGTTTGTAAATGATCGTTTACTTCAATTTGACCTCTATCTGTAATTTTTACACCTGCTTTTTCTGCTTGTAAACCATCTGTAAACGGACGACGACCCACAGAAACTAATGCGTAATCTCCATCCAAAGAAATGATTTCTCCTTTTGCATTTTCAGCTTTTACGGTTACCACATCTCCTGCTCTATCTACAGATTGCACTTTGTGCGACGTGTAAAATTTCATGCCTTGTTTTTTAAAGACTTTTGTTAATTCTTTAGATAAAGAAGCATCCATTCCTGGAATAATTCTATCCATATATTCTACTACAGAAACTTGAGCACCTAAACGAAGGTATACTTGTCCTAGTTCAATTCCAATTACACCACCACCAATAATTACTAAATGTTTTGGAACTTCTTTTAATTTTAAAGCTTCCGTTGAAGTAATGATTCTATCTTTATCTAATTTGATAAAAGGCAAGTTTGAAGGTTTAGAACCTGTAGCAATAATGATATTTTTTGATTCTATGATTTCTGAAGAACCATCTGCTTTAGTTACCTTAACAGAAGTCGCACTTTCAAAAGCACCAACGCCTTCAAAAACCGTAACTTTATTTTTGTCCATTAAGTATTTAACACCACCAGAAGTTTGATCAACAACTGCTTGTTTTCTGGCAATCATTTTTTCTAAATTTACTTTTACCTCGCCTGAAACTTCAATGCCATGGTCTGCAAAATGTTGCAATTCTTCATAATGATGTGAGGAAGCTAATAATGCTTTTGACGGAATACATCCCACATTAAGACACGTTCCACCAAGTGTTGCGTATTTTTCAATAATTGCTGTTTTAAATCCTAATTGTGCACAACGAATAGCTGCTACATATCCTCCAGGTCCAGAACCAATAATGGTTACATCAAATTGACTCATAAATAAATTTTATAAAATGTTATGGTATGTTTTTAAAGTACAAAAGTAAAGTTTTTAAATAAATATGTATTGCTATTTAACTAAAAAACTTTAATAATTTTAATTCAACACAAATGAAGTAGAATTTTTAACTTCACCAATCATAAAAGTACTGTGCGTACTACCAATATGTTGCAAAGTGGTTAATTTGGTAACCATAAATTCTCTATATTCTTCCATGTCTTTTACGCAAATTTTCAGAATATAATCGTAGTCGCCACTTACGTGAAAACATTCTAAAACTTCGGTTAGTGTTACTACTTCTTTTTCAAATTCGAAAATTAAATCTCTAGAATGTTTAATTAATTTAACATGACAAAACACTACAAATCCTTTATTTATCTTATTTTTATCTAAAATGGTAGCATATTTACTAATAATTCCTTGACGTTCCAATTTTTTTATCCGTTCATACACTGCAGTTACAGATAAGTTTAATTTACTAGAAAGTTCTTTAGTTGTTTTTTTAGAATCAATTTGCATCAATTCTAATAATTTTTTATCAATTGCATCCATGTGAATAGTAATTTATTTTGCAAATGTAAGTAAAAAAGAAAAAATATAGATAAATAAACTAATAATTTAGTTTTAATTAGATAAATAAACTAAATATTTAAGTCATTATTGAAATATTAATTTATTATATTCAATTTTGATAGATAAAGAAATCTTCATGAAGCAATTTAATCCCGCCGATAACATACAAGATTTACAGTATTTTGGCGAATTTGGAGGTGTAAACCCTTCTATTTCAGATTCCTCTACTTATACGTTTCTTTCTGCTAAAACCATGTTTGACACATTTGAAGGTAATGCAGAAGGGTGTTATTTATATTCCCGACATTCCTCACCCAGTAATTTGTATTTAGACAAAGCTTTAGCAGCCATGGAAGGCACTGAAACCGCCAATGTTTCAGCTTCTGGTATGGGTGCCATTACGCCAACAATTTTACAACTTTGTGGACAAGGCGACCATGTGGTTTCTAGCAGAACCATTTATGGTGGAACGTATGCCTTTTTGAAAAATTTCACACCAAGATTTGGCATAAAAACTACTTTTGTAGATATTACTAAATTAGAACTTGTAGAAGCTGCCATAACACCAACAACCAAAGTTTTATATTGCGAAACTGTCAGCAATCCATTGTTAGAAGTTGCTGATATTGCTTCTTTAGCAAAGATTGCAAAAAAGCACAACCTTAAATTAGTGGTTGACAACACCTTTTCGCCTTTATCCGTGTCGCCAGCAAAATTAGGTGCTGATATTGTGATACACTCCTTAACAAAATACATCAACGGAAGTTCAGATACAGTGGGCGGCGTAACGTGTGCGAGTCAAGAATTTATAAACGATTTAAAAAACGTAAATTCTGGTGCGAGTATGTTATTAGGCCCTACAATGGACAGTTTACGTTCGGCATCGGTAATGAAAAACTTAAGAACACTTCACATCCGAATGAAGCAACACAGTCATAATGCAATGTATTTGGCACATAAATTTGAAGCAGACGGCATCAAAACCGTTTATCCAGGTTTAGTGAGTCATCCAAGTCATGGAATATATAAAAATATGATTAATCCAGAATATGGTTTTGGAGGTATGATGACCATTGATGTTGGAAGTTTAGAAAAAGCCAATGCCTTGATGGAATTAATGCAAGAAAGAAATTTAGGTTATTTGGCGGTAAGTTTAGGATTTTACAAAACGCTTTTTAGCGCACCAGGAACATCAACTTCTTCTGAAATTCCTTTAGAAGAACAAGCAGAAATGGGTTTAACAGATGGATTAATTCGTTTTTCAATTGGATTGGATAACGATATTGAAAGAACCTATCAAAGTATGCATGCTTGTATGAAAGAATTACATATAGTTTAAAAGACATATTCAAAATATAAAAATCCGTCCCGAAGTAATCGGAACGGATTTTTTATTTTGTGCCTTTTAAGACAATTTACTAATAAACTTCGAATACGGATCTTTAAACTGAAAGCCATCTTCGGTTCTTTCCTTTGATAATTTGTTGTATTCTACCAATGCCCAAAGGATAAATTCTTTTAGAAAATATTTATCTGAAACAGGTATTTCTGGTTGGTATTTCTGAATTAAATTTTCCAATGGTTGCACTTCATCTAGTGTATTTCTGTAAACTTCATCGGAGCAATCATCCGTTAATTCAAAACCTGATTCGTTGAAAAACCATTCTGTAATTTCGGAATAAGGCGTGGTTACATCTTGTTTTTCTAGTTTCTCGATTTTAGGAAAATAAGCGGGTAAAAAAGTATGAATCGCATTGGCAATTAAATATTGCGCCACTACGCCAGCGCCTTCTTGTTCGCCTTCATAAACCAATTCCACTTTTCCAGTTATGGCTGGGATAATTCCCAAAAAGTCAGACAAACGAACGGTTGTTTTTCCCTCTCCGTTTTGCAAGGCCCTACGTTCGGCAGTACTAATCAGATTCTCATATGCAGTAATACTCATACGAGCTGAAACGCCACTTTTTGCGTCAATATATTCGGATTCTCTGGCTTCAAAACCTACTTGTTCTAACAAATCTTTTGCTAAATTAGGCACATGGACTAAAGACGATTGGTCTTCGTCTAACTTGGCTTCTTGTGTAGTAATAATTTTAGCAATTTCAATAGTTTCTGGATAATGCGTTAAAATTTGCGAACCAATTCTGTCTTTTAAAGGTGTAACAATACTGCCTCTATTGGTATAATCTTCTGGATTTGCAGTAAATATAAATTGTAAATCTAAAGGCATTCTTAATTTAAATCCACGGATTTGAATGTCGCCTTCTTGCAAAATATTGAATAAGGCTACTTGAATACGCGCTTGTAAATCGGGTAATTCATTAATTACAAAAATACATCTGTTGGCACGTGGAATCATTCCGAAATGAATTACGCGTTCGTCTGCATAAGATAATTTTAAATTAGCGGCTTTTATTGGATCTACATCACCAATCAAATCGGCAACTGTAACATCAGGTGTGGCTAATTTTTCGAAAAAACGCTCGCTTCTATGTAACCAAGAAATTGGTGTGTCATTGCCTTTTTCAGCAATTAAATCTATCGCAAAACGCGAAATTGGATTTAGAGGATCATCATTAATTTCAGAACCTGTAACAAACGGAATGTATTCGTCTAAAAGTTCGACCATTTTTCTTGCCAAACGTGTTTTTGCTTGTCCGCGCAATCCTAATAAATTAATATTGTGACGTGATAAAATAGCGCGTTCCAATTCTGGAATTACAGAATTTTCAAAACCATGAACACCTGTAAATGTTGGTTGTTTAGCTATTAATTTATTTCTTAAATTAGTTCTTAATTCATCTTTGATTTTCTTTGATTGATAACCTGATTGTATCAATTCTCCTAATGTTTTTATATGTGTCATACTATTTTTTTAAACGCTATTTAGCTACTGCTTTTATTTAATTTCTATGATTTGATACTACTTATTTCAATTTCTTTTTCCTGTTGGCTTCATAATCTTGAAAAATCATTTCTCCCAATCCACTTAAACCTGTATAAAATGCTTTTCCCTGATTGGCTTCTGTAAATTTATCTACAAATTTTTGCAAATACGGATCGTTGGCAATCATAAAAGTGGTAATCGGAATGTGTAACTTTCTTGCTTGAGCAGCTTGTGTATAACATTTTTCAACAATATATTCGTCTAAACCATTACTATTCATGTAATACGAGCCGTCTTTTTCACGAACACAGCTTGGTTTACCATCGGTAATCATGAAAATTTGTTTGTTGGTATTTCGTTTTCTGCGCAACATGTCCATTGCCAATTGCAAACCTGCAACAGTGTTGGTGTGATAAGGTCCAACTTTCAGGAAAGGCAATTCTTTTATAGAAATAGGCCAGGCATCGTTTCCAAAAACTAAAATATCAATAGTGTCTTTTGGATAACGAGTTGTGATGAGTTCCGCTAGCGCCATGGCAACTTTTTTGGCAGGCGTAATTCGGTCTTCACCATACAAAATCATACTATGAGAAATGTCTATCATTAAAACGGTACTCATTTGCGATTTGTAGTGCGTGTCTTCAATTACCAAATCATTTTCAGTAAGATGGAACTCGCCTATTCCATTATTAATTTGCGCATTTTTCAAACTTTCAGTCAATGAAATTCTATCTAAGGCATCTCCAAAATTATAACTTCTAAGTTCGCCCGTAAGTTCATCGCCACCGCCAATTTGTTTAGATTTGTGATTGCCACTACCCGACTTGTTTAAATTACCAAATATTTGATCTAAAGCGGCTTGACGAATAAGTCGTTCTGTTTTTGAAGTAATAGTAACCTCGCAGGCGCCATCTCCCGTAATTTCTTCGCGAATGAATCCTTTTTTCTTTAAATCTTCGATAAAATCTTCAATTGTATATTCTGGAGTGGTTAATTTGTATTCGGCATCAAGCTCGCGTAACCAAGATATGGCCTCGTCAAAATCACCAGAAGTGTGGACAATTAATTCTTTGAAAACACCAAAAAGCACCTCAAACGGTGACTTAAATGGCTTTTCATACGTTTTAAAATAAAACCCTTTTTTCATGATTTAAAATTACAAGGTTAGTTTTAAATGACAAGAAAACGAATGCTAATTTTTAGTTAAAACTAATAAAACTTCCCATCCACATAATACCAATTGTTTTGAAAAAAGATAAACGTTGATTTTTCGTGATGAATTTGAAATGTTTTATTCTCGTCTAAATAGTAGGCTTTGAATTCTACTGTGTTTTCAGTACTGTTTATGATTTCTAATTTTTGCCATGTATTTTGCTGTGCCCAAGACAAAATATCTGATTTATTGGTATATTTTTTTTGAGACACGTGTGTAGTTTTGTATAAATATTGCGCGTCATGTAAATAAAATGCTGTAAATCTGGCACGCATTAATTTTTCGGCGGTAGGTACAAAGTCGCCTTGAATATATGGCAAACAACATTCTTGTAAGCTAATTTGGGTGCCGCAAGGGCAAAGTTTAGTGTCTTCCATTTTGAATTTTAGGTGCTAAATGTTTTAGCAAAACCTGATATTTACTTAATTCAATTAAATGGTCGTCTGAGACCACTTCATCAATTAAATTATCCACTTCCTCACTCACTTTAAGCAGCAAAACTTGAGCGGTTTCCCACTCTTTTTTGGCTAATAAATCAATAATTGTTTGAACTTTTGGTTTTAAATTAACTAGTTGTTGTGAATGCATTAGTTATTTTTAAGCGATTGCTTGTATTGTTCTAATATTGCTGCTTTTTTAGCTGCAGACGTTTGTTTGGTTTTTTGAATTTTCTTCAAATGATTGTCCAATTGCTTTTTATGTTTGTCTTTATTTACGGCATTATTTCTTCCCATCTTGCAAAATTTTCTTCAAATTTACGAAACTTTCATTGGTATTACTTAATTCTGTTAGCATTTTCGTTTTAAAATCTGCAAAATCATCGAAAAACAAATGTTTTGCCCACAAATTCGATTGTAAAATAGCTTTTATCTCTTTAATTCTTTTTGTTGTGTCGGTTGCTTTTCTTAATAGTTGATTGGTATAATCTGGATGGTTTTTATGATTAAAATAAACTTCGTTTTTAGCTTCATTCACTTCAATATAAAACAATTTTTCAGTTTCGCTATTTGGATAAAAATCGGTCCATTTCGCAAAGCCTACACTTTCAATTTGATTTTTATAGTCGGAATTACTTACCAAACGCCACCTGCAATTTGAGGCTCTTCCCCAATGATTGGATTTTCTGAAAACACCCGATTCTATATAATAATACGCACTTCCTGAAGCACTTTTGTAACCCAATTTTAAATCTGCCACAGCAACACTTTCCACTTGTTGAAACAAGCAAAACGTGTGTTTGTGAAAATTAAATTTATCGTAAATAATCATTTTGTAAATATAGCGATATCTAGGTAGGATTTTTTAAAACGATTTTATAAATACTAAAAAAATTATTACATTTGCGTCTGATAAATTAAAAACTGAATTTTCAGGTTAACCAATTAGAAAAAAAAATGAAACAAATAGTACTATTATTTTCGGCATTAATATTAATTTCTTGCAATAAATTTAAAGTTGAAGGAACAGCAAAAGGAATAAAAGACGGCACAAAAGTATTTTTAGAAGGTGCTGGTGAAATGGGCCCAGTAGCTATGGATACAGTAGTAATTAAAGAAGGGAAGTTTCAATTTGAAGGCAAAAGCGAACTTCCTGAAATTGGAATTGTAAGTATTGATGGTGTAATTGATCCTCAATATCAATCGAAAAAAGCACTTCCGTTTATTATTGAAAGTGGGACTATAGTAATTGCTTTTGATACCAAAGACATTCAAAAATCTAGAATTTCCGGAACTACTGACAATGACTTGTTTCAAAAATATACAGATGAATCGGTTATTATTAACAAACCACTTGTTGATTTTACGAAAAATAACAACGAGGCTATGAAAAAAGCCATGGAAACCAATGATGTGGCTGTGCAACAGCAATTAAATCAAGAATATGGCAAGCTTGCTCAGTCTATTTCTGCAAAAATGGATGCTAAATCTAAAGATTTTATAAAAAACAATCCAAGCTCTATTTTATCGATGCTTTTTTTAGAAAACTATGTTAGCAGAGGAATGATGCAAGGAAAAGAAGCTAAAGACGCGTTTGAAAAATTAGATAAAAAATTACACGGATCAAAAAGTGGTAAAAATGTAAAAAAAGCATTAGATGCCCAATTAAAAGCAGCCGCTCCAGAAAAAAAAAAATAACTAAAGCTCCTGATTTTTCTGCTAAAACACCTGCTGGAAAAACCGTTTCTTTAAAAGAATCGTTGGGAAAAGTTACTATTATTGATTTTTGGGCTTCTTGGTGTGGACCATGCCGTGCAGAAAATCCGAATGTGGTTGCAATTTATAATGAATTACATAGTAAAGGGTTAAATATTATAGGCGTTTCGTTGGATGAAGATGCTTCAAAATGGAAAGCAGCTATTGCAAAAGATAAATTAACTTGGACTCAGGTTTCTAATTTAAAAGGTTGGGAAGATCCTATTGCAACGACATATGAAGTTGATCAAATTCCTGCCACGTTTATTTTAGATGCGCAGGGAAACATAGTAGCTAAAAACCTTAGCGGCGAAGAATTAAAAGCTAAAATAAAAGAAATATTAGGTGTAAAATAGCACCTAAAATTATAAAAATCCATCCCATTTTGTATTCTAAAACAAAATGGGATTTTTTATGTTTTTAGTTTCCAGAAGGTTATACCATATATTAGACATTACCCAAAAATAAGTTTGCCACAATAAAAAACAATTCTATATTTGCAATAGCATACTGGCCATGGGGAGATACTCAAGCGGCCAACGAGGGCAGACTGTAAATCTGCTGTGAAAACTTCGCAGGTTCGAATCCTGCTCTCCCCACAAAAGCACTTCTAACGAGGTGCTTTTTTTTGTGATTTAATATAACAGAATTACTTGTGCTGAAACCAGTTGGTTCCGTCATCAAAATAAGCTTTAAATTCTGAGTTTACAGGCGTGCCGTGTAAAATACGATTCTTATAATTTTTACGAATAATATAGTTAAAAGCACCCATATCGCCGGTAAATGATGTGGTGTTGTCTGCATTATAATTTTCATGAATCTGCCAAAGTGAATCAATTAAAGGTTTAATGGTTTGAAGAGTACCACCGATAACGCCACAATTTAACAAACGCTCCGACTTATTTTCAGATTCCACTTCAGCATAATCTTTAATTCGACTTCTTAAATGCGAACCGTGCAATTGCATCCATTCATTATCCCAATTCGTAGGTTCATCGCCACAGAAAACAATGTCTGAATTATTTGTAAACAAAGGTTGAATAAACGGGTTTTTTAATACCAAAACATCGGATACATCCGTCACAAATAGCGATTCAATTGTATCGCTATATTTTTCTAAGAATTGGTTGTAAACATAATATCTAAAAACATTTGGATTAAATCGAATATCATGCGTTATCTTAATAAATAGTACATGTGCTGATTGGTGTTTTAAAACAGTTGCTTCTGAAAAATTATTATGAAAAATAATGGCTTGAAGATGTAATTTCGCAATAGAATTGGCCCATTTTTCAATGATTGAAAAATCATCGTCTGAAAGCATTTGACTTCTATTTACGTCATAAACACCTGAAATATGGCATCCTAATATAAGTCTGTTTGACAATTGAAGGTTTGAAGGGATTTCCAATTAACTCAAATGATTTAATTTAACTTTTGCACTTATGCTGTCTGGATTATTTCTATAATAAACATAAGTTCGTAAATCTAATTTCTCTACAACAAACAATTTTTCTGCACATTCATAAAAATGAGCATCAGCGCCATACATATCTAAAAAATTTAAGCTAGTAAACACTTCTTTTTTTCCAAAAAGTGTGGCAAACAAAATGCAATCATCCACATGAACCACTTCATTTTTATTAAAACGATCGGGCACATAATAATCGGATTCTTTGTTTACAATGGTTTCCGTTGTTGAAGCTATCAAATCCAAAGAATTTATTTCAGATAAGCACAGTTCTAAATGATTTGGTTTGTACTCGTCATCTGCATCAATAACGGTAATATACTCGCTATTAGTAAGCAAAATTGCTCTATTTATAGACTCAGATTGACTACAGTTTTTATGACGCAAATAGGTAATTTTATCTTCATGCTGTATGGCATAATTTAAAATTAAACTTTCAGAATCATTTGTGCTTCCATCGTCAATGACTAGTAATTCAAAATCTTGGAAAGTTTGTTGCAAAACCGAATCTATTGCTCTTTTTATGATATCAAATGGTGTATTGTATACAGCCATTATTACAGCTACTTTGTTTTTACTTTTCATATTTTAAATAATGAACACAAAAGTAGTTTTAATAAATATAAATCATGTAAAATAATTATTAAATTAATTTTATCGTATAAAAAAATCAATTGAAATACTATCAAATGGCCATCTATATGAAAACTAACTGTTTTTTAGCAGTATAACCACCACAAAGAAACCATCATAGAAGTAAAAGAGTACACGGTTAGGGTTGAAAATATCTCCGTTGTGGTTCTATAATGATAATTTGCGGTTATGGAACCCCAATTTTGGGGTTGGGAACCCCGATTTTGAGGTTGAGAACCCCGATTTTGCGGTTATGGAACCCCAATTTTGTGGTTATAGACCCCAATTTTGTGGTCAGGAACCCCGATTTTGGGGTTTGGAACCCCAACGGAGTAGTTTGGAACCCCAACGGAGTAGTTTGGAACCCCAAAATATCATTAAATAACCCCAAATTAGCAGAAAACAACCCCAAATTAGGATTATTTAATAGCAATTATATTTTCTTGGTTTTTACCAAATATATTAAAACTGCAATTGGGATTAATAAAATGCCAATAAAAATTAATCGGGATTGAAATAAACTTGGTACTAAAAGTAATGTTATTACTAAACCACCAATAGCTCCTCCTAAATGTGCGGTATGCCCAATATTATCGTACCTTCCTTTCATACCATAAACGGAATATCCCAAATACAAAAAAGCAAAAATGTAACCAGGAATAGGAATGGCAAAAAACATTCTTAGCTCAATTTCTGGATATAATAAAATGGCACAATAAATAATTCCAGTTACAGCGCCAGAGGCACCAATAGCAGAATAATTGGGTTCGTTTTTATGTATATAATAGGTTAATACACTACCCATTATCATACTTCCAAAATAAATAATTAGAAAATTTGTGGTACTAAATTCTTGGGTTAAAAAATTGGCAAAACTCCAAAAACTAAACATGTTAAACGCAAAATGAAACCAATCGGCATGTAAAAATCCGGAGGTAATCATACGAAATTGCTCGCCCGATTTAATTTTTGAAATGTTGAATTTAAAGCGATCAAAAAAAGCAACGTTGGACAAACCCATAAACGTAACCAATGTTGTAATAGCGATAATAATGGTTGAAACAGAATACATATAAAATAATTTTAATGAAGCTAAAGGTACTATAAATATTGAAAAATCAATAAGAAAAACATATTATGGCATTATTTTCTAAGAAGTAACAAAACATGTATATTTGTAAAAAAAATTCATGCAATTTCTATTATATATTTTAATTTACCCTTTCATTTGGATACTATCTATTTTGCCGTTTCCGGTATTGTACTTATTATCAGATTGTGTGTGTTTTCTAGTTTACCGCATTTTTAAATATCGAAAAAGAGTGGTTCGAGGAAATATCGCGCTAGCACTACCTCATCTTTCCGAAAAAGAAAGAACTAGTATTGAGAAGAAATTCTACGCCCATTTGTGCGATTTGTTTCTTGAAATGATCAAAACATTATCTATTTCAAAAAAAGAAATTGAAAAACGCTACACCTTTTCAAACATGGAAGTATATTATGATTTAGAAAAAAAAGAAAAAAGTATTGCCTTATTGTGTGCACATTATGCCAGTTACGAATGGGCAGTTTCTATGAATTATCATATTCATTTTATGGGGTATGGTGTATATAAAAAATTAGCCAATCCGTATTTTGATAAATTGGTAAGGAAAATTCGTTCTAAATTTAAAAGCCAATTGATTGATAGTAAAGAAACTATTCCTACGATGGCCTCAAATTTCAGAAATAAAAATTACAGTTTGTATGGATTAGTGAGTGACCAATCACCAAAATTAAGTGCAACACATTATTGGAAAAAATTTATGGGCGTTGAAGTTCCTGTGCATACAGGTGGCGAAATGTTAGCCAAAAAATACGATATGAATGTGATTTTCTTAAAGACTAAGAAACTAAAACGTGGGTATTATGAAGCTAGTTTTGAAGTACTTTCTGACGGCAATACCAAAGATTTTCCAAATTACGAAATCACCGATAATTTCCTAAAATTAGTAGAACAACAAATTTATGACGCACCAGAATTTTATTTATGGACGCATAAACGTTGGAAGCATAAGAGATAAGTGAAAAGGCAAAAGTTTAATATATTTTTCTTTTAATTAAACCAACTTTTCACCATAGCTACTTCTGGCTTGGTATCATTTTTATGATTGAAATCGTTTTTAGTAGGATGATACACGTAATCTTCTTGCCAAGTGGTGAAGTTTTGTGCTACATCAATAATTGCATCACAAACCAATTGAATTTCTTCTGTAGTAGTTGTTGGATGAATTGACATGCGAATCCAACCTGGTTTATTTGTCAAATCGCCTTCATTTATACTACAAGTAATAGAATTTGAAGTTTCTTCGTTTACATTCAGTAAATAATGTCCGTAAGTTCCTGCACAACTACAACCGCCACGAACTTGAATACCGAATTTATCGTTTAATAATTTTACACCTAAATTAAAGTGCAAATCGGTTATATAAAATGAAATTACTCCTAACCTATCCGTATGTTCTGCTGCTAAAATATGTATGTTTTCGATTGGGGCTAATCGTTCAAAAATATAGTCTACCAATTCGTGTTCTCTTTCTAAAATAGAAGCCACTCCCATTTTCTCTTTTAACTGAATAGCAAGTGCGGATTTTATTACTTGTAAAAATCCTGGTGTTCCACCATCTTCTCTGTCTTCAATATTGTCGATATATTGGTGTTCGCCCCAAGGGTTTGTCCAAGAAACTGTTCCGCCACCAGGACAATCAGGAATGTTGTTTTTATATAATTCTTTATTAAAAATCATCACACCACAAGAACCAGGTCCGCCTAAAAATTTATGTGGCGAAAAGAAAATGGCATCTAAATACGCTTCTTTATCTTCTGGATGCATATTAATTTCCACATAAGGTCCTGAACAAGCAAAATCTACAAAGCAAACACCATTATTCTGATGCATAATTTTAGCCACTTCATGATACGGCGTTTTAATTCCTGTTACGTTAGAGCATGATGTAATAGATGCAATTTTAAAACTTCTATCTTTATATTGGTCTACTAATTTTGTAAAATTATCTATAGAAAACAAGCCGTTTTCATCTGCAGGAATCACTACCACGTCTGCAATAGTTTCTAACCAAGATGTTTGATTAGAATGGTGTTCCATGTGCGATATAAAAACAATTGGCTTAACTTCATTTGGAATGGTAGTATATTCTTTTAAATTTTCAGGAATGCGCAAACCTAAAATACGTTGAAATTTATTTACCACGGCAGTCATACCGGTTCCGTCTGTAATTAATACATCGTTGTCGGTTGCGTTTACATGGTGTTTTATAATATGGCGCGCTTCATGATACGCCATAGTCATAGCCGTTCCTGTAATAGAAGTTTCTGTATGTGTATTAGCCACAAAAGGGCCAAAAGTATTCATTAGTTTTTCTTCAATTGGTCGGTACAATCTTCCGCTTGCCGTCCAATCTGTATAAACAATGTTTTGTTTCCCAAATGGCGACACAAAAGATTGATTAATTCCGATGATATCTTTTCTATACTGCTGAAAATAAGTTTCCAACTTAGATTTTGTTTCTATTGCAATCATGCTATAAAATTTGTTACAAATATACATTTTATTAAATATCTTATAAAAATTTTATTCTGTAACTTTGTAAATTATTTTAAACCCATGCCAATTCAATTTCTACATAAGTTTACCACAAATTTGCCTTCAGATCCTATTGAAGAAAACTATACGCGTCAGGTAATTAACGCCGCTTTTTCTTATGTAAAACCAAAAACACCAAGTCGTCCAAAATTACTTCATTTTGCCAAAGAAGTCCAGAATTTGATTGGTTTTTCAGATGATTTTGTGAAATCTGAATCGTTTTTAAATATGGTTTCTGGTGCAGAAATTATAGGAAACTCAAAACCATTTGCCATGAACTATGCCGGGCATCAGTTTGGTAATTGGGCAGGTCAACTTGGTGACGGAAGAGCAATTGTACTTGGAGAAATTGAACATAACAATAAGCTTTTTACCTTACAATTAAAAGGTGCTGGTCCTACACCCTACTCCAGACGAGCCGATGGTTTGGCAGTGTTACGATCTTCTATTCGAGAACATTTATGTAGTGAAGCTATGTTTCATTTGGGTGTGCCAACAACTCGTTCTTTGTCTTTAATTTCCACTGGCGATGAGGTGGTGCGAGATGTCATGTACGATGGAAATGCCGCGTTAGAAAAAGGCGCAATAGTATGCCGAATAGCGCCAAGTTTTATTCGATTTGGAAGTTTTGAATTATTGTCGTCTCAAAATGATATTGAAAATTTAAAATTACTTACAAATTATACCATTTCTAATTATTTTCCAGAAATTAAAACAGAAGGAAAACAAAAATATATTGATTTTTTAAAAATTGTTGCCGAGAAAACAAGAGAAATGATAGTGCATTGGCAACGTGTAGGATTTGTTCATGGCGTAATGAATACAGATAATATGAGTATTCACGGTATAACAATTGATTATGGACCTTACGGATGGCTTGAAGATTACAATCCAAATTGGACACCCAATACAACAGATGCAGCAGGCAAAAGATACCGATTTGGCAACCAATCAAACATTGCTTTATGGAATTTATACCAATTGGCCAATGCACTTTATCCGTTAATTGTTGAAGCGGAACCTTTGGAAGAAATTCTGAATGATTATGCCAAAAAATACGATGAAGATTTTTTAGAAATGATGTTGAAAAAACTCGGTATTACTACGAAAACAGCAGAAAATGAAAATCTTATTCAACAATTACTTTCTAATTTAGAACAAACAGAAACTGATTATACGATTTTCTTTAGAAATTTAAATCAGATTGAAAAAACAGATACAAGTGAAGTTTGTTTAGCAAAAATTAACGCTTCCTTTTATAAACCTAAAGAAGTTACAGGAATTATTTTAGAAACTTGGCATTTTTGGTTTGCACAATATTTGGTGTTTTTAACTCAAGAAACCGTATCAGACGAAGATCGAAAAATACAGCAAAATTTGGTAAATCCGAAATATGTATTGCGCAATTATATGGCGCAAATGGCAATTGAATTGGCCGAAAAAGAAGATTATTCGTTACTAAACGAATTGTACAAACTCCTTTTAAATCCGTACGAAGAACAACCAAAAAATGAAAATTGGTTTGCAAAAAGACCCGATTGGGCTAGAGAAAAAATTGGAAGTTCTATGCTGAGTTGTAGCTCTTAGGTTAGACTTGTTAGACTACACAGACTTGTTAGATTTTTAGATTAAAAAAACCGATAGATAAACTATCGGTTTTTTTTATGCTTTTTCGTAACGTTCCATTTCGCGGTCGTAAAATTCGCCAGCTAGCGTAATTAAATGTTCCATTTCAACTTCAAGTTCTTTTTGGTCTTCTTCTTCAACATCTTCTAAAAATTCTACAGAATCATCTTTTAGATTGATAAAAAATCGTGGATATTCTAAATGAATGACAAAAATATCATCTGGAAAATCGGTGTTGTCTCCTGTTACAAATTTTGGTAATTCCATATTTTTATTGTTTTAGTAAATTGTAAAATCGAGTTCCAAAAGTACAATTCTTTTTTCAAATTTTTATCTATGTTGTTTTAATAGAAATCTAAATCTTAGATAAAGCAGCAATGCAGCAGCTGTCAATCCAGCTAATAAACCAATCCAAACGCCCTCTGCTTTTAAATTTGTGTATAATCCTAAATAAATGGAAATTGGAAAACCAATAATCCAATAGGCCACAAAGGTTAAATACATTGGTACTTTTACATCTTGCAAACCACGTAAAGCGCCTAAAACTACAACTTGAATGCCGTCTGAAATTTGGAAAAAAGCCGCAATAATTAATAATTTTGACGATACAGAAAGTACTTCTTTCACTTCAGTTGCATTTAATGCCATTTCTGAATTTACAAAAAACGATGGAAAAATTTGACTACCTAACATAAAAATTAGTGCGAAAATAATTTCTAAAATTATAGCCATTAAGAAAATAGAATGGGCTACCGTATTTAGTTTTTTATAATCATTCAATCCTTTCTGATTGGCTACCCGAATCATCGCCGTAACGCTTAATCCCATGGCAAACATAAAAGTTAGCGAAGCCAAACTTAATGCAATTTGATTGGCTGCCTGACTAGTAGTATCAATCATTCCACACAACCAAATGGCGCCAGTAAATAAAGCGACTTCAAAAAACATTTGCATAGAAGAAGGAATACCCAGTTTAATAATTTTATCTGAAACACTTTTTTGAAAAGATTGCCAACCAAAATTCTTAAAGAAAGATTTAAATTTTTCGTTTTTAGACAAAATATAATGCATATAAATAACCATAAAAATACGCGCTATTAAGGTGCCTATTGCCGAGCCAACAATACCCATTTTTGGAAACATAAATAATCCAAAAACTAATAATGCGTTAATAACTACATTGATAATGTTTCCATAAATTGTGGCATACATGGAATATTTTGTTTCACTCATTCCATCTGCAAACTGTTTATAGGCTTGAAAAATTACAAGCGGAACCAAGGAAAAACCCACAATATCTAAAAAAGGTTTGGCTAGTTTTACTACATCTGCAGGTTGGTTCATTAATGACAATAATGGTTTGGCAAAAAGCAATAAAAAGAATAATCCAAAACCTAAAATGGTACATAAAATTAATCCGTTTTGAAAAACAGTTCTTCCACCTTCTTTATCTTTTTTACTATCAAATTCGGCAATAATTGGTGTGATGGCTGTAGAAAATCCAATTCCTATTGACATGCCTATGAATATAAAACTATTTCCTAAAGAAACCGCCGCTAATTCTGTAGAACCCAATTGTCCTACAAAAATATTATCTACAACTCCAACTAGAGTGTGGCCCACCATTCCTAAAATAACAGGTAAAGCTAAATTGAAATTGTATTTGAATTCTTGGAAGTATTTTTTCATTTTGTTACTCAGGGGTTCGCAGAGGTTCCCGGAGTTACACAGAATACAAAAAATAATTTTGTGAATCTTTGTTGTGTTTCTCAGAGTATCTCTGCGTACTATCTTATTTTAATTTTTCTACTAACTCTTCTATCGAAACTATCTCTTGTTCACCAGAAACCAAATCTTTAATTTTATATTGATTTAGTTTCATTTCTTCTTCACCAACTAAAACTGCAAATTGAATACCTTTTTTCTCCGCAAATTGAAATTGTTTGGCCATTTTAGCAGCATCTGGATACATTTCAACTTTAATTCCGTTTTGTCTTAATTGCGCAATGGCTTTTAATGAAAATAACGTTTCGGCTTCACCAAAATTTATAAATAATACTTTTGAAGTTGTAGTTACTGTTTCTGGAAACAAACCCAATTCCTCTAAAACCAAATAAATTCGATCTAATCCGAAAGAAATTCCCACGCCACTCATGTTTTTTAATCCAAAAACACCTGTTAAATCATCGTAACGACCACCGCCGCCTATGGAACCCATTGCTACCTCTTTTGGTGCTTCCACTTCAAAAATAGCACCTGTATAGTAATTTAATCCACGAGCTAAAGTAACATCTACGTCTAAAATTGCCGATTGCAAACCTAATTCGTTAATAGCATTACAGATGAATTTCAATTCTTCTACACCTTTTAAACCTTCATTGGAAGATGCTAAAAGTGTGGCTAATTTTCCGATTTTTTCTGGAATAGTTCCTGTAAAATTGAAAAGCGGTTGTACTTTTTCAATGGCTTCTTCTGAAATTCCTTTTTCAAGCATTTCTTTTTTCACACCGTCTTCGCCAATTTTATCTAATTTATCTAAAGCAACCGTAAAATCAATTAATTTATCTGAAGCGCCAATCACTTCAGCAATTCCAGATAAAATTTTACGATTGTTAATTTTTATGTTAACCCCTGTTAAACCTAAAGCAGTGAAAATGGTATCGTATAATTGCACAAATTCCACTTCTTGCCAAAGCGAATCACTTCCTACGACATCCGCATCACATTGAAAAAATTCTCTAAAACGTCCTTTTTGTGGTCTATCTGCACGCCAAACAGGTTGAATTTGATATCTTTTAAACGGAAATTCTAATTCGTTTTGGTGTTGCACAACGTATCGAGCGAAAGGCACGGTTAAGTCGTAACGTAAGGCTTTTTCTGAGATTTGACTGGTAATTTTTTTAGTGTTATTTTTAGTTAAATCTTCTTCCGAAACTTTATCTAAATACTCACCCGAATTCAATATTTTAAAAATCAGTCTGTCGCCTTCCTCACCATATTTCCCCATTAAAGTGTCCGAATTTTCAAAAGATGGTGTTTCAATAGGTTGAAAACCAAACTGTTCGAAATTTGATTTTATGATAGAAAATATATAATTTCTTTTTGCTACTTCTGTAGAGGAAAAATCGCGAGTTCCTTTTGGAATACTTGGTTTTGATGCCATAATAGTAATATGTTAATGTGGCAATTTGCCAATTATCAATTATTGAAATGCAAATATCTTACTTTTAAATGGATTCGCAAAAATCAATAGCAAAAATCAATGGCAATATCAATATCTGATTTATGAATTTTCAATTATCAAAAAAAATGTAACAAAAACATAAAATAAACTACAAATAGATATGATTGGATTATTTAAAGAAAATACAAAAATTGCTATTGATTCTATTAGAAGTCAGGCACTACGCACATTTTTAACAGTATTTATTATTGTTATTGGGATTACTTTTTTGGTAGGAATTTTAACTTTAACCAAAGCATTAGAAAATAATCTATTTGGAAATTTTGCTTCTATGGGTGCCAATACTTTTTCAATAAGTCAGTATGATTTTTCAGAACAAATTAAACGAAATGATCGGGCTCAAAAAGTAAATCCAATAATAAGTTATCCACAAGCTAAGGCATTTAAGGATAAATTTGATTTTCCGTTTACCGCCACATCGCTTTCATTTACTGCTTCAGGGAATGCAGAAGTAAAATTTGACAATAAAAAAACAGATCCAGAAATTACCGTTTTAGGCGCTGACGAAAATTTTATTCCAAATAATGGTTTCGATCTGGAATCGGGTAGAAATTTTAATTCATTTGACGTAGATAACAATAATTATGTATGTATCGTAGGTGCCAACTTTAAAGATGGTTTGTTTGAAGGTGTTAATCCTATAGACAAAACTATTTCTGTTCGAGGTGCCAAATTTAAAGTCATTGGATTATTAAAAGAAAAAGGCGCTACTTTTGGGAATAATCAAGATTTACGAATTATTATTCCGATACAAATTGCACGTTCTATTTTTTCTCAGCCAAATATTAATTATGATATAGCTGTAAAAATTAGTAATAAACAATTATTAGACGAAGCCGTTGACAATTCGATTTTAACCATGCGTCGAGTTAGAAAATTAAATCCAGTAGAGAAAGAAAATTTTGGTATCAAACGCAGCGACGATTTAATTCAGAAATTAGGCGAAAATATTGCCGTAATTAACATTGCAGCAATTGCTATTGGGGCCATAACTATTTTTGGATCTACAATTGCATTGATGAATATTATGTTGGTTTCCGTTTCAGAAAGAACACGTGAAATTGGCATAAGAAAAGCACTTGGCGCAAAAAGTATTACCATTGCTTGGCAATTTTTCACAGAAACTTTTGTTATTAGTCAGATTGGTGGCATAATTGGAATAATTTTAGGATTGTTACTCGGTACATTAATTGCTTCCGTAGCAGGTTTTGAATTTGTGATACCTTGGGCGGCAATTATTGCAGCATTTGTTACCACGTTTATTGTTACCATTATTTCTGGGTTGTATCCCGCAATAAAAGCTTCTAAATTAGATCCTGTGGAGGCATTGCGGTATGAATAAATTTCAAAATTCGTTGTTCAAAGTTCGTTAATCAAAATTTTGAACAACGAAATTTGAAATTATAAACTGCAACAAATCATTCTGTCATTTCCCATCAAATCTTTACGAAGTTCAATGTTTTTGAAACCTATTTGCTCTAATAATTCAACCGTTTCTTTTCCTAAATATTGATTGATTTCGAAAAATAATTTTCCGTTTGGCGCTAAACTTTTTAAAGCCAATTGGGAAATTTTTCTGTAAAATAATAACGCATCTGTATCATCCACGAATAAAGCCAAATGAGGTTCATATTCTAATACATTCCTTTTCATTTCTTGTTTTTCAATATTTCGAACATACGGCGGATTAGAAACTATGATGTCGTATTTTTTATATAGAGATGCTGTTTCTAAAATATTTTGAAGTATGAATTTGACTTCAACTTGATTATCTAATGCATTTTTACGAGCCATTTCAAGTGCCTTTTGAGAAATATCAATTGCAGAAACGTCAGTATTAGGAATTTCCTTTTTTAAGACAATCGGAATGCATCCCGAACCTGTTCCTATATCAAGTATTGTTAGGTTTTTAGATTTTTTGGGGGTTAGATTTTCAACTTGTAACTTTTGACTTTCAATTATCCATTCTACTAATTCTTCCGTTTCTGGACGTGGGATTAACGTATTTTCGTTGACTCCAAATCGCAAACCATAAAACCAGGCTTCACCAGTGATATATTGAATTGGTTTTTCGGTTTTAAGTTCTGAAATTATAGTTTGCCATTTTTCTAAATCTGTTTCAGAAACTTCAAAACCAGGGTTTAGAGAAACATCAATTCTTTTTAAATTGTGTAGAAATTCCGTTAAAATAAAAAAGAAACTTTCTATTTCTGAAATATCTTGAATGTTTTGCAATTCTGAAAAGAAATGGGTTTTTAAGTTTATTATGTTCATATAAAAGTTTTGTTAAAATGTTTTGCTGCAGATTAAAGGATTAAATCAGTGCAAATTATTATAATCGGTGGCTAAAAAACTACAAATCTTTAATCATAAACACATCACAAGCATTATGTCCTGTGGAACCTAACGGTGCATCAATGTAAGTAAAACCAGATTTTATATATAATTTCTGTGCATCTTTCATAAATGGTAAGGTTTCAATGTAACATTTATCATAACCCACTTGTTTAGCAAATGTTAAACATTTCTGTAATAATTCATTTGCGATTCCTTTACCTCGAGCCTCTTTTGCTAAATACATTTTTTGTAATTCGCAAATTTTAATTTCGGATTCAATTAATGTACCTATTCCACAACCACCTAAAATAATTTGATCTTTTTCAACTACAAAATAAATTTCATTATCAGCTTGATATACTTTAAATAATGATGTCAAATGTGGATCTGCATAAGCTGTTCCTACTTTTGGTGCGTCTAATTCTTCAAAAACATTTCGAATCACACTCGCAATTTTCAAATTGTCTTTAGGTTCAATTTTTCGTATTATGTAGTCCATTTGCAAATATAAAATGTAAAAGTACTAAATTTGTAAGATGATTGAGCATGAAATATACATGAAACGTTGTTTGCAATTGGCTAAAAATGGTTTAGGAACTACATATCCTAATCCGTTAGTAGGAAGTGTGATTGTACATAATGGAAAAATAATTGGCGAAGGTTGGCATAAAAAAGCGGGCGAACCACATGCTGAAGTACATGCTATAAACTCAGTAAAAAACAAAGAATTACTCTCCAAAAGCACCATTTACGTTAATTTAGAACCTTGTAGTCATTTTGGAAAAACACCTCCGTGTTCTAATTTGATTATAACACATAAAATTCCAAAAGTAGTAATTGGTTGTATTGATAGTTATTCAGAAGTGGCCGGAAAAGGTGTTGAAAAATTAAAAGAAGCAGGGTGCGAAGTGATACTAAATGTTTTAGAGGCAGCATGCTTAACAATAAATAAACGATTTTTTACATTTAACACTAAAAAACGACCATATATTATACTAAAATGGGCAGAAACGGCAGACGGATTTATTGCGCCTTTTTTACCCAATTCAAAAACCTCTTTTGCTATCTCAAATACCTATTCTAGACAATTGGTACACAAATATCGAACGGAAGAACAAGCCGTTTTAGTTGGCACTACGACAGTTTTAAATGATAATTCAAGTTTAGATGCTAGAGATTGGTTTGGGCAGCAACCTACTCGGATTATTATTGATAAATCTAATAAAGTTCCAGAAGGATTTAATGTAAAAAACAAAAAAAATCCTACAATTATTTTTACAGAAGAAGAAAATTGTGTACATTCGATAAATGTGACTTACAAATGCACACAGTTTGATACTCATTTGATTTCTAATATCTTAACTCATTTATTTGAAAAAAACATTCAATCTGTTATTATCGAAGGTGGCACATTTACCTTGCAACAATTTATAAATAACCATTTATGGGATGAAGCGAGGGTTTTTATAGCTGAGACTAAAATTTTTGAAGGTGTAATACGTCCTCACTTTAATTTTATTCCTGAAAAAACTATAAAAATTAAAAATAACCAACTAAAAACATACATAAATTATGATTGAGGCAATTATTTTTGATTTAGGAGATGTATTTTTAAACTTGAACCATCAAGCGAGTGTTGATGCATTTAAAAAATTAGGATTAAAAGTTTGGTCTGACGATTTAAAAGTCGCTGCTATTTTATTTGAAACAGGAAAAATAGATGAAATGCAGTTTATGGAAACCATTCAGAAGCACATACCAAATGTCGATCTTTTAGAAATTAGAGAAGCTTGGAATGCTATTATTGGCGATTTTCCATTAGAACGATTGGAATTTTTAGAAAAATTAAGAAATAAGTACAATATATTTTTATTAAGTAACACGAATCCGACACATATTGATAAATTTGAACATCGAGTAGGATTAACTTTTGCAAGAGAATTTTACGCTCATTTTAATAAAATTTATTTTTCTTACGAAATCAAAGTGAGAAAACCAGATGAGGCCTTTTTCAACTTAATTTTGAAGCAGAATAATTTAAATCCAAAAAAGACGCTTTTTGTAGACGATACCATTGAACATATTGAAGCAGCTGAAGCATTAGGAATAAATACATGGCAAATACGTGTAGGGCAAGATGATGTAACCCATTTATTCGATAAAAAAATATTATAAAATTGCAAGAACTCCAAATTAAAGACACATATAAAACCATTGAAAATTCGGTTGAAAATATTTTATTTAAAGAACAAAACAGTAAGTTTTTTGGTTTTGCTTTCCCATTAACTTCAGAAATTGAAGTAAAAACTTATTTAGAAAATTTAAAAACCGAACATTTTTCGGCACGTCATTGGTGCTATGCATACCAAATTGGCACTGAAACTCTTAAATTTAGAGCCAATGATGATGGTGAACCAAGTAATTCAGCAGGAATGCCTATTTACGGACAAATTCAATCCTTTGAAATTACAAATGTTTTAGTGGTGGTAGTTCGTTATTTTGGAGGAGTCAAATTAGGCGTTGGAGGGTTAATTTCTGCTTATAAAACTACAGCTAAACTTACTTTAGATGAAGCAAACATTGTGGAAAATACCATTGACAAACAGTTCAAAATTACTTTCGATTATAAAAACATGAACAAAGTAATGCGAATTATTAAAGAAAAGAACATTCAGATTGTTAATCAGAAAATGGAAATGTATTGCGAAATTCAGATTGCTGCAAGGAAAAAAAATGCCAAAGAAATAGTTGCCATTTTTACTGCTTTATTTGAAATTGAAATAGAAGAAATCTAATAATAAAGTAACTAGTTTAAAATATAAAGTTTATTTTTTACAGATACAATAACAAGATAATCCATAAATATTAATTCCGAATTTTTGTGCTAATTTAGTAAAAGCAAAATCGAGTTCTAACAGAGCTACAATCAACTTAGATTTAAAAGCATTACCAGACCAATTATCAATTGATGCCTTTTTATTTTTATTAAAGATACTTTCTATCCACCTAACCCATAATAATGATGAGAAATAATAACCATTATCTTTAATTTGAAATTGATATTGATGTAAAACTTTTTTCAATTCTTGTAAATTATATCTTCTGAAATGCCCTAATAATAAATCATGTTTTGAGAAAACAGACTGAAAAGCAGGTACTGCAAATAAAAAATAATTATTATTTGCTGTAAAATGTTTCAAAATATCAGACTCTGATTCTAAATGTTCTAAAACATCCATACATAAAAACAAAGTAGCATCATCTGTTGAAAAATCATTTAAATAATCCGCTACATTTTGTATATAATGAATTTTATTTTCACCATAATTTTTCTTTAATTGCGGAATGATTTCTGGTGAATACGCTGTATCTATTGTAAAATATTCATCTGCCAAATTTTGATTGTAAATTTCATTTATAACATAAGCATCTCCTCCACCAATATCTACAATTCGTTTGATAGGAAACTTAATTTCCGAAGTAGCTAACAGATTTAAAAGTACTTTTTTTCTAGAAATTTCCCACGGATGTCTTTTATAATTTTCCTTATCAAATAAGCGTTCAAATTCAGATAAATCCATTATATTATTTCATTTATTTTATCAGAAACGTATTTTGGTGGCACAATTGGCCTACCTGTTTTCATATCTACAAAAACAAGCATCGAATAGCCGGTTGTTAACAATTGATTTTGTTGATTATAAATTTCATAGTCAAATTCTATTTTTACAGAATTTTGACTTTTTAGTATTGTTTTTACAAGCAATACATCGTCATAACGTGCTGGTTTTTTATAATTCATTTCTAAAGAAACAACAGGTAGCATTACGCCGTTTTCTTCCATCCATTTATAGGAAACACCTAAGTTTCTTAACCACTCTACTCTACCCATTTCAAAATATTGCGCGTAATTCCCATGATATACAACACCCATCTGATCAATTTCTGCGTACCTAACTCGTACTGTAAATTCGTATTCTTTCATTATTATTTTATATATTTATGACTTAAAAATTAAATGTAATTAATTTATTAAATAAAAATCAAAACTACATACAACAATATTTTTTAATTTACAATAGCATTTCATTTTTTTTTAAATAAATTTGTTCACATATTTGCTCTCCCAATAAAATCTACATAAAAAAAGTTAATAATTTCTTTTTCTCAAAATTAGATTAAAAAATTTTAAAATTACAGCACATGATGACTAATGCAGCAAAATCTGTTTGGAATAATTGCTTGTCCTTTATTAAGGACAACATTCAGGAACAAGCCTATAAAACTTGGTTTGAACCTATTGTGGCAATTAGTTTATCAGAAGACAATGCTTTGCATATACAAGTTCCTAGTAAATTCTTTTACGAATGGCTTGAAGAACATTATGTAATTATTTTAAAAACTGCTTTAACTAAAGAACTTGGAAACCAAGCAAAGCTAGTGTATAAAATTAAAATGGAAAATACTTCTGGCAATAAACTTCCATTTACAGAACAAATTCCTAGTACCTATCGTAGTTCTGTAAAAACGCAAGAAATTGATGTGCCTATTGTGAATAAAAATCCGGAATTAAAAAATCCGTTTATTATTCCAGGAATCAGAAATGTAAAAATAGAATCTCAATTAAATGCCAATTATAGTTTTGATAATTTTTTAGAAGGTGATTCTAACCGATTATCAAGAAGCGCAGGTATGGCAGTTGCTAATAAGCCAGGTGGCACTTCATTTAATCCATTATTAATTTTTGGCGGTGTTGGTTTAGGTAAAACGCATTTAGCACATGCTATCGGTGTTGAAATTAAAGATAAATATCCAGAAAAAACAGTTTTATATATTTCTGCTGAAATTTTCACGCAACAATATATCGAATCTGTAAAGAAAAATACTAGAAATGATTTCATTCACTTCTACCAACTTATTGATGTTTTAATTATTGATGATGTTCAATTTTTATCCGGAAAAGCAGGCACACAAGATGTGTTCTTCCATATTTTTAATTATTTGCATCAAAACGGAAAACAAGTTATTTTAACTTCTGACAAAGCGCCAGTTGATATGCAAGACATCGAGCAACGCTTATTGTCTCGATTCAAATGGGGATTGTCTGCAGAATTGCACCAACCTGATTACGAAACAAGAATTTCTATCTTAAGAAACATTTTATACAGAGATGGGGTTGAAATGCCAGATGAAATTTTAGAATATGTAGCCAAACATATAAAATCTAACGTTAGAGAATTAGAAGGCGCTATTATTTCATTAATTGCACAGTCTTCATTCAACAAACGTGAAATTAATCTAGAACTAGCAAAACAAGTTGTAGAGAAGTTTGTGAAAAATATCAAACGTGAAATTTCTATTGACTACATTCAAAAAGTGGTTTCAGATTATTTCCAATTGGATACAGAAACTTTAAAATCTAAAACTAGAAAACGTCACATTGTTCAAGCGCGTCAATTAGCTATGTATTTTTCTAAAAAATTCACTAAAGCTTCATTAGCAAACATTGGTTCGCAAATTGGAGATAGAGATCATGCAACCGTACTTCACGCTGTGAAAACAGTAGACAATTTAGTAGCTACCGACAAACAATTTAAAAAGTTTGTGGAAGACATTAACAAAAAGCTGAGTATTTAAAATGCCTACCAAGGTTTTAATGGTTTGCTTAGGTAATATATGTCGCTCACCATTAGCAGAAGGCATTTTACAATCAAAACTCCCTAAACAAGATTATTTTATTGATAGTGCTGGAACTGGTAATTACCATGTTGGAGCACCACCAGACAAGCGTTCCGTATTAACTGCCAAAAAATTTGGTATAGATATTAGCCAACAAAAGTGTAGACAAATTACTAAATCTGATTTTGAAACATTTGACCATATTTATGTAATGGATACTTCTAATTACAACAACGTAATTGCTATAGCGCCTGATGAAAAATCAAAACAAAAAGTGAAAGTAATTTTAAAAGAATTACAAACTTCCGATGGTTTTGAAGTACCAGACCCGTATTACGGTGAAATAGAAGATTTTGAACACGTATTTCATTTATTAGATGAGGTATGTACAATAATTGCTTCAAAAATTAAATCAAATTAGTTTTAACTAGCCCTTTTTCTTTATTAAAATATAAAAGATGAATACAACCTCAACATTTGGTAAATTATATTTAATACCTTGTACTTTATCAAATCCAGGCGAAGTTTCAGTTGACCCAAACGATGTGTTACCTCAAAACATTAAAAGGTGTATTGAACTTTTAGATTATTATATTGTTGAAAATGAAAAAACAGCTAGAAAATGCATCAAAGCAATTTGTCCTGAAAAATCACAACCTGATTTACAATTATGGTCATTAAATAAGCATACGGAAGTTGTCGAGCATTATGAAATGATTCAACCACTTTTAAACGGGATAAATATGGGCGTAATGAGCGAAGCAGGATGTCCGGGAATAGCAGATCCTGGTGCTGTAATTGTAAAATTAGCCCATGAAAAAGGAATTCAAGTAGTGCCATTAGTTGGACCAAGTTCAATACTTATGGCATTAATGGCTAGCGGTATGAACGGTCAAAGTTTTGCTTTTACTGGCTACTTACCTATCGACAAAAACGAAAAGAAAAGTGCCTTGAGAAATTTAGAAAAATGGTCTCAAGAAAAAAATCAAGCACAACTTTTTATGGAAACGCCTTACAGAAATAATAAATTCTTAGAAGATATTTTGACCACACTTCATCCACAAACTAATTTGTGCATAGCATGCGATATAACTTTACCAACAGAATTTATAAAAACAAAAACCGTAAACGACTGGAAAAAACAAAAGGTCGATTTACATAATCGACCTTGTATTTTTATTATTCAAAAAAATTAATCTGTTACTTTTGCGAATCTATTTGAGATTACGTTAGAAGTATCATATCCATTAAATCTTTTAATATAAGACCTCAAAGAAGTTCCAAAACCGTCTTTAAAACCATTTTTTCCGTTACTTCGAAGATATGCTTTTACTGAACTTGCACCCGCTAAATGCGCTGCAGCCAGTAAACCCGATTCTGTGATTTTGATTCCATTAATTATTCTACCTGAATAATTTTTAATTTCTTTTCTTAACTCCCATTTATTTATACACAATAAGGCATAAAAAGCGTTTTCTTGTAAGTTAGGGTTATTAAGGAAGTTTTTGAAGTTGTAAACACCAATGTGTCTTAATGTGCTTCTTCCGAATTGGTATTTTCCCATGTAACCAAAAGGATTAACCAGAGTGTAAATACCCGCAGATTCTTTGACACCGAGGGCTTGTGTGAAACCGATAAAAGTATTTCCTGTATATGGTATAGAAAAATTTAACTTTACCGATTCGTCTTTTGAAGGTACTCGATACTCGTATACTTCCGAATCATCGATATGAAATCCTGAAACAGATTCCTCTTTAAATGCACTAAAACCAGAACTAATTATAGCAATAAATGCAATGGCAACTCCAAAATAAAAAATGTCTTTTCTCATGTAAATTTATTTCTCAAAAGGGCAAAAAAATCAATTTTTTACATTGTGTTTGATTGACATAAATCAGACCACTCCTAATGAATTAACTCGGCAAATATACAACATTTTTTATTATTTTTCTGAATATCAAGTAATTAACATTTTATTAAGATGAACAAGCGACTTAAATTTGAGTATAATTACATTGATTAATAAGCTTTTAGAGTACACAAAAAATTTAAAATAAAATTTGCAGAAAATGAAAAATTGAGCGGAATTTTAATGTTTTAAAAGAGAAATCAAGTCTAAAAAACAAAAAAAAAGCGTGAAGAAGTACTACTTAAAAAATGTATTTATAATATGATTTGTATAGATAATTGCACCTTCGTTATTCAAATGTCCACAAGAGGCAAAATAACGATCGTCTGTAACCATATTTTCAAAATTATTGATTTCTGGATATTGTTTTTTTACATTATCAAAATAATATAATCCTTTTGTGTTTTTACACATTGGTGTCATCACTACAATTAAATTAATGTTGTTTTGTTTGCAGGTATTTTTAATTTCTTCGTAATATTTATTTCGGATCACTTTTAAGGTAGAAATATCATTTTTCATGCTTCCTTTTTTATCTGAAATTAAAGGGTAATATCCTTTATTATAAAGCGTATTAGTGGTTTTTTTTGCAATAACTTCAGATACTTCTCTAAAACCAATTTTCGCATCAAATTTTATATATCTATTAAACGGTAAATAATAGAGTTGTTTAAAATCTGATTCGTTTTTATAATGTTCTTTAATAATAGTATTTGTGTGAATATAAGGCATAAAACGAGCCGTAGTTCCCTCGTCTCTTTTTTCATTACAAATACTTAAATCAGCTTCCAAAATTAGATTCTTAATTTGAAATTTATTTGCAATCATTATTTTTAACAACAAAGATGTTTCGAATAAATGCGAACCGCTAATACCATAATTAAACGATTTTAACCCTTTTTTTTCAAACAAATTTGTAACAAAATGGTTGTTGGCTCGAGAAGTTCCCATAATGACTACATCGTATTTCTTACCAAAAGAATGGAGTATATTTTCAACTTTATTTCGTTCAGATGATTGAGAAAGTATTTTTGTAAAAATAACATCTAACAACAATGAAGCAATAAAAAGTATAAAAGCAAAAAGAACTGTAAGTTTAAAAAAACGTTTCATTAAAACTGAAAATAAATAAATTCTTTATAATCTGAGAAAACGCCTAATGCTAAAATAGCAAGGATGCATAACAATAATTTTATGTTTTCATATTTTCCAGAAATGGGTTCTGTTTTGTATTTATGAAACCATTCAATTAATACAAAACCACCAATTAGCCATAATAACTCTGGTGCATAGCGAGCATTATTTAAATATTGACTGTCAAAATTCAAATTAGTGAACATGTTTTTTATATACAAAATAGCATCGGAAATAGATTTTGCTCTAAAAAATATCCAAGCAAAAGTGGTCATTGAAAAAGTGATAAGTATCTGAAAAAGCGTTTTTAATCCATTAAAATTCCATTTAAAATGAATGTCTTCTAAATTATTTCTGTTTCTATTTAACAATAATAAGGGCAAAAAGTAAATGGCATTTAGCAAACCCCATACAATAAAAGTCCAATTGGCACCATGCCAAAAACCACTGACTAAAAATATAATGAAAGTATTTCTAACTTTCATCCAAGGTCCCCCTTTACTTCCGCCCAATGGACTGTATAGATAATCTCGAAACCAAGTAGAAAGTGAACTATGCCAACGCCTCCA
>CAMDGB010000007.1 GCA_945897915.1 Chryseobacterium gleum | reverse complement strand
TCAAACGGTGGTGAAACGCCAGGAGACACAGACAATGATGGAGCGGTTGATCCATATGATGTAGATGATGACGGTGATGGAATAGACACTATTGATGAGGATGTAGATAACGATGGCGACCCAAGAAACGATGATACAGATGGAGACGGTATCCCTAATTATTTAGACACAGATTCAGATGGAGACGGAGTTACGGATGCACAAGAAATTCTAGATGGTACTGATCCAAACGACCCTTGTGATTTTGAAGCTTCAAGTATTACACTTCCACAAGCAGCAAGCTGGAATAATGCAGATTGTGACGGCGACGGAGTTACTAATGGTCAAGAAATTATTGACGGAACAGATCCAGCTGATGGCTGTGATGCAATAATGGCAAATTCTACGTTACCATTAAGTCAAGAATTTTTAGAAGGAGATTGTGATGGAGATGGATTATCAAACGGTGAAGAAATTGGACCAAATCCAAACGAGCCATTCGATCCAAACGGAAATGGAATTCCAGATTATTTAGAGGTAAATAATCACACACCTTCTGATGATGACTTAGAAATCTTCAACTTGGTAACGCCAAATGGAGATGGTGATAATGATGTAT
Source organism: Chryseobacterium gleum (assembly GCA_945897915.1). Classification (GTDB taxonomy): domain Bacteria; phylum Bacteroidota; class Bacteroidia; order Flavobacteriales; family Flavobacteriaceae; genus Flavobacterium. Next base: position 82,518 of record CAMDGB010000007.1, on the reverse strand, counting down.
TTGTGATTCGTAACATTGAAAGATATCCAGAAAACGAGTTAGAAATTTACAACCGTTGGGGCGTAAAAGTATTTGATGTTGAAGGTTATGGACAAGGCAATAAATTCTTCCGAGGAATTTCTGAAGGTAGAGTTACAGTAAGCCAAGTTTCAGAATTACCTGTAGGAACGTATTGGTATGTCTTGAAATACAAAAACGCTACTGGTGAATGGAAACAACGAGTAGGATATTTATATCTAAACAAATAAAAAAATAAAGGGGTGAAAATTCACTTCACCCCCTTTAAAAAAAGCAATACTATGAAAAAAGTTTTAGGAAGTATTATTTTTAGTTTTTTTGCAATTGCAACGCTGTATGCACAGCAAGATGCTCAATATACTAATTATATGTATAACACTATGAATATCAATCCGGCCTATGCAGGATCAAGAGGGAATCTTAGTGTTTTTGGCTTACACAGAACCCAATGGGTAGGATTAGATGGCGCGCCAACTACAAATACATTTGCCATTCATTCTCCATTTAGGGAATCAAATGTTGGAGTAGGATTAAGTTTTATGAATGATGTAATCGGGCCGTCAGACGAGAGTACAATTTCAGCGGACTTCTCCTATACTATTAATACATCGGACACCTATAAATTGGCATTTGGTCTTCGCGCTACAGCGCATTTATTAAATGTAGATTTTTCGAAATTACACATTTATAATCAAGGAGATGCGTTGGCACAGTATAATATAGACAATCGTTTTTCTCCAAACTTTGGAGCGGGTGCATATTGGTATTCTGAAACCACGTACTTAGGAATCTCTATTCCAAATATGTTAGAAACGCAACATTTTGATAAATCACAAGTCACTTATAGTGCTACTTCGGTGCCTTATGAGCGTATGCACTACCATATTATTGGGGGAAAAGTATTAGACATAAACCCAGATATTCAATTTAAACCAGCATTTTTAGCTAAAATTGTACAAGGCGCACCTTTACAATTGGACCTTTCAGCAAATTTCTTATTTCAAGAAAAATTTACTTTAGGAGCGGCTTATAGATGGGATGCTGCTATGAGTGCCTTAGCGGGATTTCAAGTTAATGACAACTGGTTTATTGGGTACGGATACGATGCAGAAGTCACCAAATTAGCCAATTACAATTCGGGTTCTCACGAATTATTTTTGAGATATGAATTTAGCAGAAAGAAACAAGTAGCATCACCAAGATTTTTCTAAAAAATAAACTATGAAAAAGCAATTAATATACTTACTAGTAGTACTAATGAGTACTCAGTTTCTAGTAGCTCAAGACAGCAAGTTGAATCTTGCTCAAAAAAAGTATAATGAATTGGCCTATCCAAAAGCCATTAAATTGTATGAAGAATTAGCAAAAGACGGCTATAAATCGAAAGAATTATTTGAAAACTTAGCGAATGCGTATTATTATAAAGCTGATTTTGCTCCAGCAAAAATTTGGTACGATTCTTTATTTACAGTAACAGATGATCTTTCGGCAAATACGTATAATAAATATGTAAATGCATTAAAAACGCAAGGGGATTACTCAAAAGCAGACGCTTTCATGCAAAAAATGGGAGTAAAATATCCAAACGACGCTCGTGTAAAAGTGTATAATTCAAATAAAGAATATTTATCAAAAAACACCATAGCAACCAGCACAGCGAAAGTAAAAAACGCAGGAATAAATTCACCCTATTTTGATTTTTCACCTGCTTTTTATGGAGAAAAATCAGTGGTGTTTAGTTCTACAAAATCAACTACAAAATCATTGGCAAGCAAACATACTTGGACCAATGAATCCTACACAAATTTATATTTAGTAGATTTTGATAATGACAGCGTTATAAGCGCTCCAAAAGGGTTTAATGCTAGAATTAACAAATTTTACAACGAGTCATCAGCGGTGTTTACCATAGATGGCAAAACGATGTATTTCACTCGAAATAATCAGTTAAAAACAAAAGCAAAAACCGATACGTTAAACACGGTTTTACTTAAAATTTATAAAGCTACTTATGACGGAAATAAATGGACCAATGTAATAGAATTACCTTTTAATAGTGATAATTTTAGTTGCGCACACCCAGCACTTTCTCCAAATGAAAAAGAATTGTATTTTTCTTCAAACAGACCAGGGAGTAAAGGGATGTCGGATATTTACAAAATTGCTATATTGGAAAATGATACTTTTGGTGAACTTAAAAATTTGGGAGACAACATCAACACCGAAGGAAGAGAAACATTTCCATTTATCACTCAAGATAATGTGCTTATCTTTGCTTCTGATGCCAGAGCTGGACTTGGAGGGTTAGATATGTATTATGTTCATTTAGATAGTGAACATAAAGAAATTAAAACTTTCGGACAACCAATAAATTCTTCTTTTGATGATTTTGGATTGATTTATAAAGACCAAATTCAAGATGGTTTTTTTACTTCTAATCGACCTGAAGACAATAAAGGGAAGGACGATATTTATCGCTTCAAAGAATTAGAAATTCCTAAAATATTTAAAATTAACGCTATCGTTCAAGAGGAAGCGACTAACCAACCTGTTGAAGCTATAGTGGTACTTTTAGACGGAAACAAAAAACAAATGGCAAAATTACTTTCAAAAGACGGAAAATTTGAAGTCCCCGATTTAGAACAACAAAAAAACTACTTCGTAACCATCACGCACCCTGATTATGAAACCTATGAAGGGCCAATTGCTTTTAAAGAAAAAAACACCAATCTTGAATTTAAATTAAAGAAAAAAGTGTTAGAATTGTCTGAAGTTGATTTGGCAAAAATACTTGGTATTCGAATTATTTATTTTGATTTAAATAAGTATTTGATTCGTAATGATGCGGCACTAGAATTGCAAAAAATTGCAGATATTATGAAAGAGTATCCTCAAATGAATATAGATGTTCGTTCGCATACGGATAGTCAATATGCATCGGAATACAATCAAAAATTATCTCAAAAAAGAGCGGAGTCTACCAGAGATTGGTTAATTAATCAATGCATTGCACCAGAGCGATTAAAAGCGTCAGGTTATGGAGAATCAAAATTAATAAACGAATGTGTTGATGGAATTAGTTGTACGGAAGCGCAACATCAAGAGAATAGAAGATCAGAGTTTATTATTATAGATTAATTTTTTTAGAAAATATGAATAACTTAAATAACATTTTCAAAATAATTAGTAAAAAGAGTATTTCTGAAATAGCATATAATGAGCAAGATATTGTAAAATTTTATTTACAGCTTCTCAAAATGAAAAAGAAGCGACCTCATATAAATACGCTTAATTTATTAAAAAAATGTTATCCTAATGTAGACGCAATCCTTAAAAAAGTAATTGATGAAAATAAAGAATAACAAGTTTAAAATATATAATTTACTTTTTATATTAGTAATTTTATGTTATTATGGAAATAGCTATTCTCAAAAGAAAACCAATATAAAACCAATAGCCAAACAAGGCTATGAAATAAGTATTCAAACCCAAAATTTAGTAAATGAAACGGTGCAACTTTCATTTGTTTTTGGGACAAATAAAAAAAACTATGTTGTAGATAGTGTAAAAATCACAAACAATATTCAAAAAGTGGTTTTTAAAGAACCTAAAAAAATTGTTGGGGCTATTTATAAATTAGCGCTAAAATCGAATCCGAATTTTATTGAATTAGCTATTGATAATGGCAATTCTCTTCAGTTAAAAGCATCTGGAAATAACATTCAAAATTGGGAAATTTTATCAAACGCACTAAACAAAGATTTCTTAGATTATCAAAGAAAAACCAACCTGCTTTCAAAACCAGAACAAACGGAAAGTAGAAATCAACTTCAGAAAAAATATCAAAACACAATGTTATACATTTACTTTTGGGCAGAAAATAAAACGCAATCACCAAAAATTACAGACGCAAATGAACAGCAAGTAGCCTATGATTCGTTTTTTGATACTGTAAGTTCAAATGATAAAAGATTGGCGTTTTTGCCAAATATCAATAAATTATTGTACAAATTGGTGACTATTTTACCTTTAACCAATGAGAATTACATTAAACACATCGATAAATTATTGAAAGGTCTGGATTGTAAAACACAAAATTATTCCATTTTTACAAAGTACATCTCGGCAAATTTAGCTTTTTTTGAGAGCACGAATTTGGAAATAGCATACAACCATTTGTATGAAAATTACATTAAAGACAATACCTGTAAATCGTTTTCAGATACCGATATGAATAAGTTCACCAATGAATACGATACAAATAAAAAAGTACCTTTAAACAGTGTTTTCCCAGAATTAACTTTTGCTAAGAAAGACAGTACTTTAGTGACAATTCAAGAGATTTACTCGCAAAACGAATTCACATTAATCACTTTTTTTAGCCCAACATGCCAACATTGCATAGATAAAATGCCAGAAATAAAAAAGTTTATGGTAAATATTAAGGAAAAATACCCAAATAAAAAAACAGCATGGGTAGCCATCCTAAATGATAAAGAGGAGGACAAATGGTTGCCGTTTATTGAAAAAAACCAACTTGATACCGCCGCAATTAATTTAAAATCTTTAGACCCTAATAGAGCATACCAACAAACATTAAATGCCTATTCAAATCCTTGTTATTTTTTGGTTAATAAGGAAGGAAAAGTAATGTTGAAGTCGTTTAATAATAAAGCTATTTTAGAAATTATTAATCGCTAGATTATAGTCTAATATTTTTTTTTAATAGTATTATTTAACTATTATAGGTGTCTTCAAACTAAAGCAGACTTTTTCCTAAAAGCGTATTTAGTTAATAATTCAAATTTAATAATTTTTAAAATACGCTTTAAGTTTTAAACTAAATCAGCACACTTTTATTGACGATTTTCAATTAAAAATTACAAATAGTTACGTATTGATTTGTAAATAAATACAATTATTTAAATTGATTTTTATCGATTTCTATTGACTTACATTGATTTTTTGGGCAGATTGTAATAAAGAGTTTTTGGAGTTTGGTTTCCTTCTAATTTTTTCTCTTTTTTACGTTTTAAATTATAGTAAATAGAAGCTGAAACCGCAACAACTATTCCAGCAAATAAAATTGGTTTCCAATTATTTTTTAGGTAAGTTGTAATTAAATATTGTGGCGGTTTTGTGTCAATAATAAGAGGAATGCTTTTTGATGGTTGAGGAAAGTCTATAGGCATGTTTTCATAACCGCTTTCAAAATTCCCAGTGGTGATAATTTTATTTACAAAATGCTCTGATTGTTTTTTTAATAAATCCTGCTGGTGAGCCAAGGGATAAATTTCTGCTAATGTTAATTTACGATATGTTGTCATTGTTATCTATTATTATGTTAAAGAAATGTTGATCTGATTCTGTTAAAGTTAAGCCGTAATTAAAACAAAACTTTACCTCCCTTTTTGTTATATTGTCTTTAATGCTTTGGTGATATACGGAATGGTCATAACCTTCATATTCTAAAACCGAGGCATTTACTTTTCCAGTCACTTGATAGGTTAAACTTTTTGATATTTTTATTAATATTCTTTTGTTATTTCTTGCTAATTTGTTGAAATCACTTTCAATTTTATCAATCACTTTTCGTTTATCATTGTTGCTATCGATGCGATGTTGAGAAGAACAATATACTTGTCGACTATCTGTTGGAACAAATTCCATGTTACACTCGGGTTTTTTACATAACTTTCGTGGATAGGTTCTATTTGAAAACCTTTTCTTGATTAAATTTTTCTTTATCATAAAAATATCCTTTAAAATTTTTCAAATATATATAAAAAATTTATATATTTACCAACTGGTTATCTTCTATTTACTTAAATTACAAAAAATAATTTGATTTATGAACAAAAATGAGAGAATAAAAATAGGCCGATTGATTTCAAACGATTGCTTTTTACCTGAAAATCTAAGCATATCTGCAAGACAATTTAATTATTGGAGAAATTGTAACGTATTGCCTTTTTTCGTAAAAGAAAAAAAAGGATATATGAATATGTCTGAGGCTCTTTGGATATTAATTATTAATGAATTATCAAATATAGGTGTAAGCACTAAAAAATTAGAAAGTCTTTCAAATAACATTTGGGTAGTTCCATTTAAAAAAAAATATGCAGATGGAGTTTTAAAAGAAGCACTTATTTATGAAAATTTAGATTTATCTGAAAAAAAGTCAATTGAAGAGTTAATAAAATCTGATCACGTAATGAATACAATTTTCAGAAAAGAAATAAATCCTTTTACAGATGCATTTAAAAGTTGTTTGATTTCAAATAGAAGTGTTGTTTCATTGATTTATTGCTCTAAGACAGGCGAACATTCTTTTAATTTTAGCAATGTTGGTTTAACCGCGGATTTGAACAATTTGTATTTTGGTGAAACCTTGATAGTAATTCCATTTTTACCTCTAATTTCAAAATTGGTTGGAATTGAAATTGGAAAGAGCAATACAGATTTGGAGTATTTATCTTCTATAGAAAACCAAATTCGAAGAGTCTTGTTTTTTGACAAACCTAAACTCTTAGAAATTGAAGTTCAACAAGGTGATTCACCAAAAATCATCAAAATTACCGAAGAACATAAAAAACCCGAAGAGTTAGCTAAGTTTTTTCTTACAAATAAATTACCATTGGGTTCTAAAATTATGATAGAGCCAAGACCGCAAGGCAATTATAAAATAACGATAAAATCAAAGTAATATGCCAAATGTAAAACCGAATCGGTCCCTGAAGAATCAGCCCGTTATATCTTTATCAAGATATGGGCCAGTATTCAAATCAAAATATATGTAATAGTCAATTACTGAAACCAGAAGTTATTAAAAAAATATTAAAAAACGTTGACGAGGAAATTCTATATGAACTTTCATTACAACTTTATGAATTTACAAAATTAATTTTAGAACAAATAAAAGATGAAAACTAAAAACCTTCAACTTAAAGACTTTTTTGGAACAACTGTTTGGTCATATACCAGAGTTTCAACCAAAGAGCAATTCATGAACAATGGGAGTATAGAAACTCAAGTTAACAGAATAAAAAACTTTGCAAATGAAAACGGACTAAATATTGCAGAAGAATTTGATGCAGAATACGAAAGTTCCAAAAAAATTAATACTCAAAGTACGCTTAAAGAACTAATTAACAAGCTAAAGAAAACCCACTATTCTAAAAGACCAAAGATAATTTTAATCTGGTCTCCAAGTCGATTTGGAAGAGCTGGCGCAGAACATATTCAATTATTTGTTAGTCTTCGAATAGAATTCAATGTTTTCTTATATTCTGTCAGCTCAGGGCATAATACTTTTAATGAGCGAGCAGAAAACGAGTTTTCTACACAACTACTTTATGCGCAAAAAGAAAATTTTAATCGACAAGATACCATAATTCCAGGATTAATAAATGCATTAAATAATGGTAAATTATTTGGAAGAACACCTAAAGGTTATGACCATTATGGACCAAGAGTAAAAAAGCATGAATTTGTTCAAGCCAAACAAGAGATAAAAGTAAATAAGGAAGGGTTAATCTTTAAACAAGCTTTTAGAAAAAAAATTTATGAATCATACACAGATAAACAAATAATTGAATGGTTAGCTGCAAAAGGAATCAGAATGGCTTATCAATCCATGACAAATATGTGGAAAAATGAATTTTATGCTGGAAGAATATGCAATTCCCTTTTAGATGAAAAATATATTAAAGGAAGTTGGGAACCATTAATATCAAAAGTAGAATATCAAAAACTTCAAAAAATCATTAATAGTACTTCTAAAATAGGTATTGAAAAGTTAAGTGGAAAAATTGAAACACCATTGGTTCCAAAATATTTAATTTGTGGAGACTGTCAAAATACAATGACCTCTTATAAAAACAAAAAGAAAAATTTATTTTATTACAAATGCAATTGTTGTAATAAAACAGCAAATGCAGAAACAAAATCGAGTTCTTATAATGATGGCGTTAATGCAACATTTTTAAAAATAATTGACAATTTAAAACTGAATGACAATCTTAAAGAATTATTCATTGAACAATTAAAATTAATATTGGAACATGAAAAAGACCATTCTGTAGATAAGAAAAGAATGTTGACTTCAGAAATAAATGATTTGAGAGAGAAAATGGATTTAATGGAATATCGATTTGCAATAAATGAAATTTCAAAAGATATTTTTGAAAGACAAAATCAAAAACTAAAAGAACAATACAATCAAAAAATAGCAGAAATTGAAAATTTGCCAACAAAAAAATCTAACCACGAAAAAGGAATAAAATATTTCGCAAAAATTGCTGTAAACCCCTCTAAATTCTATGAAAGTTTGGAGTATAACCAAAAGAGGGTATTTCAAAAATTGTTGTTTCCTGAAGGTTTACGCTACTCATTAAAAAATAGAGAATATCTAACCTCAAAAACCAGTCCTTTATTTGAACTAACTAGTTCTTTTTCAGATAATTATGAGCTTGAAAACAAAAAAACTTATCAAGAAAAACTTGATAAGTCTCATACAGTACCCGGAGTGGGAATCGAACCCACACTCCAAGGAACACGAGTTTGAGTCGTGCGCGTCTACCAATTCCGCCATCCGGGCATTGAAAAGTAAAAATAAATGAATAATTACTTTGTGGCTTTTTAAAGTGAGTGCAAATATAACTAAAGTTTCTAATTTCATTATAAAAATACTTAAAATTTTACTTTCAGAGTTCAATTTAATTACTAACTTTGCACCCAAATTACACAACACAACAACTAACTAACTACTAAACAACTAATTAAAATGTCATACAAAGAGCCTGAAGCAAAAATATTTGCGTGTTCTCAAAGTGTGTATCTAGCAGAAGAAATCGCCAGTAAATATGGTGTGCCGCTAGGTAAAGTAACGTTCTCAAAATACAGTGATGGTGAGTTTCAACCGTCTTTTGAAGAATCGATTAGAGGACTTCGGGTATTTTTAGTATGTTCCACTTTTCCAAGTGCAGATAATTTAATGGAGTTGCTATTAATGATAGACGCGGCTAAAAGAGCCTCTGCCAGACATATAACAGCAGTAATCCCATACTTCGGATGGGCAAGACAAGACAGAAAAGATAAACCAAGAGTGCCGATTGGGGCAAAATTGGTGGCAAAATTATTAGAAACAGCAGGAGCTACCCGAATTATGACCATGGATTTACATGCAGATCAAATTCAAGGGTTCTTTGAAAAACCAGTAGATCACCTGTTTGCATCAACTATCTTTTTACCTTATGTAAGAAGTTTAGGTTTAGATAATTTAACTATTGCATCACCTGATATGGGTGGCTCCAAAAGAGCGTATGCCTATTCGAAATTTTTAAAATCGGATGTGGTTATTTGCTATAAGCAAAGAAAAGTGGCCAATGTAATTGACACGATGGAATTGATTGGTGAAGTAAGAGGCAGACATGTTATTTTAGTAGATGACATGATAGATACTGGTGGAACATTAGCAAAAGCCGCTGATGTGATGATTGAAAAAGGCGCTTTGAGTGTAAGAGCCATTTGTACACACGCCATTTTATCTGGTGATGCGTACGAAAAAATTGAAAACTCAAAATTAGAAGAGTTAATCGTTACAGATTCTATTCCGTTAAAGAAAGAATCTAAGAAAATAAAAGTAGTGAGCTGTGCGCCGTTATTTGCAGAAGTAATGCAAATGGTTCAAAACAATACTTCCATAAGTGGGAAGTTTTTAATGTAAAGTTAGTCGGTTTGAAGATGTTCATTCCTTTAAACTACTAACCAATTATTTTTTATTAATTTTAATTTATTTCAAATGAAATCAATTACGATCAAAGGATCACAAAGAGAAAGCGTGGGCAAAGTAGCTACTAAAGCCTTACGTAATGCTGGAATGGTTCCTTGCGTTATTTACGGAGGGGAAAATCCAGTACATTTTAGTGCTGAAGAAAGAGCATTTAAAAGTTTAGTTTACACTCCAGAAGCGCACACTGTAGTAATTGAATTAGAAGGCGGAAAGAAATTTGATGGTATCTTACAAGATATTCAATTTCACCCAGTTTCTGACAAAATTTTACACGTTGATTTTTATCAATTAGAAGCTTCAAAAGAAATCACAATGGAAGTACCTGTTAAAATTACTGGAACTTCTCCAGGAGTTTTATTAGGAGGGGTTTTACGTTTAAACCAACGTAAATTAAAAGTGAGAGCTTTACCTGCTAACTTGCCAGATTCTATCGTTGCAGACATTTCTGAATTAGAAATGGGTAACAAATTATATGTTACTAAATTAGCGGCCTCAGCTTACAAAATTTTACACCCAGACAACACAGTTGTTTGTCAAGTAAGAATTTCTCGTGCTGCTATGAAAGCAGCTCAAGAGGCAGCAAAAGCAGAAAAAGGCGGAAAAAAGAAAAAATAATTCAATTTTCTATACAATTAAAAATCCCGAGCATTGCTCGGGATTTTTTTATTAGATTAAATTTAGACTTGTTTTATTTTCCTACAAAAACCGCTTTTCTTTTTTCTAAAAATGCGGCAGTACCTTCTTTAAAATCTGCTGTGGCAAAACAAGCACCAAAGTTTTTAATTTCAACATCAAATCCATTTACACCATCTTTAAAGTTGGCATTTATTGCTTCAATTGCTTTTGCAATTGCCACACTTGAATTTTGACTTATTTTTGTAGACAATGCTTTCGCTAAGTCTATTAATTCCTCTTGCGGCACCACGTGATTGACTAAACCGTAAGATTTTGCAGTTTCTGCATCAATCATGTTGGCGGTCATAATCAATTCCATTGCTCTTCCTTTTCCGATTAATTGTGTCAATCGTTGAGTACCACCATATCCTGGAATGACGCCTAAAGTGACTTCAGGTAATCCCATTTTTGCATTGGATGAGGCAATTCTGAAATGACAACTCATAGCTAGTTCTAATCCGCCGCCTAGCGCAAAACCGTTTACTGCTGCAATAACAGGTGTTTGTAAATTTTGCACAAAATCAAATAATAATTCTTGACCTTTTGCAGCCAATTGCGCACCTTCAGTTGCAGAAAAATCTGCAAATTCAGAAATATCTGCTCCAGCAACAAATGCTTTTTCGCCACTTCCAGTTAAAATAATAACTTTCGTACTGCCGTCGGTATTTAAATCACTAAACACGGTATGTAATTCTTCAATTGTGGCTTTGTTTAAAGCGTTTAATTTTGTGGGCCTGTTAATAGTAACAATAGCAAAATTGTCTTGTTTTTCAATTAAAATATTTTCCATTTTTTAGTTTTTTATGGGTAGTTTTACTGTAAATAAAGTTCCTTTTTTTTCCTCGGATTCAAAAGTGATGCTTCCGTTATAATTCTCAATAATTTTTTTAATAATAGCCAATCCCAATCCCATTCCTGAATTTTTAGTGGTAAATTTTGGTTCGAAAATATAACCTGCGTTCTCAGTTGAAATTCCAATTCCGTTATCCGAAATCTTTAAAATAAAACCAGCATTTTCTTTTATAATTTCAACTAAAACCGATTTTATTTCTTGGTTTTCAGGTATTGATTGAATGGCGTTTTTGACTAAATTAGTTACAATTCTTGTCAATTGTGTTCTGTCAAAAGAAGTAAAAATTTCATTTTCCGTAGTCTTAAAACCAACATAATCTTCATTAAAAATTTCTAAAGCCGTTTTACAAACTTGAACAATGTTTAATCGTTCATTTTGTTGGGTGGGCATATTGGCAAAATTTGAAAACGCACTTGCTACAGTGGTCATTGTATCTATTTGCTGAATAAGTGTTTCAGAAAAATCTTCAAGTTTTTGACTGCTATTTGGGTCGTTAGGATCAAATTTTCTCTGAAAATTCTGAATGGTTAATCGCATCGGGGTTAGCGGATTTTTAATTTCATGCGCCACTTGTTTTGCCATTTCGCGCCAAGCATGTTCTCGTTCACTTTGGGCTAATTTTTGAGCGCTTTCTTCTAAAGTATCCACCATGTTGTTATAGGCTAAAATTAACCCATTAATTTCTTGATTTCCCGGTTGAAGTTTTAGTTTTTGGTTGCGTTCATTTAATTGTGTAATGCCCAGTTTTTCTGAAATTTGAGAAATAGACTTGGTAATATTGCTGGATAATAAGTAAGAAATTAAAATAGAAATAAGGAACATAATAAAGAAAACTTGCGCGTAACGGGTTAAGAAATTTTCCGCTTCTTGATTATAAAAATCACTATTTTCTTCATAAGGAATATTAATAATGGCGAGGTTTTTAAAATCGGTATCTTTAATATAACTAAATGAAGACTTTAAATACGTTTCATTTTCTTTAATTTTTGTAATAACAATTCGTTTTTCTGAAGAATTTTTTAAGTTTTTCAGAATTTCAGCATCAATTTTAGGTTTCTTTAAAGTCTTAATATTAGATTTGGAAGATAATAGTAAATTTCCATCTAAATCAAAAAAATTAATTTCTAGACTATGAATGTCTGATAATTCATGAATTCTATATCTAAATATATTTCTTACGTTTTTGGTTGTAAGCGGAAATTTTGAAGTTTGTAAAATGTATTCTATATGTTCTTTAATGGCGTTTTCTTTTCGGGACAATCGTTCTTCATGATATTCTTTGGCTTCGTATCTGAAGTGAATTAAGGAAACAACCGTAATTAATACCATTGAAATCGTTGTTAAAAACAACATTGACAAAAATATTCTTCGTCTTAAGGAGAGCGTGTGTATTTTAAAAAACTTAATCACTTTTTTTATTTCTGATTCTTTTATAGAATTTAAAACCTAGCATAATGATTACTGAAAATAACAAAATTCCAATTACACCATAAATCCAATTAATTGCATTTTTTAAAATTACTAAAAAAACTACGGCAAACAAAATTATTGTGGCACCTTCGTTCCATAATCGCATAAAATTGGAGGTATAATTTACTTGGTTGTTTTGTAATTCAGTATATATATTTTGACATTTAAAATGATAAACAAATAACAAAACCACAAAACCTAACTTGACTTGCATCCAAGTCATTTCTAAAAAAGCAGGGTTTAAATGCAATAATAATAAGGCAAAAATAGTAGCTAAAACCGCACTTGGCCAAGTAATAATATACCACAAACGATACGTCATTATTTTGTATTGCTTTTGTAAAATTTCCTTTTCTGGCGAGGGCATTTCCTTTGCTTCAATTTGGTATACAAACAAACGAACAATATAAAAAAGCCCAGCAAACCATGTAATTACAAAGATGAGGTGTAAGGATTTTATGTAATTGTAGTATTCCATTTAATTGTCTATTTTCTGTATTCTTTTATTTTTTCTTAAACTCCTCAATCCAATTTGCTACCACACCACACCATTCGTCTTCGTCATTCATACACGGAACAGCCATAAATGCTTCGCCACCATGATGTATAAATTCTTCCTTGGCTTCCATTGCAATTTCTTCCAGGGTTTCTAAACAATCTGCCACAAAAGCAGGGGTTACAACAGCTAATTTCTTAATGCCTTTTTCTGGCATTTTATTTACTTCTACATCTGTGTAAGGCGTAAGCCATTTGTCACCAGCCAATCGTGATTGAAACGTTTGACTGTATTTTCCTTCCGGAATACCTAAAGTTTTTACCACTTGTTTTGTAGTTTCATAACATTGATGTCTGTAACAAAATTCATGCGCTGGCGATGGAGTATTGCAACAAGAACCATCAATTTTACAATGCGATTTTGTAATGTCTGTTTTACGAATATGACGTTTCGGAACGCCATGATACGAAAACAACAAATGATCGTATTCAAAACCTTCCAAATGTTTTTTTATTGAATTTGATAACGCTTCAATATAACCAGGTTTGTTGTAAAACGCAGGAACTGTAGTAAATTTCATATTTGGGAAATGCTTGGCGCGAAGTTCTTCTGCTAACACTAAAATAGTAGTAGTGGAAGCCATAGCGTGTTGCGGGTATAAAGGGAAAAGCATTACATCGGTTACGCCTTTATCATGTAATTGTTGCAATCCTTTTAAAATTGTAATTGTTCCATAACGCATCGCTAAAGCAACCGGAATGTCAACCAATCCTTTTACTTTTTCATACATTTTTTTTGAAATTACAATTAGTGGCGATCCTTCATCAGTCCATATTCTAGCATAGGCTTCAGCAGATTTTTTTGGTCTAGTTTGTAAAATAATTCCTCTCACTAATAAAGCACGTAATAAAAAAGGAACGTCAATTACGTATTTATCCATTAAAAATTCATCTAAATACGGTTTTACATCTTTAGCAGTAGGGCTTTCAGGCGAACCTAGATTTACTAATAATACTCCTTTCATTGTATTTTAATTTTATAAATTAACGTTTAAGTTTAATAGATATTTTTTTGGCGTGGTGCCAAATTTCTTTTTAAATGCAGCAATAAAATGACTCGAAGTGCTATAACCGATTTTCAATCCTACTTCATTAACATTATACGAACCGGTTTCAAGAAGCTTTCGTGCAAATTCCATTTTATAATCGAATAAATAATTAAAAACGGTTTCGCCATAAATTTCTTTAAAACCTGCTTTTAATTTTTTTAATGAAATACCAACTTCGTCAGATAATTCTTGTAAACTAGGCGGTTCTGCCATGTTTTTAATGATGATTTCTTTCGCTTTTTTAATTTTTAATACATTTTCCTCGTCTGATAAAAACGGACAATGTTCTGCATTTGGATCTTCGTTGGTATTAAAAAACAAACTCAATAATTCGTAACTTTTACCTTTTAAATAGAGCGTTTTAATAGACGAATTTTGGTTATAATGAAAAATTTGATTCAACACAATTGCCATTGATGGGCTAATACCTTCCTCGGTGTAGTATTTTTTTTCTAAATTGTCTTTGCTTAAAAACGGAATCATTTCTGAATCAGATGAGAATAAAGTATGGAATTTTTTTATCGAAATTAATATAGAAATAATCCAACTTTTAGGAGCAATTTCTAAATGAAGCGGCAATTCTTTTTGAGGGTTGTATAGTAAAAGCGCTTTTTCCTCATTCAAATCTAAAGTGTAGGAATTATTGTTAAAAATAAATTTTCCTTTTCCTTTCACGTTAAAATGAAACTGAATTAAACCAGAACCTACTTGTTTTTCTAACGTTTCGATGGTTTCAAAATCGTTTTCAAAACGCATTAAAGTAAAATCGGTGTCAATTTTAATTTCTTCAAATGAACTCATAGCGTTATTTTTTTATGAATTGTTTAACAAAAACAAGCTTGTTATTTATAATTAATCTAAACAAGTTGCTTGTATGGTGCTGAATTTGTTGCAAAGTTACTAGTTTATATCAAAATAAGTGCAATTTATTTAAAAAAAACTATTTTCGGTATAAAAAGTACTTTCAGCGTTGTTTTTGTTCACACGGAAACAATAATTTTGTGCATCTTTAAGAGATAAAGCAATTTATGGACAATCATTCACCTGCAAAACAAACTACTTTCTATGCCATTGGTCTTAGTTACAAAAAAGCAGATGCCGAAATTAGAGGAAAATTTAGTTTAGACGATACTGCTAAAACCAACCTTTTGGTACAGGCTAAATCTAACGGGATTGAAAGTTTGATTATTACTTCCACTTGCAACAGAACTGAAATTTACGGTTTTGCACAGCATCCTTTTCAATTGATTCATTTATTGTGCGAAAACAGTTTAGGAACGGTTGAAGAATTTCAAAAATTCGCGTACGTATACAAACAAAAGGAAGCTTTATACCATATGTTTAGAGTAGGAACTGGTTTGGATAGTCAAATTTTAGGCGATTTTGAAATAATTGCCCAATTGAAAAATGCTTTTATGGAAAGCAAAAAACACAATTTGGCAAATCCTTATATAGAACGGTTGGTTAATTCAATCATTCAAGCGAGTAAGAAAGTTAAAAACGAAACAGAAATTTCTAGTGGCGCTACTTCTGTTTCTTTTGCAGCAGTTCAATATATATTTAAGAATGTAGAAGCCATTTCTAATAAAAACATTTTACTTTTCGGCACAGGAAAAATCGGAAGGAATACATGCGAAAACTTGGTTAAACACTCAAAACACGACCAAATTACGCTAATTAATAGAACAAAGGATAAGGCAGAAAAATTAGCCAAAAAACTGAACCTAATTGTTAAAGATTATTCAGATTTACAAATAGAATTACAAAAAGCAGATGTGGTTGTTGTAGCAACTGGCGCTCAGAACCCTACTGTCGATTTAGATATTTTAAATCTGAAAAAGCCTTTGCTTATTTTAGATTTATCAATACCTAAAAATGTAAACGAAAACGTAAAACAAAATCCTTTGGTTACCTTAGTTCACTTAGATAACTTGTCTGAAATTACCGATGAAACTTTAGAAAACAGAAAACTGTATATACCAGCTGCTGAAGAAATTATTACTGAAGTTTTAACTGAATTTTTAACTTGGTCAAAAGGAAGAAAATACGCACCAACCATTCATGCATTAAAAGCCAAATTAAACGCCATTAAAGTATCTGAAATCAATTATTTAAAAAAGAAAAATGCCGATTTCAATGAAGAGTATACCGAAATTGTTACCGCAAAATTAATTCAAAAAATAACAAGTCATTTTGCCAATCATTTAAAAGATGACGACACAGTTGTGGACGAAAGTGTAGCCTGGATTAACAAAGTTTTTCAAATAGAACCAGTTGTAAAATAACATTCATGAGTAAAACCATACGAATAGGAACCCGCGATAGCGAATTAGCACTTTGGCAAGCCAAAACAGTTGAAAAACAATTGAACGATTTGGGCTACAAAACAGAGATTATCGCAGTAAAATCCGATGGCGATATTGTTTTAGACAAGCCATTGTACGAATTAGGAATTACCGGAATTTTTACGAAAACAATAGATTTAGCCATGATTCAAGGCAAAATTGACATTGCAGTGCATTCAATGAAAGATGTGCCAACACTTTTACCAAACGGTATTGTACAAGGTGCCGTTTTGGAACGAGCTTCAGCATTTGATATTTTGGTTTATAAAGAAAATTTAGATTTTTTATCACAAGAAAATAGCACTATTGCGAGCAGCAGCCTGAGAAGAAAAGCAAGTTGGTTACACCAATACCCAACGCATAAAGTAGCAGATATTCGTGGTAATGTTACTACCCGCTTGCAAAAAGTAGCTGATTCAAATTGGGGCGGTGCTATTTTTGCAGAAGCCGGTTTGGAACGCATCAACTTAAAACCAGAAAAAGCAATTATTTTAGATTGGATGATTCCAGCTCCCGCACAAGGCGCCATGATGGTGGTTTGTAATGCAGATGATTTCTTTTCATTAGACGCAGTTTCTCAACTAAATCATATTGAAACAGAAATTTGTACTTATATAGAACGTCAGTTCTTGAGAACCTTAGAAGGCGGTTGTACTGCACCAATTGGAGCCATTGCTACTTATAACGAAAAAGATGATGTAATTGATTTTACAGGTGTTTTATTGTCAATTGACGGTAAACAAAAACTAGAAACAACAAAAACTGTTGCCGTTTCTGAATGGAAAAAATTAGGATTTCATGCCGCTCAAGAAATTTTGGATGATGGTGGTGCTCAATTGATGTCAGAAATTAAAGAAAAATAAAAAACCATGACAAATCAAACCACTATACTTTCTACCAAATTACTTTCGCCAATTCAAAAACAAGAATTAGTTAAGGCAACTATTCAAGTTATTGAAGCAGATTTTATTAAAACAGAAAATGCTTCTTTCGAAATAAAAAATCTGAATAAAAATTTAATTTTTACGAGTCAAAATGCGATCTTAAGTATTTTACAGCATCCAAAAATTAACGAATTAAAGCAAAAAACGGTTTTTTGTGTAGGTTTAAAAACCAAAGAATTATTAAACGAAAACGGATTTACAGTTGAAGCTTACACGGGATACTCAGAAGATTTAGCTGAAATCATTACGTTAGTCTACGCAGATGAAAGCTTTACTTTTTTTAGTGGTAATCTTCGTAAAGATACGTTGCCAGAAATATTAACTGAAAACGAAATTACGTTCAATGAAATTAAAGTATATGATACGACTTTAACGCCACATAAAATCTCAGATAAACTGGACGGAATTCTATTTTTCAGTCCATCAGCAGTAACCAGTTATCTACAAAAAAACACAATTGCTACCGAGAAATTGTTTTGCATTGGAAATACAACCGGCGACGCCTTGAGAAGTGTATTATCTGAAAATAAAATTAAAAACATAAAAACGGCGTATCAACCCTCAGTTGAAAACCTAATTGAACAAGTTATAGAATATTATACATAATATAACCTGACAGGTTTCAAAAACCTGTCAGTTTTAATAAAAACAAAAATGATAAAAAACGATTTATTCCTTCGGGCCTTAAATAACGAAAAAGTAGAGCGACCTCCGGTTTGGATGATGCGTCAAGCGGGAAGATATTTGCCAGAATTTAGAGCATTACGCGATAAATATGATTTTTTTACACGTTGCGAAACGCCTGAATTAGCAGCTGAAATTACGGTACAACCGATTCGTATTGTTAAGCCAGATGCAGCGATTTTGTTTTCAGACATTTTGGTCGTACCAAGAGCGATGGGTATTCACGTAGAATTAAAAGATAATTTAGGACCGATAATCCCAAATCCAATTCGTACTTCGCAAGATGTAGAAAAAGTGTTTGTTCCAGATGTAAATGAAACATTGGGTTATGTTTTTGACGCCATCAAATTAACCAAACAAATGTTGAACGATGAGGTGCCATTAATTGGTTTCGCAGGTTCGCCATGGACGATTTTCTGTTATGCTGTGGAAGGGAAAGGGTCAAAAAGCTTTGATATTGCTAAAGGATTTTGTTTCTCCAATCCTGTTGCAGCACATGTTTTATTACAAAAAATTACAGACACAACGATTTTATATTTGAAAGAAAAAGT
Organism: Chryseobacterium gleum; assembly: GCA_945897915.1. GTDB lineage: Bacteria > Bacteroidota > Bacteroidia > Flavobacteriales > Flavobacteriaceae > Flavobacterium. The sequence continues at coordinate 63,581 of CAMDGB010000007.1, read as the reverse complement.
AAAAGCAGGTTGTAATGCCATTCAGATTTTCGATTCTTGGGGCGGAATGTTGTCTCCGGTAGATTATCAAGAATTTTCTTGGCAATACATCAACCAAATTGTGGAAGCACTTGCGGAGGATACTAAAGTAATAGTTTTCGGAAAAGGATGTTGGTTTGCTTTAAACGATATGTCCAAATCAAAAGCATCGGCTTTAGGAGTAGATTGGACCTGTTCACCAAGAAATGCGCGTTATTTATCTGGTGGAAAAATTACGTTACAAGGAAATTTTGACCCAAGTCGTTTACTTTCGCCGATTCCAACCATCAAAAAAATGGTTCACGAAATGATAGACGAATTTGGAAAAGACAATTACATCGTTAATTTAGGTCATGGTATTTTGCCTAATATTCCTGTAGACCATGCAAAAGCATTTGTTGAGGCGGTGAAAGAATACAATAAATAAGCCAACAGCCAACAGCTATTAGCTAAAAGCAATTTAAATGAAAAACAAATTCAACGCCTACATCCAAAACCTCCAAAACCAAATCACTTCCAAATTAGAGGAAGTGGATGGTGTTGCCAAATTCCGTGAAGACATTTGGGAACGTCCTGAAGGCGGTGGTGGAAGAACACGCGTAATTGAAAACGGGCAAGTTTTTGAAAAAGGCGGCGTTAATATTTCTGCGGTTCATGGAAAATTACCGGAAGCCATGCAAAAAATGTTCAACGTAGGCGAAGCCGATTTCTTTGCTTGCGGATTGAGTTTGGTCATTCACCCAAAAAATCCAATGGCGCCAACGGTACATGCTAATTGGCGTTATTTTGAAATGTATGACGACAACGGAAAAATAATTAATAGTTGGTTTGGCGGAGGCCAAGATTTAACGCCCTATTATTTGTTTGAAGAAGATGCGATTCATTTTCATCAAACTTGTAAAACCGCTTGCGACAAACACCATCCAGAATTTTATCCGAAATACAAAAAACAATGTGACGATTACTTTTGGAACGCTCACAGAAATGAAGCGCGTGGAATAGGCGGTTTATTTTTCGATTATTGCAAAGAAACCGAAACCATGAAAATGGAAGATTGGTTTAATTTTGTAACCGAAGTGGGAAATTCATTCCTTGAAGCCTATGTTCCAATTGCAGCAAAAAGAAAAGAGCTACCTTATTCAGCCGAACAAAGAACTTGGCAAGAAATACGCCGTGGTCGTTATGTCGAATTCAATTTGGTGCACGACAAAGGCACGTTATTTGGCTTAAAAACCAATGGAAGAATAGAAAGTATATTAATGAGTTTACCGCCACATGTGCAATGGCATTACGACCATCATCCTGAGGCGGGAAGTGAAGAAGAAAAAACAATAAAAGTATTAGAAAAACCTATAAATTGGGTATAAATTAAACCATTAAGAGATTAAGAAAAATTTAGTCAAACCCTTAATAAACTTAATCCCTTAATGGTTCAAAAAAATAGAATAGTATGTTTCCATTACAAAGAGGACGTCGTTTAAGAGTAAACGAATCCATAAGAAGTTTAGTTCGCGAAACCACATTAAGTCCGAGCGATTTTATGTTTCCGATGTTTATTGCAGAGGGAGAAAATGTGCAAGTTGAAATTCCATCGATGCCAGGAATTTTTCGTCGTTCGATTGATTTAACGGTGAAAGAAATTCAAGAAGTATTCGATTTAGGAATACGTGCCGTGAATATCTATGTGAAAGTAGATGAATCTTTAAAAGACAACACAGGCAAAGAAGCGTGGAATTCAAACGGATTGATGCAACAAGCTATTAGTGCTATCAAAACTGCTTGTCCAGAAATGATTGTAATGCCTGATGTGGCATTAGACCCGTATTCTATTTATGGTCACGACGGAATTACAGAAAACGGCGATGTGGCGAATGATGCTACCAACGACGCTTTAGTAAAAATGGCTGTTTCGCATGCGCAAGCAGGAGCCGATTTTGTTGCGCCAAGCGATATGATGGACGGACGCGTATTGCGTTTGCGCCAAGGTTTGGATGCGGCTGGTTTTCAAAACGTGGGCATTATGAGTTATTCGGCTAAATATGCTTCGGCATTTTATGGTCCGTTTCGTGATGCTTTAGACAGCGCACCAAGAGAAGCTGATGTGAAAGTTCCGAAGGATAAAAAAACCTACCAAATGGATTACGCCAATCGTATCGAAGCCATCAAAGAAGCACTTTGGGATGTAGAAGAAGGTGCCGATATGGTTATGGTGAAACCCGGAATCGCCTATTTAGATATTGTTCGCGAAGTGAAAAACGCGGTGAATGTTCCCGTAACAGTTTTTCATGTATCTGGTGAATATGCTATGATTAAAGCAGCTTCAGAAAGAGGTTGGTTAGACCACGACAAAATTATGATGGAACAATTAATGTGCATCAAACGTGCTGGAGCCAGTTTAATTTCGACTTATTTTGCGAAAGAAGCAGCCATTTTATTATTAAATAAACAATAAATTAATTATGAAATTGTATTTGCAATTCCTTCTAATAATATCAATAGTTTTCAGTTTTATTCGTTGTGGCGAAAAAAAAGAGAACAATGCTATGGAAAATTCTACTAAAGAAAATAAAGGCGCAAATTCTGTGCTTTCATCTGAAGCATTAGGAAAAGAACTTTTTGAAGGGAAAGGCATGTGCGCCACTTGTCATAAAGCAGATGTTGCAACTTCCGGACCAAGTATAAAAGACATTTCTAAAATGTATACAGACAAAAAAGCAAGTATTTCTTTGTTCTTACAAGGTGAAACGGATCCTATTGTTGACCCATCACAATATGAAATTATGAAAGCCAATTTAGAAATTACAAAAACCATGACGGACAAAGAATTACAAGCTTTAGAAATGTACATGTTGAGTATAAAATAAAAAAAGCTCAAAACAATGTTTTGAGCTTTTTTTGTACGGGTAAAAGGACTCGAACCTTCACACCTTGCGGCACCAGATCCTAAGTCTGGCGTGTCTACCAATTTCACCATACCCGCGATAATTGGAGTGCAAATATATAATTAAGTTTTCTTTTCGCAAATTAATTGCTTCTTTTTATTTAGTGTGCAGCTCTGTAAAGTATTTGTAAAACAACGGAATGGTTTCAATACCTTTCATATAATTAAAAATTCCGTAATGTTCATTTGGCGAATGAATGGCGTCACTGTCTAAACCAAATCCCATTAAAATTGTTTTGCTTTTCAATTCTTTTTCAAACAAAGCAACAATTGGAATACTGCCACCCGATCGAACCGGAATAGCCGCAACACCAAATGATTCTGTATATGCTTTATTTGCAGCTTGATAGCCAATACTGTCAGTTGGCGTTACATAGCCTTGTCCGCCGTGATGAGGTGTTACCTTCACGGTCACGGCACTTGGCGCAATGCTTTCAAAGTATTTTTTAAATAATTCTGTTATGTTTTCCCAATCTTGATTTGGAACCAATCGCATCGAAATTTTTGCAAATGCTTTACTTGCAATTACAGTTTTTGCCCCTTCACCAGTGTAGCCACCCCAAATTCCATTTACATCTAAAGTAGGACGAATAGAATTTCTCTCATTTGTAGTGTAACTTGCTTCTCCGAAGGTATCTGCAATATTTAATGCTTTTTTATATTCGTCTTCAGAATAAGGTCTTTTTGCCATTTCGGCTCTTTCTTCTGGCGATAATTCTTCCACACCGTCGTAAAAACCTGGAATTGTAATATGATTATTTTCATCGTGTAAAGAAGCAATCATTTTGGTTAATATATTAATTGGATTCGCTACAGCTCCACCATATAAACCAGAATGTAAATCTCTATTTGGGCCAGTTACCTCCACTTCTACATAACTTAAACCACGTAAACCCGTTGTAATGGAAGGTTGCGTGTTTGAAATCATTCCCGTATCTGAAATTAAAATTACATCACAAGATAATTTTTCCTGGTGGCGTTCCACGAACCAACTTAAGCTTTTAGAACCAACTTCTTCTTCTCCTTCAATCATAAATTTTACGTTACAAGGTAAATTATTACTTGCAATCATATATTCAAAAGCTTTTACATGCATGTACATTTGACCTTTGTCGTCACAAGCGCCACGAGCAAAAATTGCACCTTCTGGATGAATTTCTGTAACTTTAATTACAGGTTCAAATGGTGGAGACGTCCATAATTCTATTGGATCTGCGGGCTGCACATCATAATGACCGTATACCAAAATGGTTGGCAAATTAGGATCAATTATTTTATGCCCGTAAACGATTGGATATCCTGGTGTTTCGCACATTTCTACTACATCACATCCAGCTTTTTCCAAGCTAGATTTTACAGCTTCTGCAGTATTAATTACATCTTGAGCATACGCGCTATCTGCACTAACAGAAGGCATTTTTAGTAATTCAATTAATTCTTTAATAAAACGTTCTTTATTTTCCTGAACGTATTGTTTTATGTTTTCCATGATTATTTTATAAAGCTCAAATATACGAATTCAATATCAATGTCAAATATCAATGTCAAAAAACATACTAAAACGCTGATTTAAAAATAATTGAACATTGAACATTGAAAATTGATAATTATTATTATCTTTGCACCCTTAATTAACCGAGGTCGAGTACCTCAAATTTAATCCACAAGATTATGCCAGTAAAAATTAGATTACAAAGACATGGTAAAAAAGGAAAACCTTTTTTCTGGATCGTAGCGGCAGATGCCCGCGCAAAAAGAGATGGTAAATACCTAGAAAAAATAGGTACATACAATCCAAACACTAATCCTGCAACTATTGATTTAAATATTGATAGTGCTGTTCAATGGTTACACAATGGTGCACAACCAACTGACACGGCTAAAGCAATTTTATCTTATAAAGGCGCTTTATTGAAATATCATTTAGATGGAGGTGTAAGAAAAGGTGCTTTAACACAAGAACAAGCAGATGCCAAATTAGCAACATGGTTAGATGCTAAATCTGGAAAAGTTGATGCTAAAAAAGACGGTTTAAGCAAAGCGCAAGCGGATGCTAAAACTAAAGCTTTTAAAGCAGAACAAGTAGCAAACGAAAAACGTATAGCCGCTATTGCCGATGCTTTAAAAGTAGAAGAAGTAGTTGAAGCCGCTGCTGAAGTAACAGAAGAAGTTGCTGTAGAAGAAGTTGCTGTAGAAGAAGTTGCTGTAGAAGAAGTTGTTGAAGTTGAAGCTGAAGCTGCTGCTGAAATAACAGAAGAAGTTGCTGTAGAAGAAGTTGTTGAAGTTGAAGCTGCTGCTGAAGTAACAGAAGAAGTTGCTGTAGAAGAAGTTGTTGAAGTTGAAGCTGCCGCTGAAGTAACAGAAGAAGTTGCTACAGAAGAAGAAGTTGAAGCTATTACAGAAGAAACTACAGAAGCTCCTGCTGCTGAAGAAAACAACGAAGAAAAAGAAGCTTAATATACTGCGATAATGCGTAAAGATGAATGTTTCTATTTAGGCAAAATCGCTAAAAAATTTAGTTTCAAAGGGGAATTACTTATCTTTTTAGATACAGATGAACCTGAACTTTATCAAAATTTGGAATCAGTTTTTATTGAATACAATAAAAATCTGGTTCCATTTTTTATTGTAAAATCTTCCATTCATAGAGATAAATTTCTTAGAGTTAAATTTGAAGATGTTGATACGGAACTAGAAGCCGACAACATGAAAAATTTAGAAGTGTATTTGCCACTTGCTTTATTGCCAAAACTAGAAGGTAATAAGTTTTATTATCACGAAATTATTGGTTTTAAAGTTACAGATCAACGTTTAGGCGATATTGGTACTGTTCACGCCATATTGGATAATGCTGCTCAACCCATTTTTGAAATTTTCAAAGGTAAAAAACAAGTTTTAGTTCCTATGATTGACTCTTTTATTATAGAAGTCAATAGAAAAGAAAAAGAATTGGTTTTAAACACACCAATTGGTTTAGTGGATTTGTATTTGGATTAGCAAATAACTTCAACATTCAACATTCGTTACTCAACATTCATAATTTAATATATGATGTTCAAATTCAAACAATTTTCAGTTGAACAAGAAAAATCTGCCATGAAAGTGGGAACAGATGCTGTTTTATTGGGTGCTTGGACACCGCTAATTAACAATCCATATAACATACTTGATATTGGAGCTGGAACGGGAATAATTTCTCTTATGTTAGCCCAAAGAAGTAACTCAGATCAAATTGATGCTATTGAAATTGAAGAAAATGCTTATGAAGAATGTGTAGCTAATTTTGAAAACTCGCCTTGGGCAGACCGATTATTTTGTTATCATGCGTGTTTAGATGAGTTTGTAGAAGAATTACAAGAAATTGAAGAGCAATATGATGTTATTGTTTCCAATCCGCCATTTTATTCTGAAGATTATAAAACAGACAACGAATCAAGAGATTTAGCTCGTTTTACTGATGCATTACCTTTTGATGAATTAATAGAAGCAGCGTATTTATTACTATCAGAAAACGGAATCTTTTCTGTAATTATTCCTTATTCTGCGGAAGAAAATTTCATCGCTTTAGCAAAACAATCTTTATTGTTTCCTCTAAAAATAACACGAGTAAAAGGCACACCAACTTCTGAAATTAAAAGAAGTTTATTAGCATTTACTCGAATAGAACAACCGCCAAGTATTGATGAATTAATTATTGAAACTTCTCGTCATCAATACACGCCAGAATACATTGAACTAACAAATGAATTTTATTTGAAAATGTAATTTTTAACTTTTGTTTTCTAATAAATCTAACAATTCAATTTACTTTTGTTAAAAAATAATTACTTTTGTCATTCAAATCGATTTATAAAAAATTCACATATGAAACCAGATTTATTTCAATCACCAGATTATTATTTGTTAGACGATTTATTATCAGAAGAGCACAAATTAGTTCGTGATGCAGCAAGAGCATGGGTAAAAAAAGAGGTTTCTCCAATTATTGAAGACTATGCACAGCGTGCTGAATTTCCAAAACAAATTGTAAAAGGATTGGGAGAAATTGGTGGTTTTGGACCCTATATTCCAGTGGAATATGGTGGTGCGGGATTAGATCAAATTTCTTACGGATTAATCATGCAAGAAATTGAAAGAGGCGATTCTGGTGTGCGTTCTACTTCTTCTGTTCAATCTTCATTAGTCATGTACCCAATTTGGAAATACGGAAACGAAGCACAACGCATGAAATATTTACCAAAATTAGCTACTGGAGAAATGATTGGTTGTTTCGGTTTAACAGAACCAAATTACGGATCAGACCCAGGAAGTATGATTAGTAACTTTAAAGATATGGGCGATCATTATCTTTTAAATGGTGCTAAGATGTGGATTTCAAATTCGCCTTTTGCAGACATCGCTATAGTTTGGGCAAAAAATGAAGAAGGAAGAATTCATGGATTAATTGTAGAAAGAGGTATGGAAGGGTTTACCACTCCAGAAACACATAATAAATGGTCGTTACGTGCTTCGGCAACGGGAGAACTTATTTTTGATAACGTAAAAGTGCCAAAAGAAAATTTATTACCAAATAAATCTGGACTTGGCGCACCGCTAGGGTGTTTGGATTCTGCACGTTATGGAATTGCTTGGGGTGCAATTGGCGCCGCTATGGATTGTTACGATACGGCTTTGCGTTATTCTAAAGAAAGAATTCAATTTGACAAACCAATTGGGGCGACACAATTGCAACAAAAGAAATTAGCAGAAATGATTACTGAAATCACAAAAGCGCAATTATTAACTTGGCGATTAGGCGTATTAAGAAATGAAGGAAGAGCTACAACAGCTCAAATTTCTATGGCCAAAAGAAATAATGTTGACATGGCTTTAACCATTGCTCGTGATGCACGTCAAATGTTAGGCGGAATGGGAATTACAGGCGAATATTCTATCATGCGTCATATGATGAATTTAGAATCGGTTGTTACTTATGAAGGAACGCACGACATTCATTTATTGATAACAGGAATGGATATTACTGGTCTTTCTGCATTCAAATAATTTATTAATTAGATTAAACAATAAATAAAATTGATACAAAATGCTTCTCTATATGGAGAAGCATTTTTACTTTTGTATCAATATTAGAAATATATAAACAACGCGATGAACACGAATACGATAAAAACCAAAATTGATCCGTTAAGACAAGAATTGTTAAATCATTCTTTGTACTCAAAAATTCAAACAGTTGAAGATTTACATGTTTTTTTAACACACCATATTTATGCAGTTTGGGATTTTATGTCTTTGTTAAAAGGATTGCAAATTCATTTAACTTCGGTTTCTATTCCTTGGACGGCTTCACCAAACCCAGAGTTACGCTATTTAATTAATGAAATTGTAGTTGCAGAAGAATCTGATTTGGCTTTAGATGGTTCACGTCAAAGTCATTTTGAAATGTATTTAGATGCTATGAAAGAATGCGGGGCAACTACGCAACCCGTTTTAGATTTTTTAGAGCAAGTAGCTATTACCAAAAACGTTTTTGTAGCTATTAAAAATTCGCATTTACCAACAGAAGTTAAGGACTTTTTACATTTTACATTTACTATAATTGAAACAGGCCAACCTCATAAAATTGCATCGGCATTTACATTTGGTCGTGAAGATTTAATTCCGAATATGTTTACTGAAATAGTTAAAAGTTTTCAGAAAAACTTCCCAGAAACAAATGTGTCTAAATTAATTTATTACTTTGAAAGACACATTGAGCTGGACGCAGATGAACATGGGCCAATGGCGATGAAAATGATTGATTATTTATGCGGTTCAGATGAAAAAAAATGGCAAGAAGTAGCGCAAGTAGCACAAGAATCGCTTCAAAAAAGAATAGGGTTGTGGAATGCTATTGAACATATAGTTGTTCCAGAATTAGTATAAATTATACAGAATAAAAAAAGGTGTCTAAATGTAGACACCTTTTTATTTGTAATTTATTTCTTATTCTTTTATCAATTTCTTACTTATAGCAATCGCATCAGAATTGGTGATTTTTACAATGTAAATTCCTTTAGCTAAGTTAGAAATATTTATTTCTTTATTTGCTAAAATATTATTTTCAGTTTGAATTAATTGTCCTGTTAGTGAATAAATTTCTACTTTTTTGGCATCTAAAGAAATTTGAAAAGCACTCGAGCTAGGATTTGGATACAGTTCCACTTTAGTTATTGCTTCAAAACTATCATTAGATAATGCCGCAGAAACTTGATTACCAAAAATTCGGTATTCTCCTGGACCTAATGTAATTTGCATATTTGTTGCAGTTACATTTGTAGTTGTGTTATCCATTAAATTATACCAAGTTCCTGTATAAGGGAAATCTGCAGTAATACTTTGTGCTGCTACTGAATAATTTGCTAAAATAACTACGTTTTTTAATTGAGATGCAGGTAAGGCATTATCATAGATATATATTCTTTGTTTGATGTTGCTTCCGTTTATACTAATAGTGTAATCACCGTTAAAAACAGGATCATTTTTTTTCATTTTTATGAATTTTGCATAATCGGAATAAATGGTATTTCTAGGTGAAGTGGTTAGCCAGTTTTCCACCCATTGTGGCTGTTGTTTTGTTGCTAATTTGCAATCGCCAGGTGTAGTATCAGATTCACTATTTACTGTACCATTTTCACAAGCATAAATAGAATCGTCCATTCCTAATTCTTGAAAATGCCAAATCATTTTTGGGCCAGGAATTAGTAAGCTAGTTGCACCTACATTTGCCATTCTGTTCAAGGTATTGTTTAAATTCCCGCCAACAGGGGCTGTTCCTGCACTATTTCCAAAAGTAAATGCTTGGTACATTAATCGGTCTTTATCATGACTTTCAGAATAACCAATTAAACGTTTTCCATTAAATCCTCTACTTATGTGTCCCATTCTTGTAATATCTCCATTTGTAGAATATCCTAAAGTAAGTTGTTTATAAGGTTCGTATAATTCTCCCCACATCATAATTCCTTTACCTTCATCTAACCTATAATTTGCCCATTGTTGTTCTTCAAAATCAGAGCCTAAATGTTCAAAAATCACATAATGATTTGGATCTAACACCCAGGAATAATCAGCATAATCTTTAAGAATTGCTACTCTATCTGCTTGATAATTATTAGTACAAGTTTGATCACCTGAAGTACAATTTTGAGTAAATCCTTTGGTTAAATCCCAACGAAAACCATCAATTTTAAATTCGGTTATCCAGTGTTTAATAGTCTTTTTTACATATTCTTTTGTGAAATTGGAAGCATGATTAAAATCTTCACCTACACTATAACTATGTTTTGCTACCGTATTAAAATAAGGATTTTCTGTGCTTGGACTTCCCCAGCCGTCTCCATCAGGATCATTCATCCACATTCTTATCATTGGATTTCTTCCAAAAGCATGGTTGAAAGCAATGTCTAATATTACGGCTATTCCGTTTTGATGACATAAATCAACAAATTCTTTTAATTTGTTTTTTGTGCCATAAAATTTATCTAAAGCCATGTGATAGGCAGTATTATAACCCCAGCTTTCATTACCTTCAAATTCCATAACTGGCATTAATTCGATGGCGTTAATACCTAAGTTTTTGAAATATTCGATTTTATCAATTAAGTCTTGATAGTTTCGATCTGAATCAAAATCTCTTATAAGCACTTCGTAGATAACTAATTTATCCTTATTAGGCTTTGTAAAGCTAGTGTTTTGCCAATTATAACTACTTTGTCCTGTTTGTAATACAGTAATTTCTCTATTCTGTCCATTTGGATAAGTAGGTATGTTTGGATAACTACCAGCTGGAATCCATGGATCGTCATAAGAAGATAAAACTAATGTGGAACAAGGGTCTGCGGTTTTTACAATACTAGGAGAATTGGCTATTGGAGATGCATCTACTACCCAATATTGATATAAATATTCTGTTCCAGAAGTTAAGTTGTTTAATTCTAACCAAAACTTCCCATTTATTGGGTCTTTTCTCATTGCATAACTTAATGTTGGCTGCCAATTATTAAAAGAGCCAGCTACGTATACATAATCTTTTCCTGGCGCTTCTAAAACCAATGTTGCTTTAGTAGCATCTGAAACATTATAATTTATTCCTATTTCTAATCCATTAGGTAATGCTTGCGACAGTATCCCAGGATTAATAATTGCACTAAATTTTTTATTATATATTGTTCCGTTTTGTGTTATTTGTAATTCATAATTTTTGTTTGCCGTAATATTTATATCGGTATAAGAATAAGTAGCTCCTATTGAAGTATTTATGCTTATTCCGTTTGCCAATAAATTATAATTAGCATTTCCGTTTGTATTATTTGCTGTAATTAGCAAACTTTGTCCTGAGTTTAATAAGGTAGTACTATTTTCAATTGGAGCCGTTAAATTAGCTTGATATGCGCCAACATTTAGCTCTAAGTCAGTAGTTTGCATTGTACCCGAAGCACTTCTTAAAACAATATTTATTTTTGAAATAGCACCACTAGTTACTGAGTAAAAATTTTGTAATGTTGGTGCTAAATCTAATTTATAAATATTTCCCGAAACAAGAGTTAGAGTTGGTTGGTTTGTATTTCCCCAATTACTAATTACATTTTGCCAAGCAATTCCATTAAGTGTCACGCCTGTATGAGCATAAATAGTTCCAGTATAAGACGCTAAACCCGTACCTGTTTTATCGAACAGGATTGTACCCGATTGATTAGCTTCAGGAGTGATACCACCTTGCCAAGAAACTTGCGAAAACGAACTACAACTTAAAAATAGTAGTAATATAAAATAAATATTTCTCATAAAATTATGTAAAAAAAAGGGCTGTAAAACAGCCCTTAATTAGTTTTGTTTTTTTATTATTGTATTGAATACGTGTATGCTCTTGGATTGCTTAAGTCTAAGATTACAGAGTAAGTACCCCCAGTAGCAATAGTTAAGTCAGGACCATCGTAATTCATTGAACCATCTTGATCACTGTCACCACCTAAGTTAATTGTCCAAGCATTGTTAGCTCTAAATTTGAACGCGCCTGCAGTTAATGTAACAGTACCTTCCCATTTTTTTGTAGTTGAATTGTAAGTTAATGCTGTACTAGTATTCCACCCACCTGGAGTTGCAGCACCTATAATACCCCAATTTGTTAATGTTTCGCTATATGTTAATGTTGTAGTATTAGCTTGAACTCTGTAGTATCCAGCTGTAGCTGTACAGTCAGATTCTCCTGTTACTGCTAAAACACCAGAGAATGAACCATTATCACCCCAGTCTGTGTTCCCCCAGTTGTAATTACCAGCTGTATCAGGACCTACAAATTTATGACCACCATTTAAATACACATAACCTTCATAATCTGTTAAACCAAATCCAGAAGCTGCAATTCTTGGTGCTGTACTAGGATTCCAACCTTGGTGGTTTCCTGGCACGGCTAATTTTGGTAATTCAGTAGTGTAAGGCGTAACTAAATATGTAATTTTACTTGAATATTTAGTCATTTCAGCATTTGTTCCAATTGTTGCTTTGATACGAATATCAACTCCGCCTTGAGTATATGGAGTTAAACCCGCGTCTACTACTGCGCCGTTCAAATCTTCTACGTTTACTGATGCAAAAGTATTGTTAGTTGATGTAACGTTAGTCACATTAGCAAAATTTGATCCAGCTAATGAAACTTGTACTGTATAATTTATTGCAGTTGGAGTTCCGAAATTTGCAGCTTCCCAAGTTAAACCTAATGCTGGATTAGTTGGATAATCTGGATTTAAAACTACACTACTACCTGAAGTTGGTGAAGTAATTCTAAAATCACCTGCTTCATTTACATACGCTAAGTTGCTTTCGTCTTCACATGAAGTCATTGCTAAAGCAACAAATACTGTTAAAATTGATTTAAATATATTTTTCATAATTATTTAGTTTTATTTATTAATATCCTGTGTTTTGTGTTAAGTTAGAATTTGCAGATAAACTCAATGCTGGAATAGGGAATACATTAAAGTGTGCTGGTAAAGCAATTCCATTAGAACCGTTACCTTTCCATGCCCAGTTATAGCTTCCTCCAACATATTTGTTGAAACGAATTAAATCTTGTCTTCTGTGTCCTTCCCAATGTAATTCTCTTGCACGTTCATCTAAGATAAAATCTAAAGTTAAATCAGTTGATGAGATATTTGCAACTGTGCTATTGTTTGCTCTTTCTCTTAAGTTGTTTACATAAGTAACCGCTTGAGAAATAGTTGCGTTTCCAGCACCTCTTTTTGCACATTCAGCATACATTAAGTAAACATCTGCTAAACGGAATAAAGGGAAATCAGTATCTACAAACCCTTGGTTTACTCCTGCAGCACCTGTTGAAGTTTTATTTGAATATTTTGCTAATACAAACCCTTGATCTCTATCTGCTATTGTTGTAATATTAATTGGTCTAGCTCCAGAAATAATTGTTTTTCTTTCATCTGAATTAAACGACGATCCGTTGAATTTTTCAACAAATTGTTTTCTCAAACGTAAAGCACCACCCCAGCCGCCTGAGCCAACACCCATAGCAGAACCATTTTGTTCAATAGAACCTACTTGACCATTAATCATAACAGTTGTAGGACCATAGTTTTGAGTTACGTTTCCATCAGATTGTAAAGAAAAAATCATTTCAGTTGAAGTATGATTGTCTGCAGTAAAGTTATGTAAATAGTTTGCTTCTAAAGTATAACCACCACCAATAACATTATTACACATAGTAACACATTGGTCATATTTGTTTTGACCTACATATACTTCAGCATTTAAATACATTTTAGCTAAAATCATCCATGCGAATGCTTTATCTACTCTTCCGTATTCATTTGTTCTTGGTGCTTTTAAGTTTGGAACAATTGCATTTAATTCACTTTCAATGAATGTAAATAATTGCTGTCTATTATATTCTGGACCAGCTTGACCTACAATATCATTTTCAGTATTAAAAGCTGCTTTACCGAACATATCCATTAAGTGATAATATGCTAGAGCTCTTACTGCTCTTGCTTCATTTCTGTAATCAGCAATATTTGCTAAAAGTTGTGAATTAGTAACACCACGATTGCTTAATTTTTCAGAAGTTGTTTGTCTTAAATATTCATTACAAAAAGCAACTTGCGCCATTGATCTTGCAAACATACCTAAAACAATAACATTGTTTGATGTCCAAGTATTTCTTTGAATTTCCGCCACACCGGGGTCATTTTCATAACTCCATATAACTTCATCCGTACTTAAGTTTTGTAAGTACCATAAACAACGCCCGTATTGACTTGTACCAGCATCTAATCCTGAAATATTAGAAGAACCAGCTCCTGTTAATCCAGTTAAAGATAAATTAGAATATACGCCAGCAATACCTTGTCTGTACGATTCAGGTGTACTAAAAAAAGCTTCAGTTAAAAAGATGTCATCATCTTCTGGAATTACATTTAAGTCATCTGTACAAGAAGAAAATAGCATAGTTATTCCAAAGAATGCTATTAAATTTGTTTTAAAATTTCTCATATTTATTATTTTAAAATTTAACATTTACACCTAACAAAAATTGTTCTTGTCTAGGATAAATAGTGTTATCAATTCCACCAAATACTTCAGGATCCAATCCAGAATATTTTGTGAAAAGTAAAAAGTTAGGATTTTGCAATCCAGCCGAAAATCTAATAGTAGATTTTCTTGTAGCCGTTTGAGGGAATGTATATCCTAAAGTAATATTATCTACTCTTAAAAATGAAGCATCTTCTATATAGTAATCAGAAAAAATTACATTATTTCCGGTACTTGTAAAGTTACTTTCAAAGGTAGAACTTGGAACGTTTGCAATTGTTCCTCCAACATCACTTAATAAAGTAGTGTATGCATTTGCAGAATTCACATTGTTATAATTTTTGTTTCCTATACTTGCTCTCATGTTAAACGAAAAATCAATATTTTTATAGTTCATGCTTGATTGAAAACCTAATAAAGCAGCAGGATCCGGATTGTTAAAAATATATCTGTCGTTTTCATTTATAATTTTATCTCCATTAAGGTCTGCAAATGCACCTTCGATTGGCGTACCATTTGAATTATATAATTGGTTGTATACATAAAATGAATTTGGCGTCCATCCTTCACTGAAAATTTGAATTTTTCCACCAGTACCACCACCAATATCTCCAACTAATACATTGTTTCCAGCAGGTAAACTTTTAATTCTTCTTTCATAAGTTGAGGCATTAAAGTTTACATTCCATTTGAAATTTGTATCTCTAAAAATATCTGCATTTACATTTAATTCTATACCTTTAGTAGTAAAACTTCCAAGGTTTTGTGGTCCTTGATTAGAAAAGTTAGAACCATCAGCAAATGGTGCATTTCCAAATAACAAATCTTCAGATAATTTGTAAAATACATCTACACTTCCAGAAATTCTGTTTTTCCAGAAACCATAGTCAATACCCGCATTATAATTTGTAGTTTGTTCCCATTTTAATTGGTCGTTAAACGCTAATGGTGAACCTACTATAATTGGTGTGTTTCCAAATGTATATTGTGAATCTGAATTACTAGTTTGATATCTTGGAATAAAGAAATCATTTACAAATAAATCCTGTTGTCCTGTAACACCCCAACCTGCACGTAATTTCAAGTCAGAAATTAAGTTGCTTTCTTTAAAGAAATCTTTGTTTACTTTCCATGCAAAAGAGGCTCCTGGGAAGTTACCATATTTTTCAGATTTTGGAAATCTTGAAGACCCATCTTTTCTGTAAGATAACGAAATGATATATTTATCGCTCCAAGTAAAGTTAGTTCTTCCAAAGAAACCTAATAATACTAAATCTGGCGCCTTGTAAGTATCTTCGTTTCTATTAGGGTTGAAGCTATTTCCAGAATTATATCTAGTTTGTTCAAATTTTTGATATGAATAACCAGCAGTTGCATCTAAATCTAACTTACCGAATTTTTTTGCATAGTTTAAATAACCATCAAATAATTTGTTTGTTAAATTTGAAGAATACGATTCGTTAGTTCCTTTTTTATTTGTTTGAACGGTTCCATCTAATATACTAAATGCTACAGCAGAATTTGCGCCAGTAATATTTGTTCCTTTCCCTTCAGATTGGTCCATACCTACATTTACTACAGCTCTTAATTCTGGTAAGAAATGAAATTTGTAGTCTACTTGAACATTTCCAAAAAATCTATTAACATTAGATATACTATTGTTTAATAAAATATTTCCAACTGGATTTCTTGTTCCTCCTGATGCTAATTGATTTGTTGTAGTACCCGGTGCTAAAAATTCAGTGTATCCACCCCAAGCAGTATTACCGCTTAAAACAGGTTTAGTAGGGTCCATTCTTAAGGCAGCTCCAATTGGAGTTGCAGCAAATTTGTTTTTTTCGTTAGAATAATTTGCGTTTACATTTACTTTTAAGTGATTGTTTAAAAAACTCGGACTTAAAGCTAAACCAAAGTTTGTTCTGTTAAACTTGTCTGTTAAAACCAATCCTTCTTGATACGTATTTGTTGCTGTTACTCTTGTAGGAATCATGTTAAATAAACTTCCACCTAAATTAATAGTATTCACTACGTAGTCGGTTTTTCTGTAAATTTCATCTTGCCAATCAGTATCAGAAAGTATTCTACCTTCAATTACTCCTGGTGTAGCCAAATTATCAGTTAGCGTTGATTTTGGATCATCAATACCTAATTGATTTGTTAAATTAGGAAATTTTGATTCAATAGCACTAACAAATTCAGCAGCGTTTAAAACGTCAATTTTTCTTTTGTTTTGCCCTGAACCGTATTGAAAATTATATTCAACACTGAGTTTTTTGCTTCCTTTTTTTGTTGTAATTAAAATTACACCATTAGAAGCTCTTGCTCCATAAATTGCAGTTGAGGCCGCATCTTTTAAAACAGTAAATGACTCAATTGTAGTTGGATCAATAGTTGCCAAAAAGTTTCTTGATCCTGATGGAGTTCCATCCGATGAATTTTGTAAAGGCAATCCATCAATAACAATTAAAGGTTCGTTATTAGCTGATAATGAAGCCCCACCTCTAATTCTAATTGCTGAACCAGATCCTGGACCACCACCAGTTGAAATTTGAACCCCTGCAACTCTACCATTTAATAAATTTTCAACAGTTGGCGTAGCCCCTTTGTTAAAATCTTTAGAAGAGATTTGCGTTACTGATCCAGTAGCGTCTTTTTTCTTAACTTTACCGTAACCTACTACTAAAACCTCTTCAATTCCTTGTCCGTCTTGTTGTAAAGAAACTGAAATGTTTTGTTGATTAGTGTAAGCAATAGTTTCTGTTTTAAATCCCAAAAATGAGAAAGAAACATTGTCTCCAGATTTTACATTTTTTAAAGTAAATGTTCCATCTGAATTAGTGAATGTTCCATTAGATGTTCCAGTAATTACTACCGAAACGCCAGACATAGCTTGATTGCTAGATGCGTCTGTTACTTTACCTGATAAGCTGTTTTGAGCCAAAACACTTAAAGGTAAAACGAGCATAAAAAACAGTAATTTTTTTAGCATTGTTTTCATACATTTTGTTTAAATTAATAGTCAGTTTTTTGCTTATATATTCACTTCAAAGGTTAAATGTATGTAAAATTTTCATTAATCAAAATCTAATAAAATATATTAAGCTACGAAAACGTTTTCGTGTTGAAAACTTTATTATTTATGCGTTTTTTTTGCTGAAAATGAATAGGATAAATAATTTTATTATCATAAAAATTCCATTTTCATAATTTCGAAAAAAAACGCCACTTTTCTAATAAAAATAAAAAATGTATCTTGTAGCCAAAAATCATCTTTAATTCAAAATTATAATGAGAAGAAAAGTAACTTTAAAGCAAATTGCAAAAGAGCTTGATATTTCCATTTCTACCGTTTCAAAATCATTAAGAGATAGTCATGAAATTAGTGAAGAAACAAGACTGAAAGTGAAAGCTTTTGCTAAATTATACAATTATAAGCCTAATAATATTGCGTTAAGTTTAAAAAACAAGAAAACAAAAACAATCGGAATTATTATTCCAGAAATTGTTCATCATTTCTTTGCTACTGTTATTAGTGGGATTGAGCACGTTGCTAATGAATTTGGCTATAATGTTATTGTGACGCTTTCGGACGAATCTTTTGATAAAGAAGTGATAAATCTTGAAATGCTTGCCAATGGTAGTACAGACGGCTTTATTATGTCGCTTTCTAAAGAAACGCAACAAAAAAAAGATTTTCACCATTTAGAAGAAGTAATTAATCAGGGGATGCCTGTGGTGCTTTTTGACCGAGTTACAAATGATGTTTTTTGTGACAAAGTTATTATTGATGATCAATTGGCGGCATATAATGCAACTGAATTTTTTATCACAAATAAATATAAAAATATTGCCTTAATAACAACTGTAGATTATGTAAGTGTTGGAAAACTTCGTACAGAAGGTTATTTAAAGGCGTTAGCGGATTACAACATTAAACTTGATGAAAATTTAATAATAAAAGTAGAAGACATAGACCATTGTCAGGATCAAATTATCGATTTAATTACAAATAATACAATTGATGCTGTTTTTGCAGTGAACGAATTATTTGCCGTAACAGCCATTAAAGCGATTAATAAATTAGGCAAAAAAGTGCCAGATGATATTGCAGTTATAGGTTTCACAGACGGAATTATTTCTCAATTTTCAACGCCAACAATTACTACTATAAGTCAAAACGGAATTAAAATGGGTCAAAAAGCAGCAAAAATGCTTATTGAACGACTTGAAAAAGACGAAGATGACGAACAATACACTACAGAAATTATTGAAACCGAATTAATTTTTAGAGAATCTACGACAACGTAATAGTTTTTTTAATAAATTGAAATTCAAGTATTTAAAATTTATTAATGAAACTTTTCACATTTTTTTGAGGCACAAATTTTAGATTATTTAAAATAATTTGCTTTAATTTGTGTCAATCAAAGCTTATATTTCACTTCAAAAATTAAGTATAGTTTTGATAAGCACATTATAAACGCTTATCGTAGTATTAACAACTAATTACGATAAATGGAAAAGCGTAAGTTACATTTCTGGGAAATATGGAACATGAGTTTCGGATTCTTAGGAATACAGTTTGGTTTTGCCTTACAAGGCGGCTTTATGTCTAGAATTTTTCAAACACTTGGCGCTGAAGTAGACGACATTCCTGGTCTTTGGGTGGCCGCACCTTTAACTGGTTTGTTGGTGCAACCAATTGTTGGATATCTATCTGACAATACTTGGAGTCCTGAATTTGGTAGAAGAAAACCATTTTTCCTTATCGGAGCTATATTAGCTTCTATAACACTGTTTTTCATGCCACATTCTCCTGCATTATGGATTGCAGCAGGTTTACTATGGGTTTTAGATTCTTCCATTAATATTAGCATGGAACCTTTTCGTGCTTTAGTGGCAGATAAACTACCCGAATCTCAGCGTTCAAACGGATTTGTTATTCAAACATTAATCATCGGAATTGGAACATGGATTGCCAGTAATTTACCTTGGTTGGTGAATAAATTAGGTGTAACAAATGAAGCAGCAGCCGGCGTAATTCCACAATCAGTTATTGTGGCGTTTTCTGTTGGCGCATTTGTGTTTTTTGGTAGTATTTTATATACCATATTTACCACAAAAGAAAATCCACCAGAAGATTTGAATCAATTTCTTACCGAAAAAACCAAATCTCGCTTTATTCCAGATTTAGTAATTAGCTTGAAAGAAATGCCTGTTACCATGAAAAAATTGGGATTAATTCAGTTTTTTAGTTGGTTTGCATTTTTTACGATGTGGAGCTTATCCACGCCAGCACTAACAGAACATGTTTTTCATTCTCCAAAACCAGATGTAAAAGAATTTGCGAAATTGGATAATAAAGGAGCTGTTCTTAAAAACAGCGAAGAAGAAGTAATTTTTCTTAGCACATTAAAAGAGCAAGAATATCAAGCAAAAGACAAAGTTTACAATAATGCCGCCGATTTAGTAGGTTCTGCAACTGGTGTATATGGATTGTCTTCAATGGTTTTTGCCTTGTTACTTACCTTTTATACGATGAAAAACAAAATAAATAGAAAATACATTCACATGGCATCTTTGATTCTGGGTGGATTTGGATTTATTTACATGTTTTATGCTACACCAGAAACATTAATGTATTCGTTTGTATTAATTGGTTTTTCTTGGGGGAGTATTTTGTCGATGCCTTATGCTATGTTGTCAAGTTCAGTCAATCCAAATAAAATGGGAATGATGATGGGGCTTTTCAATATGTTTATTGTAATTCCTCAAATTATTGCTGCACTTGGAGGAATCAATTATTTGTATAAATTAATTGGTGAAGCACACATTAATGCCATGCTTTTGGCTGGATTATTATTAATTATTGCAGGATTATGTAATTTCTTTATTACAGATAAAAATGCAATTTCAGGTTAAACAAACAGAATGAACAAAAAAGCATTTATATTCGATTTAGACGGCGTAATTGTCGACACCGCCAAATTTCATTTTTTGGCATGGAAAAAATTAGCCGATAGCTTGAATATTAATTTTACGCACGAAATCAACGAACAACTAAAAGGCGTAAGTCGCGTTCGTTCGTTAGAAATTATTTTATCTCAAGGAAATGTGCAAGCGTCTCAAGAAGATAAAAACAATTGGTTGGCACAAAAAAATGAAGACTATTTAGCATTTATATATAAAATGGACAAATCTGAAATTTTACCTCGTGTAGAAGAAGTACTTCAATTTTTAAAAACCAATAATCAATATGTTGTATTGGGTTCGGCAAGTAAAAATGCCCGACCAATTTTAGAAAAAGTGAACATTTTGCATTATTTTGATGCACTTGTTGACGGAAATGATGTAACCAATGCCAAACCCGATCCAGAAGTTTTTCTGCAAGGGGCAAACCAAGTTCAGGTGGCATACAAAGACGCTATTGTTTTTGAAGATTCAGTAGCAGGTATTCAAGCGGCAAATGTAGCTGGAATGACCAGTGTAGGTATTGGTGAGAAAGAAGTATTACACGAATCGAATTTTTGTTTTAGAGATTTTACAGAAATGAATAACGATTTTATAATGCAATTAATTAACAAATAGAAATTGTCAAACTGACTAATTGAGAATTGACAAATTACAAAGAAAATGAATCAGGATTATATCGTACCAAATAATTGGTCAATCATAGAAGAAGGATTTGAAGCGGATAGAGTAAAATCTTCCGAAAGTTTATTTAGTATTGGAAATGGCGCCATGGGGCAACGTGCCAATTTTGAAGAGCATTACTCTGGTGATACGTTTCAAGGTAGTTACATTGCCGGGGTATATTATCCAGATAAAACAAAAGTAGGCTGGTGGAAAAACGGCTATCCCGAATATTTTGCTAAGGTGTTAAATGCACCAAATTGGATTGGAATTAATATAGAAGTTAATGGCGAAAATTTAGACTTAGCAACTTGTAAATCAGTTTCAAACTTCAGACGTGAATTGAATATGAAAGAAGGTTGGTACCAACGTTCGTTTCAAGCAGTACTTCAAAATGATGTAGCTATTTCAGTTGATGTTACTCGTTTTTTATCTTTAGATATTGACGAATTAGGAGCTATAAAATACCAAGTTACACCAATAAATACCGATGCAAAAGTAGTTTTTAAACCGTATTTAGATGCCGGTATTGAAAATGAAGATACCAACTGGGAAGAAAAATTCTGGGAAACCTTAGAAATTAAAAACGAAGAAAATAGTGCATTTATTGTGGCTCGAACTTTAAAAACAAAGTTTACAGTTGCCACTTATATGCAAAATCAAATTATAGTAAATAACGAAATTACCGATGCAAAACCTGTTGAGGTAACAAAAGAAGCTTCAAAAATTATGTTTTCTTATGAAGTGGCTGCCACACAAGGACAAACTGTTAGTATTCAAAAATATGGGGGCTACACGATTTCAACAAATCATAAAGAAGAATACCTTATTTCTTCAGCAAAAAAAATATTGGTTCAAGCCACTACTTTAGGATTTAATGCCTTGTTGGAAAATCAAAAAGTAGCGTGGGCTAAAATTTGGGAAATGAGCGACATCACTATCGAAGGTGATACCAAAGCACAGCAAGGTATTCGTTTCAATATATTTCAATTAAACCAAACCTATTTAGGAAAAGACACTCGATTAAATATTGGACCAAAAGGCTTTACAGGCGAAAAATACGGAGGCTCCACCTATTGGGACACCGAAGCGTATTGTATCCCGTTTTACATGGCAACGAAAGATCAAAATGTAGCCAGAAGTTTGTTAGAATACCGATACAATCAATTGGATAAAGCCATCGAAAATGCCGAAAAAAACTTGGGCTTCAAAAATGGAGCTGCATTATATCCGATGGTAACCATGAATGGTGAAGAATGTCATAACGAATGGGAAATTACTTTTGAAGAAATTCACCGAAATGGCGCCATTGCATTTGCTATTTATAATTATTACCGTTTCACAGGCGATTACAGTTACATTCCAGAAAAAGGATTAGAAGTTTTAATTGGAATTGCTCGTTTTTGGCATCAAAGAGCCACTTTTTCAACAGAGAAAAATCAATTTGTGATTTTAGGTGTAACAGGACCAAATGAATATGAAAATAACGTAAATAATAATTGGTACACCAATTATATCGCAAAATGGTGTTTAAATTATACTTTAGCTCAAATTGAAAAAGTAAAATCAGAATATGATTCAGATTATTCTCGAATTATGAGCAAATTAAACTTAAATGCTGCCGAATTACAATCTTGGAAAAATACTGCAGATAATATGTATTTCCCATTTTCAGAAGAACATGGGGTATTTTTACAACAAGATGGTTTTTTAGATAAAGAATTAATAAAAGTTTCAGATTTAGATAAATCTCAACGACCAATTAATCAAAAATGGAGTTGGGACAGAATTTTACGTTCGCCATACATAAAACAAGCAGATACACTTCAAGGTTTTTATTTCTTTGAAAATGATTTTACCAAAGAACAATTAGAAAGACATTTCGATTTTTACGAACCTTTTACGGTTCATGAAAGTTCACTTTCTCCTTGTGTGCACGCTATTCAAGCTGCTGCTTTAGGAAGAATGGATCAGGCCTATCAGTTTTATTTAAGAACGTCTCGATTAGATTTAGACGATTATAATAAAGAAGTACACGAAGGATTACACATTACTTCAATGGCAGGAACTTGGATGAGTATTGTAGAAGGTTTCGGTGGTATGCGAGTTAAAAATAACCAATTGCACTTTGAACCAAGAATTCCAGAACAATGGAAAGGCTATTCTTTTAAAGTAAATTTCAGAAATGCAATCGTAAAAGTTGAAGTCACCCATCAAGAAGCCAAAGTTACTGTTGAAGGGAATCAAGAAGTAGAAGTAATCATTAATGGCGCATCGCAATTAGTAAAAAATTAATAAAATGCATTGTCACGCTGAACTTGTTTCAGTATCTAAAAAACACTAAATATGAAAAATATTTTTTCGGTTATCCTTGTTTTAACAGCTATTTTTGGTGCTTCTGCTCAAGAATTTCAATCGCCAAACGGTAATTTTAAAATGTCGTTTTCTTTAGGAAATGATGGCACACCTATGTATCAACTTTTTTTCAAAAACGAAGAAGTAATTAAAAAAAGTAAACTAGGATTAGAATTACAAAAAGAAAAAAAGTCGTTACTAAATGATTTTAAAGTGATTGATTCGAAACAAAGCACATTCAATGAAACTTGGAAAACGGTTTGGGGCGAAGAAACACAAATTCAAAATCACTACAACGAATTAGCCGTAAAACTAAAACAAAATGAAACCGACAGAGAAATCATCGTTCGTTTTCGTTTGTTCAATGAAGGTTTAGGTTTCCGATATGAATTTCCTCAGCAAAAAAACTTAATTTATTTTGTGATTAAAGAAGAAAGAACCGAATTTGCCATGACTGGAAATCACACCGCATTTTGGATTCCAGGAGATTACGACACGCAAGAATACGACTACACTGAGAGTAAATTATCTGAAATTAGAGGTTTATTTAAAAGTGCAGTTTCTGAAAATGCTTCACAAAAACAGTTTTCAGATACAGGCGTGCAAACTTCTTTAATGATGAAAACAACTGACGGCTTATATATCAATATCCACGAAGCGGCTTTGATTAATTATTCTTGTATGCATCTAAATTTAGACGATGCAAATTTTGTGTTTCAATCGCACTTAACGCCAGACGCACAAGGAAATAAAGGACACATTCAAGCACCAAGTGTTTCGCCTTGGCGAACAATTATCGTTAGCAACGATGCCAGAGAAGTTTTAGCTTCAAGAATGACATTAAACTTAAACGAACCTTGTAAAATTGAAAATACAGCATGGATTAAACCCGTAAAATATGTTGGCGTTTGGTGGGAAATGATTACCGGAAAAAGCTCTTGGGCTTATACAGACGATTTGCCGTCTATTCAACTTGGAGTAACGGATTATACTAAAGTAAAACAAAGTGCCAAACACGCTGCAAATATCAAACATGTAAAAGAGTATATCGATTTTGCGGCACTTCATGGTTTTGATGCGGTTTTAGTTGAGGGTTGGAATGAAGGTTGGGAAGATTGGTTTGGCCATGAAAAAGATTATGTTTTCGATTTTATTTCGGCGTATCCAGATTTTGATGTAAAAGGAATTCATGAATATGCCAAATCAAAAGGCATTAAAATGATTATGCATCATGAATCGTCTGGATCAACCAGAAATTACGAACGCCATTTAGATGTAGCATATCAATTTATGAAAGATAATGGATATAACGCTGTAAAAAGTGGTTATGTAGGAAATATTTTGCCTTTAGGCGAGCATCATTATAGTCAATCTATCTTAAATCATTACCAATATTGTATTGAAAAAGCGGTAGATTATGAAATTATGGTAAACGCACACGAAGCCGTTCGTCCTACAGGAATTTGCAGAACATATCCAAATTTAATTGGAAACGAATCCGCTCGTGGAACTGAATTTCAAGCGTTTGGCGGATCAAAAGCCAATCATACTACTGTTTTACCATTTACAAGATTAATGGGCGGACCAATGGATTACACACCAGGAATTTTTGAAATGGATATTGCAAAACTAAATCCAGGAAATAATTCACATTGTAACACTACTATTGCCAATCAATTGGGATTATATGTAGTCATGTATAGTCCACTACAAATGGCGGCCGATTTACCAGAAAATTATAACCGATTTTTAGACGCCTTTCAATTTATTAAAGATGTTCCAGTAGAATGGGCAACTTCAAAATATGTAGAAGCTGAACCAGGTTATTATATCACAACGGCTCGTAAAGATAAAAACTCAAATAATTGGTTTGTTGGAAACGTGAACGGATTAAAAGCAAGAACATCAACCATTTCTTTAGACTTTTTGGAAAAAGGGAAAAAATATGAGGCTACAATTTATGCAGATGCAAGCGATGCACATTACAAAACAAATCCGCAAGCGTATAAAATAAACAAACAAATAGTAACTCAAAAATCAAAACTAAAAATGACAACTGCTCCTGGTGGTGGTTACGGAATTAGTATTGTTGAGGTAAAATAATTACAAGATAATAATGTCAAGCTGAACTCGTTCCAGCTTTTCGATTTAAATAAATTCAGAACAATAAAAACTAGATTATGAAAAAAATATTTTTCTTATTGCCAATTTTACTATTCAATTTTTCTTTTGCTCAAATTGATAAGGTAGAACCACCATTTTGGTACGAGAACATGACAAACAATCAGGTTCAAATTATGTTTTATGGTAAAAATATCGCGCAAAATACCGTAACGGTTTCAAACGGAGTAGTAATTACTCAGGTTCAAAAAACCGAAAATCCAAATTACGTTTTCGTAACGATTGATTTGAAAAATGTGTCGGCGCAAGAGTTGATTTTTACATTTAAAAACGGCAAAAAATCATTTAATCAATCGTATGCTATCAAAAAAAGAAAAGAAAATTCTCGATATAGAAAAAGTTTTGACGCATCAGATATGATGTACTTAATTATGCCAGACCGATTTGCAAATGGAAATGAAAAAAACGATTCGGATTCAAATTTACAAGAAAAAGCCAACAGAAATAATCCTGGTGGTCGTCATGGAGGCGACATCCAAGGAATTATAAATAATTTAGATTATCTGCAATCGCTTGGCGTTACAGCACTTTGGAGTACGCCGTTGTGCGAAGATAACGACAAAGGTTATTCGTATCATACCTATGGGCAATCAGATGTGTATAAAATTGATGCGCGATATGGAACAAATGAAGACTATGTGCGCCTTTCTTCAGAAATGAAAAAGAAAAACATGAAGTTAGTTAAGGATTATGTAACCAATCATTGGGGTGCAGAACATTGGATGTTTAAAGACATGCCAACATACGATTGGTTTCATCAGTTCCCGGGTTACAAACAAAGTAACTACCGAATGACCACACAATATGACACAAATGCTTCTGCAACAGACGCAAAACTTTGTATGGATGGTTGGTTTGTGCCAAGTATGCCCGATTTGAATCAATCGAATCCTTTGGTATTAAATTATTTGACTCAAAATGCGATTTGGTGGATTGAATATGCCGATTTAGATGGATTTAGAGTAGATACCTATTCCTATAACGACAAAGTAGGAATTGCAAAATGGACAAAAGCCATTACCGACGAATATCCTTATTTTAATATCGTTGGTGAAGTTTGGATGCACGATCAAGCACAAATATCTTATTGGCAAAAAGACAGTCCAATAGCTAAAATTCAAAGCTATAATTCGTATTTACCAAGTGTAATGGATTTTACAATGCATGATGTTTTTGGAAATGTTTTTAATGAAGACAACACAAATTGGAACGATGGAATGTTTAAATTTTACGAAAATTTCGTGAACGATTTTCTATACGACAACCCAAATAATTTATTAATTTTTGCAGAAAATCACGACACCAATCGTTTCAATCAAAACTATAAAAATGATTTAAATAAGTATAAAATGGCCATGACTATCTTAGCTACTATGCGCGGTATTCCACAGTTATATTATGGTTCAGAAATTGGAATGGCAGGAGATAAAGGCAAAGGCGATGCAGATATTCGTCAAGATTTTCCAGGTGGTTGGGCTTCAGATAAAAACAATGCTTTCAAAGCTTCTGGACGCACAGTCGAACAAGCTAAATATTTCGATTTCACTTCAAAAGTTTTCAATTGGAGAAAATCGAAATCTATAATTCATAAAGGAAAATTAATGCATTATCTTCCAGATAACAACGTGTATGTTTATTTTCGTTACAACGATACCGAAAGCGTAATGGTTGTAATTAACAACAGTAAAGACAAACAAACGTTTAAATTAGATCGATATAAGGAAAGGTTGGCTTTATATTCAAGTGGGAAAGACATTATTTCGGATGCGAATTTCGATTTAAAATCAGAACTTTCTATTGACGGAAAATCAAGTTTAATTTTAGAATTAAAATAATAAGATTCAAATGAGATTTTGGTTTTTAATAGCGTTTAGTTGTATGTGTTTTTCACAAGAAAATATAAAAATCAGTGATTTGCAAAATAATAACGATTTTGTAGGACAAATAAAACGTATTGAAAATTTTCCATCAAAATTTGTTGCTGCCAGAACGGTTGATATCTGGTTTCCAAAAAACTATTCAGAAACTAAAAAGTACCAAGTGCTATACATGCACGATGGACAAATGCTTTTTGATGCGAAAACCACTTGGAACAAACAAGAATGGGGTGTAGATGAAAAACTTGATTCATTAATACAAAAAAAAGCCATTAAAGAAGTTATTGTGGTTGCTGTTTGGAACATTCCAGAAATAAGACGGCTAAATTATTTTCCACAGAAAGCTATTAATTTTTTAAGCGATACAGACAAAAAGTTCGTGATAGAAGAAGCTAAAAAAATAAATTTAGACTTTACTCAAATTTCATCGGACAACTATTTAAAGTTTTTAGTTACCGAAGTTAAACCATTTATAGATGCCAACTTTTCAGTTTTTACCGATAAAGAAAACACCGCAATTATGGGTTCTAGCATGGGTGGATTAATTTCTATGTATGCCCTTTGCGAATATCCAACTATTTTCGGGAAAGCCGCTTGTTTATCGACACATTGGATAGGTTTAAAAAATGTGGAAAACAATCCTATTCCAAATGCTTTTTTCAAGTATTTAAATGCTAAATTACCCAGTCAAAAAACACATAAAATTTATTTTGATTTTGGAACAGCAACTTTAGATGCGGAATACGTTCAATATGAAAATGACGTCAATGACATATTAAAAGCTAAAGGATTTGACGCTTCCAATTCACAAAATTTGAAATTTGAAAATGCAGATCATACCGAAAATTCTTGGAACAAACGTTTAGAAATACCTTTACAATTTTTATTTAAATAGTTATGAAAAAAGTAGCAATATTGGCATTAGTTGCCTTCGGTTTTACAAAAAATTACGCGCAAACAGTAGCTGATTTAACAAGCGAAAAATTAGAAAACGCCGTTATTTATGAAGTGAATATTCGTCAATATTCGCCCGAAGGTTCGTTTAACGCTTTTACAAAAGACATTCCGAATTTGAAACAATTGGGCGTAAAAGTTATTTGGGTGATGCCAATTTTTCCAATTTCGCAAACCAAAAGAAAAGCAACTGGCGGCGATGATAGTAAATTTGCTTCAGAAATGCCAGAGGCGGAACAATATAAATATTTAGGCAGTTATTATGCGGTTTCTGATTTTAAAAAAGTAAATCCAGAATTTGGAACTATTGAAGATTTTAGAAAATTAGTAAAAATAGCGCATCAAAGTGGTATGTATGTAATTTTAGATTGGGTACCAAATCACACAGGTTGGGATCATGTTTGGATTAAACAACATCCAGAATATTACACTCAAAACGAAAAAGGAGAAATTATAGATCCAATCAATCCAGAAACAGGAAAAACTTGGGGTTGGACAGACGTTGCCGATTTAAATTACGACAACCAAAATCTTAGAAAAGAAATGACTACCGACATGAAATATTGGCTTGAAAATGAAGGCATTGATGGTTTTCGTTGCGATGTAGCCGGAAATGTTCCTGCCGATTTTTGGCAAAAAACCATTCCAGAATTACGGGCTGTAAAGAATATTTTCATGTTAGCAGAAGCCTGGGAACCAGAATTGATGAAAGACAATTTATTTGATATGGAATACAGTTGGGACGCACATCATACCAGTAATAAAATCGCACAAGGAAAAGAAAATGTTTCAGCTTGGGATAAGTTCATGATAGAGAAAAATAACAAATACGAAGACAATGATATTTTAATGAATTTTGTAGACAACCACGATGAAAATTCTTGGAACGGAACCATTCAATCTCGATTAGGTGCTGCTGAAGAAGCTATAACTGCATTAACTTATGTTATGCCAGGAATGCCTTTAGTGTATAGCGGAAATGAGTATGGATTGAAACACAGTTTAAAGTTTTTCGAGAAAGATTCAATTCCAAAAACCAAAGGAAAAGATTGGGAATTAAGAACCAAATTAGGACAATTAAAAAACGAAAATATTGCTTTACACGGTGGAAAAAATCCAGCTTCATATAAGCGAATTCCAACAAATGACGACACAAAAATCTTAGCGTTTGAACGAGAAAAATACGGAAAAAAAGTTATTTATATTGCCAATTTATCCAATCAAACTATTGAAACAAAAATTCAACTAAAAGGGGATTTTACCGATTATATGTCGGGTAATAAATTACAATTTAGAACAGACGCACCTATTGGACTAAAAGCTTGGCAATATTTAATTTTAACCAATTAAAATATTCCTACAAGTGCATATTAACTAATCCACCAACAAGAATATTTATTATTGGAATAGGAATAATTATTATATAAATCCTAGAATCTCCATTTTTTTAGTAATAAAACGTTTGCAACAAACACAATTTCAAGATAATAATGAAATTTTATTATATTTGTCAATTATTTTAAAGGGTTGTATTTTATAAAACTCACTGTCGAAGAAAATGCAATAATTGAAAAACAAGACTATGAAAAAATCATTATCATCATTATTGTTGATTATTTCAATCACTTTATCGGCCCAATACAATCCAGATGCACCTTGGATGCAAGCTCTTGGTGAAAGAAACGGAACAGCTACTTTGGCAGAAATAAAAGCCAGTTTTGACGAATATTGGCTTACACATGACCCAAATATAAAAGGGAGTGGTCACAAACCGTTTATGCGTTGGTACACCAATGTAGAAAATCAAATAAAAGAAGATGGAACGCTAGAAAACTACGACGATTTGATGTTGGCTTTCAATCAAAAAAAGCAACAACGAAATGCTCAATCTGTTGCCGTTACAAGTAATTGGACACCAATACACGGAACACAATCTTATATCAATACTGGTTCGTGGTCCTCTGGGCAAGGCAGAGTAAGTTGCATCACAGTCGATCCATCAAATGACAATACAATTTATGTTGGTATGCCAGCTGGTGGCATTTGGAAATCTATAGATGGCGGCATAATCTTCGTGCCATTATCCGATGATCTACCACAAATTGGAGTAAATTCTATAGCTGTTGATTATAACAATTCAAATATTATATATATTGCAACTGGAGATAGGGACGGCGGAAATACATCAAGCGAAGGGATTTGGAAATCAGTAAATGGTGGTTTAACATGGACTTTAACCGGCTTGACAAAAACTATAACAGGAAGCGCTTGTCCAGAATTATATATCCATCCAACCAATTCAAACATATTATGGTGTGCTACAAATAATGGTGTTTTTAGAACCACAGATGCAGGAACCAATTGGACAAAGACACTAAGTGTTACAGGAACTCGAGATTTAAAGATTAAACCAAACGATCCTACAACAATTTACGCAACTACTGCCACATTATTTTACAGATCAACCGATTCTGGGGCTAATTTTACACAAGTTGGTTCTGGGTTGCCCGCCACAGCTGGCAGAATGGCAATTGCCGTAACTGCTGCCGATTCAAACGTTGTTTATGCATTAAGTGTAACTTCTGGTAATATTTTTCAAGGAATATACAAATCAACAGATGGAGGAACAAATTTTACAGCCGTTAACACTACTGCAACTCAAATTGCTAGTACACAAGCTTGGTATGATATGGCTATAACTGCTTCGCCAACTAATGCTAACGAAATTTACACTGGTTTTTTAAACATTTGGAAATCGGTTAATGGCGGAGTTACTATGACACAAGTTAATAGCTGGAGTGCTCCATCATCAGCATCATATTCTCATGCCGATATACATTTTTTAAGATTCTATGGAAACAAATTATATTGTGGTAGCGACGGAGGTATTTATGTAACAACAAATGGGGGTACAAACTTTACAGATTTAACAAAATCTATGCAAATTGGTCAACCCTACAAAATAGCTGTAGCACAACAAACCTCAAACAAAATTATTTCTGGTTTGCAAGATAATGGAGGGCATGTCTTTAACGGCATCAGATGGCAAAATTTTTATGGTGCCGATGGAATGGACGTAGCGATAGACCCAAACAATTCAAACTTATCGTATGGTTTTATTCAATATGGACAATCATTTTACAGATCAACAACTGGCGGCGCATCAGGTGGTTTTTTATGTGGCGCACCAGTTGATGAAACGGAGCCAAATGATAATGGTGGAAAATGGGTTACTCCACTTGCTTTAAACAATTCAGGAGAAGTTTTTGCAGCATATAAAAATTTCTATAAATTAGTTAACAACGCTTGGGTTATTCAAAACACTACACCAGACAGCATAGGCGCAACGGATGTAGAATTAATTGCCATTGATCCATCAAACAATAATACTATTTACATTGCAAATAATTCACAGTTATATAAAAGTGACGACGAAGGCGTAACTTTTTCTTTGTTACACACAAGTACTGCAACTATTGTAGGTTTAACAGTTCACTCAACTGACAGCAACATTGTTTATTACAACACTTCATCTCAAGTAATGAAGTCTTTAAATGGTGGATTTAGTTTTTCAGCAATAACAACATCTGGGATGCCATCAATTTCAAGAACTTGTATTGCACATCAGAATAATGCAGTCAATTCTTTATATTTAGGGACAACATTAGGCGTTTATTATTACGATGATATTGCAGCTTCATGGTCGCCATTTGATACTGGTTTGCCAAATGTTAAAGTAACAGATTTAGAAATAAACTATATTGATAACAACATTACTGCAGCAACTTATGGTCGCGGAGTGTGGCGTTCTCCTTTGCCAACAATTCTTGCTTCAGCAGAATTTGAATATGACAATTTTGTAATATATCCGAATCCGTCAACTGATATTTTCAATGTAAAAATTGGAGACATGCAACCTCAAAATATAGAAGTAACAGATATTTCAGGGAAAATACTATTTTCTAAAAAAGAATTTGACAATTCTGGTGGCGAAATCCAAATTAATTTGTCCAATGTTGCTAAAGGTGTATATTTTATAAAATTAGCCACAGACAAAAAAAGTGTTGTAAAGAAAATTGTAAAAAATTAAAAAAAATCCCAAACTCTATTGAATTTGGGATTTTATATATGTAGATTTTGAAACAAGTTCAGAATAATAATTCTAAAGCTAATTTTACAGCTCCAACGCTTTTTTAGGATTATTATCCATCAATAATTCCATTGGGTTTTCTAGCGCTTCTTTTACGGCAACTAAGAAACCAACAGATTCACGACCATCAATAATTCTGTGGTCATATGATAAAGCCACATACATCATTGGGTGAATTTCCACTTTTCCGTTTACGGCGATTGGGCGCTCAATAATATTATGCATGCCTAAAATTCCAGATTGAGGCGGATTGATAATTGGCGTAGACAACATACTTCCAAAAACACCACCATTTGTAATGGTGAAGGTTCCACCGGTCATATCGTCAACAGTAATTTGTCCGTCTCGTGCACGTAAAGCCAAACGTTTGATTTCTGCTTCTACTCCACGGAACGTTAATAATTCTGCATTTCTAACTACAGGAACCATTAATCCTTTTGGTCCAGAGACAGCAATTGAAATATCTGCAAAATCGAAGGCTAGTTTATGATCACCATCCATCATTGAATTCACATCTGGGTACAATTGCAAGGCCCTTGTAACCGCTTTTGTAAAGAAAGACATATAACCTAACCCAAGACCATTATGTTTTGCCTTAAATTCGTCTTTATATTGGTTTCTTATAGTATTAATTGGCGTCATGTTTACTTCGTTAAAAGTAGTTAACATGGCCGTCTCGTTTTTAGCTGCTACTAAACGCTCTGCTACTTTTCTACGTAACATAGAAAGTTTTACTCTTTCCGTTCCACGAGGGCCACCAGTTGATGTTCCCATTGCTGGAATGGCATTTGCGGCATCTTCAGTAGTAATTCTTCCACCTTTTCCTGTTCCAACGATATCAGAAGAACTGATATTCTTTTCGTCTAATATTTTTTTAGCAGCTGGAGATGGTACTCCTATAGCATATGTTTTTTCAGCAACTGGAGCCGCTTTTACTTCTTCTTTTTTTATTTCAGGTGCTTTTTCAACCGCAGGCACAGTTTTTGCCCCATCTGGTTTAGCAGCTGCCGTATCAATATGACAAACTACTTGCCCTACAGCTACAGCGTCACCTTCTTCTGCTTTAAGCGTAATAATTCCGCTAGCTTCTGCAGGTAACTCAAGCGTAGCTTTGTCTGAATCTACTTCAGCAATAGCTTGATCTTTTTCAACGTAATCTCCGTCTTTTACTAACCAAGTTGCAATTTCAACTTCGGTGATAGATTCTCCCGGTGATGGGACTTTCATTTCTAAAATCATATTCTTTCGTTTTAAGTTTTAGTAGTAAACACTGCCTAAAATTATATTAATGTGTTGTATAACTATTATTGAAATAAATTTTTATCAAAAACCATAGCAATTGCGTTAGCTTGACGTTTTTTAGAACGTTCGTAACTTCCTGCTGCGGGTGCACTATATGCTTTTGGTGAGGCCAAACGTAATTTTACTAAATCAAAATTCATCAATAAATATCCGTAAGCACCCATATTTTTTGGTTCTTCTTGCGCCCAAACATAATCATCCACATTTGGGTACGAATTGATAATCGCTTTAATTTGGTCTGTTGCTAATGGGAATAATTGCTCAAAACGAACTACTACAACATCATTTCTTCCTAATTCTTCACGTTTTGCAATTATATCATAATATACTTTTCCTGTACAGAATACTAAAGATTTAATGACTTTTTTGTCTTTAACTGTATCGTCAATTACTTCTTGAAATTGCCCATTTGCTAATTCTTCAGCAGTTGAAACCGCTAATGGATGACGTAATAAACTTTTTGGAGTAAACACAATTAATGGTTTACGAAATTTAGTTTTCATTTGTCTTCTCATTAAGTGGAAGAAGTTGGCTGGAGTGGTAATATCCGCAATGTACATATTGTGTTTGGCACACATTTGTAAATAACGTTCCATACGAGCAGAGGAGTGTTCTGCCCCCTGATTTTCATACCCATGAGGCAACAAGAAAACCAGTCCATTTTGATTGTTCCATTTGTCTTCACCTGCAGAAATGTATTGGTCAATCATAATTTGTGCGCCGTTAGAGAAATCTCCAAATTGTGCTTCCCAAATGGTTAATGTGTTTGGCGATGCTAATGCATAACCATATTCAAAACCAACTACTCCATATTCTGAAAGGTGCGAATTGTAGATATAAAAGTTTCCTTTTCTATTTTTGACATTGTTTAACAAAATCACTTCTTCTTCTGATTCTTCTACTTTTATAACAGCATGACGGTGCGAAAACGTTCCGCGCTCTACGTCTTGTCCAGAAATACGAACATCATAGCCTTCTGATATTAAAGATCCATAAGCCAATAATTCGCCCATTGCCCAATCTAATTGGTCTTTTTCGAAAAACATAGCTTTTCTGTCGCCAATTAATTTCGTGATTTTGCTAATGAATTTTTTGTCTGAAGGCAGTTCTGTTAATGTTGTAGATATATCCGTTAGCTGCTTTTTATCAAATTTCGTATCAAATTTCGAAAGCATCACATCGTCTGAAACCTGCTCAAATCCAGTCCATTCATTTTGCATAAATGGTGTAATTACAGTTAAGCTTTTCTTACGAGATGCTTCTAAATTTTCATCTAGATTTGATTTGTATGTTTCTTCTAAAAATTTTACGTAATTGGTGTCAATTACACCTTCAGTTATTAATTTTTCTGCATAAATATCACGAGGATTTTTATGTTTGGCAATCGCTTTGTATAATTTTGGTTGTGTAAAACGAGGTTCGTCACCTTCGTTATGACCATATTTTCTATATCCTAATAAATCGATAAATACATCGCTTCCAAACTCCATTCGGTAATCTAAAGCAAATAACATGGCATGAACGACCGCTTCTGCATCATCTGCATTTACATGTAATACAGGCGACAAGGTTACTTTTGCAACATCTGTACAGTAGGTTGATGAACGGGCATCTAAATAATTCGTAGTAAATCCAACTTGGTTATTAATAACTAAGTGAATGGTTCCGCCTGTTTTGTAACCATCTAATTTTGCCATTTGTATAATTTCATACACAATACCTTGACCAGCTATAGCGGCATCACCGTGAACGGCAATTGGTAAAACTTTTGAAAAATCATCTGCAAAATACCGGTCTTGTTTCGCTCTTGTAATTCCTTCAATAACAGCACCAACAGTTTCTAAGTGTGATGGATTTGGTGCTAAATTTAGGTTTATTTTTTTCCCTGAATCCGTAACTCGGTCGGATGTTAATCCTAAGTGGTATTTTACATCACCATCAAAAGTCATGTCATCATCGTAGTCTTTTCCGTCAAATTCTGAGAAAATGTTTTGTGTGTCTTTACCAAAAATATTGGCTAAAACATTCAAACGGCCACGGTGTGCCATTCCCATTACAAATTTTTCTACACCTTTTTCTGCAGCAGCTTCAATTAGCGCATCTAATGCCGGAATTGTAGCTTCACAACCTTCTAAAGAGAAACGTTTTTGACCCACATATTTAGTGTGTAGGAAAGTTTCAAATGAAACGGCTTCGTTTAATTTTTTTAATATATTTTTCTTTTCATCAGCTGAGAAATTCGGCTGATTATCGTTGATGTCTAATCTGTTTTTAATCCAATCTTGCACCACTGGCTCTCTGATGTACATAAATTCTACACCAATTGACGAACAATAAACACTCTCTAAATGTTTGATAATATCTGCCAAACTACTTGGTTGCATGTGTACCATTTTTGCGGCATCAAAAACTGTTGTTAAATCTGCTTGAGTCAATCCAAAGTTTTCTAAAGCTAAAGTTGGAGAATAGGTTCTTCTATCTCTAACAGGATTTGTTTTGGTAAATAAATGGCCTCTAGTCCGGTATCCTTCAATTAGTTTTAAAACATTAAATTCTTTTTGAAGTTGTTCGGAATTATCACCAGAAACAGAATTATTAGCGGTGTGCGCAATTTGCTCACCTGGATTAGAAAATTCATTAGCAAAATCAAAACCTTGAAAAAAACTTCTCCAACTTGGTTCTACACTATCTGGATTTTGTATATATTGGTCGTATAAATCTGCAAAAAATGCAGTATGTGCTGCGTTTAAAAAGGAAAACCTATCCATAATTCTGTCTAAATGACGATTTGGTTAAAAAATTTTATGCAAAAGTATAAACTTTTATGCTAAATGTTCGAAGAAATTTATACTTTTATGTTCAAATTAACAAATAAGGAATAAATATAATGAAAATAAAGAGAAAGTTACTAAATACATTTTTTTACACACTAATTTTTCTCAATTCTGCACACTTGTTTTCTCAGCAAGACAGCATTCCTAAAACAAAATCTGTTTTTTGGCAAAAAGTTCAATATGGTGGAGGATTAGGCTTGGCTTTTGGTAACGGATATTCTAATTTTTCTTTATCTCCAACAGGATATTATCATATAAACAAAACGGTAAGCCTAGGTGTAGGAATTTCAGGGAGTTATGTTGCTCAAGAATCAAATCCTTCAAATTATAATGCTACGGGTTTTAAATCTACTATTTTTGGAGGAAGTATAATTGGATTATTTCACCCAATACAAGATGTTCAGCTTTCAGCAGAAATAGAACAATTAGCAATAAACAGAAAATTTGATGCAGTGAATAGCAGCAAAGATTCATTTTGGAATACAGCGGTTTTTGTTGGTGCTGGATATCGTCAACAAAACGTAACTTTTGGGGTTAGATTTAATTTACTACACGCAAATCAAAATAATATATATGGGCAATCTTGGCTTCCTTTTGTTAGAGTAATGTTTTAAAAGTAATTATTTCTTAACATTAAATCTATTAGAATTTCTTAATTTTACAAAAAAAATTATGCGATTTATTCTTTCCTTTTTATTGTTTTCAGTCACCTTATTTTCACAAAATAATTTACAATCTGGACCTATGTTAGGTTATTGTGAAATGAAAGAAGCGATGATTTGGCTTCAAACGGAAAAACCATCCATTGTTTATGTTTCCTATTATGCTAAAGATAATGTAGGAGAAGTTTTCAAAAGCGAAAAGTACAACACGTCTAAAGACAATGCATTTACTTGTCATGTAGTTTTAGACAAACTTGAGCCAGGAAAAAAATATAATTACGAAGTTTATTTGGATAACAAAAAAATAATTTTGCCTTATGAAACTTCCTTTTCATCAAAAAAATTATGGCAATTTCGCGAAAAAGCACCCGATTTTACAATTGCATTAGGAAGTTGCGCTTACATAAGTGAAGAAGCCCTAGATAGACCAGGAACACCTTATGGTTCCAACTATTCTATTTTTGAAAGTATTGCTAAAAAAAATCCAGACATTATGATTTGGGGTGGCGATAATATTTACTTGCGTGAAGCAGATTGGGATAGTAAAACAGGAATACAACATCGCTACACCTATTCAAGAAAAATAAAAGAAATGCAAGCGCTTTTGGCTAAAACTCAAAATTTTGCAATTTGGGACGATCATGATTTTGGACCAAATGATGGCGACAGAGGTTTTTATAATAAGTATGCAACGCAACAAGCGTTTAAAGATTTTTGGGCAAATAAATCGTACGGGATGAATCCTACTCAACAAGAAGGTATTTATTCCTGTTTTAATTGGGGAGACGCAGAAGTTTTCTTGTTAGACAATCGTTTTTTTAGATCGCCAAATGACAGATTAACCGGTGAAAAAGTACTTTTAGGAGCTTCTCAAATACAATGGCTAATCGACGCTTTGGTAACTTCAAAAGCCGGTTTTAAAATTATAGTAATTGGTGGCCAAGTGTTAAGCTCGGCAGCTGTTTTTGAAAATTACGAAAATTATAAAACAGAAAAAGAAGCACTTTTAAATGAAATTACAGCAAATAAAATTAAAGGCGTAACTTTTATTTCTGGTGACAGACATTTTACAGAATTATCGATGTTGAAACGAACTGAAGCTTATAATTTATATGATTGGACGGTTTCTCCACTAACTTCTGGACATGGAAATATTGAAAAAATTGCCAAAGAAGAAAATAAAAACAGAGTGGAAGGCAGTTTATTTGCACAACATGTTTTTGGAACACTTTCGTTTTCTGGCGAAAAAGACACCCGACAAATGAAGATAACATTATTTGACAAAGAAGGAAAAGAATTGTGGAATAAAATAATTTTAAAGAAAGAGTTGGAGTAAATTAATATTTATTTCTAAACCATACTTTTTGCCATTCGCGTTTTAAAATTAAAAAAGCAACTTCTTCGGATAATTTAAAAACATCTGAGCCGTCTAATTTTTTAATCTGATCTTCGGAAACATCAATAATATATAGTAAATTTAAATATTCTGCGAATTTATAATTGACTAATTTTATAATTTTCTCCTGAACCAAAAGCTTTAATTCAAATGGGGAAATATCTAACGGAATATCAATATTTTCGTTTGCCAAAGCAAAATCTTTATTGGTTTGCTCAATTAATTTGAAATATAAATCTTGTTCTTCGGCTTCTTCAATTAATGAATCGATGGATGTTGGCGGTAAATAACTCATTTTTTTAAATTGGAAATTGGCTCATCGAAAATTGGCTCATTGATTACACTTTTCTATTCATTAATTTTTCGCCAAACAATCTTAAAACCACTTTTTTGTCTTCGGAAATATTCATTTTTTCTAGCGTTTCAAATGCTATTTGAGTATAGTTAGCAATTGCGTCTTGTGTTGCTTTACTTGCGCCAGAAGTAGTAAAAATTGTTTTTACCGATTCAATTTTATCGAAATTTTCATTGGGTTGTATAGAAAATAAATGTAATAATTGCTGTTTGTCCTCGTCATTTGAAAACGCTATCGCTTTTAAGTATAAATAGGTTTTTTTGTTTTCGATAATGTCGCCACCTACTTGTTTCCCAAAGGTTTTTGGGTTTCCAAAAGCATCTAAATAATCGTCTTGTAATTGAAATGCTATGCCTAAATTTAATCCAAAAGTATAAATTAAATCGGCGTTTTCTTCTGAAGTTTCTGCTACAATAGCGCCCATTTTCATAGCAGCACCTAATAATACTGCCGTTTTAAATTCAATCATTTTTAAATATTCAGCAATTGTAACATCATCTCGGGTTTCAAAATCTACATCGTATTGTTGACCTTCGCAAACTTCTAAAGCTGTTTTGCTAAATAATTTTGCTAGTTTTTGAAATATCGCGGGTTCGTAATTTTCAAAATACTGATAAGCTAAAATTAACATGGCATCACCAGATAAAATACCAGTATTGATGTTCCATTTTTCATGAACAGTTTCATGTCCTCGTCTCAAAGGCGCATCGTCCATAATATCATCATGCACTAATGAAAAATTATGAAAAACCTCTACGGCTTTAGCAGCAGAAATTGCTTTTTTATAGTCGCCATCAAAAATATCAGTTGCCATTAATGTTAATACAGGACGAATTCTTTTACCGCCAAGAGATAAAATATAATCTATTGGTTCATATAAATTTTTCGGTTGTTTGTGAATATGAATATTTGAAAATTCTTTCGAAATAACATTTTGATATTCTGACAATGAAAGCATACTTGAAATTTTTTGTAAATTTAAACTAATAATTAATAATTAGCTTCATAAATTAAATGTTAAATTTATGTGAAGATTACGGAAACTATTTTAGTTTTATAAGTTTCCTTTTTATATTTGTATCGAAAAATTATACAAAAAAGAATAATTAATAATATTAAATATTAAAAATGAACCAGGTACAAGTAATTTTAACCATTGATTTAGATAATTTACCAGATAATTTTTCTGAAATTTTAATTCATGAAAAAGAAATAATTGCTAAATGGAAAGAAGTAGGGATTTTAGAAAATTTATTTTTACGACCAACCAAAAATGGTGCAATTTTAATTTTTAAAAATATAAATGAAGAAGAAGTAAAACTAAAAATTAAAGAATTGCCATTATATCCTTTAAGAAAAAGCATAGAATTTTATAGTTTGATAAAACAATTTTAATATTCTTATGATTAAAGAAAATATTGTAGTCAAAGCAAAAGAAATGTTTTTGAAATTTGGTTTCAAGAGCATTACTATGGACGATATTGCCCGTGAAATGGGAATTTCTAAAAAAACAATTTACAAATATTTTTCTAACAAAGAATTACTTATTGAAGAAAGCACACAATTGGTTCATAAAGAAGTTATAGAAATCATTGAATCAATCGTTGCGAAAAAATTTAATGCTATCGAAGAAAATTTTCAAATAAGAAGAATGTTTAAAGAAATGTTCAAATATAGCGAAACATCTCCTGTTTATCAATTGAAAAAACATTATCCAGAAGTATATCAAAAAGTAGTTGGCTATCAAATTGAAATATGTCAAGGGTGTTTTCGGGATAACATTTTTAAAGGAATTTCAGAAGGATTATATCTAGAAACTATAGATGTTGAAAATTATGTTAAGTTTTATTACACATTAATATTCAGCATTAGCGAAAATACAGCCTTAGAGAAAGAAGCTAGTAAATTAGAATACAAAGCATTAGAATACCATATTCGTGCGATGGCAACGTCAGCTGGAATAATAGAATTAGAAAAACAATTACAGAATATAAATAATTAAATTTAAACCAATGAAGATTAAAATAACAGTATTTCTGTTTCTTATGAGTGTCATTCAAGTTTTTTCGCAAGCAGAAACTGCCAGTTTCACGCTAAAGCAAGCAATTGACCAAGCCCAAAAGAACAATTACAGCGTCATAAACGCAAACAGAGATTTAGAACTTGCGAAGCAAAAAAAATGGGAAACCACTACAATGGGATTACCACAAATTAATGGTTCTATAAATTATCAAAACACATTTGAATTTACCAAGCAAGGCGCAGCTGCTAATGCTTTTAATCCTATGGCAAATCCTAATGACATTACGTTGTTGGCTTTTGGTACGAAACACGTAGCTATAGGAAATCTAACATTAAGTCAACTTATTTTTGATGGTTCGTATTTAGTAGGTTTGCAATCTGCAAAAACATATTTAAAAATTTCTGAAAACGCAAAAGAAAAAACGAATCAAGAAATTAAAGAAATTGTAATTAATTCTTATGGGAATGTGCTCTTAGCAGATGAAAGTATTTTGATTATCAATAAAAACAAGACTGTTTTAGAAAAAATTCTATCGGATACAAAAGAAATTTATAAAAACGGTTTAATAGAAGAAGAAACTATTGAGCAACTTCAAATTACCTTAAATTCTGTAAATAATGCTTTGGAAAATGTAACCAAACAAAGGGTTATTGCCTTAAATATTGTAAAATTATTACTAGGAATTAATGTTGACGATGCAATTGTATTAACTGAAAAATTAAGTAATTTAACTCAAAATAATATCGATTTACAATTATTAGTTTCCGAGTTTATTGTAAACGAAAACATTGATTATAAAATTGGCAAAAATGTAGAAGAAAGCAAACAACTTTTAGTTAAATTAGAAAAAAGCAAAGGTTTGCCATCGTTAGGCGCACAAGTAAATTTTGGATACAATGCCTTTTCCAACGCATTTTCTCTCATGAATTCTACTCAAAAATGGAGTAATTTTTCAAATGTTGGCTTGGGATTAAATGTGCCAATTTTTAGTAGTGGCGGCAGAAATTCTAAAGTACAACAAGCAAAAATTGAATTAGAAAAATCAAAAACGCAACTTACAGAAACAGAACAAAAATTAAAATTACAATATCAAAAAGCCAAAAGCGATTACGAATATAGCATCAACCAATATAATAATGCCCAAGCTAATTTAAAATTAGCAGAACGAATTGAAACCAAACAACAAATAAAATTTAAAGAAGGTTTATCTTCAAGTTTTGACTTTGCTGAAGCGCAAAAACAATTATATACGGCCCAACAAGAAGCACTTCAAGCAATGATAGAAATCATCAATAAAAAAGCAACTTTAGAAAAATTAGTTAACTAAAAATAAATGAAATTAGATATGAAAAAATTAGTAATTATTGCCGCCAGTTTTTTACTGATAGCTTGTGGAGAAAAATCTACCGAAGATTTAATTAAAGATAAAAACATTACGGAATTAAAAAATAGAAAGGCAATTATTCAGTCAGAATTAGAAAAAATAGATGCCGCGCTACTTAATGGCAATAAAACACCAGAAACAGAAGCATTAGTTTCGGTAATAACGCTAAAA
Organism: Chryseobacterium gleum; assembly: GCA_945897915.1. GTDB lineage: Bacteria > Bacteroidota > Bacteroidia > Flavobacteriales > Flavobacteriaceae > Flavobacterium. The sequence continues at coordinate 20,759 of CAMDGB010000007.1, read as the reverse complement.
GACACTATTTTCAATCACTATTTAGAAATTCAAGGAAATGTAAATACTAAAGATAATATTTTAGTACAACCTGAATTCAGCGGAACGTTAACCATTTTAAATGTAAAAGCTGGGCAACGTGTTTCAAAAGGACAAATTCTTGGTAAAGTTGACGATGCAGGAATGAGTCAGCAATTGGCCAGTATTGAAAACCAATATGCTTTGTCAAAAACCACTTTTGAAAGACAAAAAAACCTTTGGGACAAAAAAATTGGTTCTGAAATTCAGTTTTTACAAGCGCAAGCACAAATGATTTCGGCTCAAAAATCGGTTGCACAAATGAGAGCTCAAGTGGCAAAAACAGTTATTCGTGCTCCATTTTCCGGAACTATTGATGATGTTTTTGTAGAAAGAGGACAAGTAGTTTCTCCAAACCCACAAGGATTAATGCGCATTGTAAATTTATCAAACATGTATGTTTCTACAACCGTTCCTGAAACCTACATTGGGAAGTTAAAAGTTGGAACAGCTGTAGATGTTTTTTTAACGTCTTTAGGGAAAACCTATAAAGGTAAAGTGCGTCAGGTAGCTAATTTTATTAACCCAAGTAATAGAAGTTTTGGTATTGAAGTTAGTGTGCCTAATCCAGATAATTTACTACGTCCAAACCAAGTGGCGCAACTTAAAATTATTGATTATGCAATAAATAACGCTATCGTAGTTCCTACAAATGTGGTACAAGAAGACGGCGAACACAACAAATTTGTATTTATAGCCACTAATGTAAATGGTAAAAAAGGAGTAGCTAAAAAAGTACTTGTTAAAGTGGGTAAATCATCTGATAATGTAACTGAAATTTTGAGCGGATTAACCGCAAATGATGTTATTGTTACAGAAGGCGCTAATAACATCGCAGATGGAATGAAACTTAATTTTTAAGTTTATTAAGAAAATAATGTTTATAGTTTGTTGTTTAAGGTTACAATTACAACAATAAACAATAAACCAAAAACAACAAACAAACATGTCACATAAAAACAAAGAATTCGGAATATCGAGTTGGGCAGTAGACAACAGAGTTACAGTTTATATTTTAACGTTGCTAATTGTTATTACGGGTATTATTGCCTATGTAACGATGCCTCGTGAAGATTTCCCAGAAATTATTGAAAATAAAATATACATTTCTTCTGTTTTTCCTGGAAATTCAGCAGAGGATGTGGAAAAATTAATTATTAAACCTCTTGAAAAGGAAGTTAAAAATATCACAGGTGTAGAAAAAATAACGTCCAGCTCTTTTCAAGATTATGGAATGATAATTGTAGAATTTGCTGATAAAGTTACCATTGAAGAGGCGAAAACTAAAATTAAAGATAAAGTAGATGTTATAAAAGCAGATACCGATTGGCCAAATTTAGATAACGGAAGTAAAGTAGAACCAAGTGTTTTCGAACTAAATATTTCTGAAGAAGTGCCTATTTTAAATATCAATTTAAAAGGAAATTACACCACACAACAACTAAAAAAATACGGAGAATTACTTCAAGACGATATTGAAGAAATTAAAGAAGTAAAAAAGGTTGATATTTTAGGAGTTGATGATAAAGAAGTAGAAATTGCTGTTGACATCTTTAAAATGACGGCTGCTCAAGTTTCTTTTGACGAAATTCAGAATGCTGTGAAATACGAAAACATGACACTTTCGGGGGGAAATTTAATTTCACAAGGTTCTCGAAATAACATCCGAATTGTAGGCGAAATTAAAGATCCTAAAGAATTAGAAAACGTTATTGTAAAATCTTACGGCGGAACGGTTTATTTAAAAGACATTGCGGTTGTAAACTTTAAAGAAAAAGAAAAAACAACTTATGCTCGTGAAAAAGGGCAAGAAGTAGTTATGTTAAACGTAAAAAAACGTTCAAACCAAAACATGATTTCTGCCATCGAACAGGTTAAAGAAAAATTAGAAAAAGCAAAAGAATCGTATTTGCCTTCTAACTTAACTATTGAACTTTCCAATGACCAATCCTCTCGAGTAGAACACCAAGTAGATGAATTATCCAACCATATTATCTTCGGAATTGTATTGGTAATGATTGTCTTAATGTTTACGATGGGATTAAGAAATTCGCTGTTTGTAGGAGCAGCCATTCCGCTTTCAATGTTGATGGCGTTTACTATTTTGTCTGCTTTCGGTTTAACCTTAAACACGATGGTGCTTTTCGGATTGGTAATGGGATTAGGAATGCTTGTGGATGACGGAATTGTAGTTGTAGACAACGTATTTGCCAACATGAAAAAAGGTATGGATAAAGTGTCGGCTTCTAAAATCGGTATTGGCGAAATCGCCTGGCCAGTAATTTCCTCAACAGCCACAACTTTAATGGCATTTTTACCATTTGCCTTATGGCCTGGAACGATGGGAAAATTCATGAAATATTTCCCGATAACCTTAACGGTAACTTTAACTGCTTCGTTATTCGTAGCGATGGTAGTAAATGCAGCTATGACAGGTGGTTCAATGGACACCGAAGACAGAAATGTTACTAATAAATCGGCTAAATTATATACGATTATTTTCAGTGTGGTTGGAATTGTATTTGTGTTTTTAGGAAATTTAACCGACTCAACTTTTGCTAAAGCAATTGGGCATTTAGCTATTATTTCCTTAGGATTAATGTGGTTGTATAAAATCAAATTATACCAATGGACGCAAGATTTTCAACATGGTTTTTTCCCAAAAATGGAAAATAATTATAAAAATTTCTTAGCGAAAACACTAACAGGAAAAAGAGCTTGGTTGGCATTGGCTACCATAATTGGAATGTTATTTTTCTCATTTATTTTACTAGGAATTTTCCCAAGAAAAGTATTGTTTTTCCCTGATAATATTCCAAATCAAGTAATTACGTATATCGAATATCCACAAGGAACTGATATTGCCAAAACGAATAAAGCCACCCTTTTTGTGGAGAAACAAGTAATTGATATCTTAAATAAATATATAGATCCAAAGACAAATAAAAACTACTTAGCCGAAAGTATTGTTTCGCAAGTGGGGGTAGGTGCTGGAAATCCAAACGTAGATGCTGGTTCAGCTTCAGAAACCCCTTATAAAGGTAAAGTAACGGTAAATTTCTCGGAATATAAATTTAGACAAGGTGTAAATACAACAGAAGTTTTAGATGAAATTCGTGCAAAAGTAAAAGGTGTTGCCGGCGCTACAGTTACCGTCGAAAAAGATGCGAACGGACCACCCGCGGGTTATCCAATTAGCGTACAATTAACAGGAATCGATTACCAAGAAATGCTGTCAGAAGCTGATAAAATGATTGCTTTTATTAACTCGAAAAACATTCAAGGAATCGAGCGTTTGAGCGTGGATGTAAATAAAGAAAGTCCAGAATTAGAAGTAAAAGTTAACCGTGTAAGCGCAGGAAGTATGGGCGTTACAACTGGGCAATTAGGTTTTAATTTGCGTCGTTCGGTATATGGACAGGAAATCTCTACTTATAAAGAAGGAGATGACGATTACAATATTACGATGCGAATGCAAGACGACCAACGTAAGAATGAAAATGTGTTGTTCAATCAATCCATCACGTTCCGAAATCAGAATAACGGTCAAATGATGCAAGTGCCTATTTCGGCAGTTTCGGAAACCAATAAAACTAATACATATAATCAGATCAAAAGAAAAAACCAGAAACGCATCATGACGGTGTATTCTAATGTTTTATCGGGCTATAATGGGGATGAAATTACAAAACAAATTGAGTCCGAATTAAAATCATATAAATTTCCAAAAACGGTGAGTTATTCGTTTTCTGGTGTACAAGAGGAACAAGGAAAAAACCAAAGTTTCTTACTATATGCGCTATTCTTAGCCTTAGCTGGAATTACAATTATTATTGTATTACAGTTTAATTCAGTATCTAAAACAATGGTAATTTTGTTTACCGTTTTATTAAGTTTTAGTGGCGTTTTCTACGGATATGTAATTGCAAATATGGATTTCGTTATTTTAATGACCATGATGGGAATCATTTCGTTAGCCGGAATTGTAGTGAAAAACGGAATTGTATTGATGGACTTCTTCGTCTTATTATTAGATAAAAAAGTAGCCGACAATAACCTAAAAAGTCATGATGATTTATCTTTAGAAGAAATAAAAGACATCATCATCGAATCTGGTAAAAACCGTTTAAGACCCGTATTATTAACCGCATTAACCGCAATTTTAGGGTTAATTCCTTTAGCTATAGGATTAAATTTTGATTTCTTTGCATTAATTACAGAATTCAATCCACACTTATATATGGGTGGTGATAACGTAATTTTCTGGGGTCCATTAGCATGGACAATTATCTTCGGATTAACTTATGCTACTGTTTTAACGTTAGTTATGGTACCAGTAATGTTTTACTTGGTAAAAAGGGTGAAATATTGGTTAAGAGATAGAAAAGCAAACTACATAATGAATTAATTTATAGTTTGTAATAAAAAAAGCTGTTTCGAGAGAAACAGCTTTTTTTATGTAAAGTTTATTTTTTTAATAAATCTCTAATTTGAGTTAAAAGTTCTTCTTGTGTAGGCCCAGAAGCCAATGAAGCTTCTTCTTCTATTTTTTTAATTTTATTAAGTGATTTTACCATTAAAAAAATCACGAACGAAATCACTAAAAACCCAATTATGGCAGCTAAAAACTTACCGTATAAAATACCACCTTCGGTTTTTAAAAGTGCTAAATCTGCAACGTTTGCTGCTTTTAAGGCAGGGTTTAGAATAGCAGGTGTAATCACATCGTCAACAAGGGATTTTACAATTCCGCCAAAAGCACCTCCAATGATGACTCCAACAGCTAAATCCATTACATTGCCTTTTGCAATAAAATCTTTAAATTCAGAAATAATTTTCATATATTAAATAGGGTTACACGAAGTTATAAAAAAATAAAAATTAGTTTTAATTTTTATAGAAAATTCTTTTTACACGCTGCGAAATACTTGTTAAAATTTCATACGGAATGGTGTCACAAATGCTTGCTATTTCTTGTACATGAGGGTTTTCACCAAAAATTATTACTTCATCTCTTTCTTCACATGGAATAGAAGTTACATCTACCATTAGCATATCCATACAAATATTTCCTAAAATAGTTGCTTTTTGGTTATGAATCATTACATACCCTTTTTCATTTCCCCAAGCGCGTCTAATTCCATCTGCGTAACCAATAGGAATTGTTGCAATTTTCATTTGTTTTTGCACTAAAAATTTTCTATTATAACCAATACTTTCATTTTCGTTAACAGTTCTTATTTGCGAAATAATACTTTTTAAAACACTTACGTTTTCTAACGAAATTTGTTCTTCTTCGGAATTGCCTAAACCATAAATCCCAATTCCCAATCGCACCATTTCAAACTGATATTCTGGAAAATTAAAAATACCGGAAGTGTTTAAAATATGTCGAACAGGTTGAATACTCAGTGCAGTAGAAAGTTCTGAAACGATAGACTCAAATAGTTGAATTTGTTGTAAGGTAAATGCTTTAAAATCAAAATTATCTGATGCTGCTAAATGCGAAAAAATACTAGTAACTTTCACAAAATTATTGTGTTTTAGTAAAGTAATTAGCTCAGAAACTTCAGATTTTTCATATCCTAAGCGATGCATTCCTGTATCAATTTTTAAATGAATAGGATATCCGTTGAGGTTTTTTTCTTTTGCCAATTCAATAAAGGAAGTAATTCCAGAAATAGAATACATTTCGGGTTCTAATTGATAAGCTATCATGGCTTTATAACTACTAATTTCCGGATTTAAAACCATAATTGGGGTTGTAATTCCAGCTTTTCTTAATGATATTCCTTCATCGGCGAAAGCAACGCCTAAATACCCGACTTTTAAATGTTCCAGTTGTTTGGCCACTTCATAACCGCCATTTCCATAACCAAAAGCTTTCACCATAACCATAATTTTGGTGGTGTTTTGTAGTTTTTGTTTATAAAAATTATAATTTAACGTTAACGCATCAAGGTTAATTTCTAATACGGTTTCATGATTTTTTTCTTCTAATAAAACAACAATTTCATCAAAGTTAAAACTTCTGGCACCTTTAATTAAAATGGTTTCGTTTTTAAACGAATCGGTATTAAATTGTTGTAAAAAAGCTTGTGTGTTGGCAAACGAAATTACATGTGGCACATCTTGAAAATAGTTTCCTATAGTCTCTCCAATGGCTATAATTTGTGTAATATTATTTTGTTGTAATAATTTGATTACATTGGTATACAGTTCTTTTACATTTAAACCACTTTGAAAAATATCAGATAAAATAATGGTTTTTTTCTGATGCAGTTTTTGTTGCTCTAAAAAGTCTAAAGCCATTTTTAAAGACTGATAATCGCTTGAAAAACTATCATCAATTAACAAACAATTATTAATTCCTTTTTTGGCTTGAAGTCGAATTTCAATATTATATAATTTAGAAATTCTATCCGTTATTGTTGGAATGTCAATATTTAAATATAATAAAGTACAAATACAAGTTATAGCATTTTCAATAGAAATAGCATCTGTAAACGGAAGTGAAACTTTAAAAATTTCGTTTTTAAATTGAATTTCTAAAGTAGTTTTTAGGTTATTTTTATTAGTAGAAACTATAAAAACAGTGGCTTTAGTGTCTTCAAAACTCCAAGTAAATGTTGGTATGGTTATGTGCTTTTCAATCCAATCATTTTTCTCTAAAATTAGCACTTCAGCTTTAGAAAATAACTGACATTTTTCGATTATTTTTTCCTCAACTGTTGTAAAACCTTCCTGATGTGCGTTGCCTAAATGTGTAAAAATTCCAATATTCGGCTGAATAATAGCTGCTAAATGTTGCATTTCGCCTTTTAAAGAAATTCCGGCTTCAAAAATGCCCAATGTATGATTTTCATTGATTCCAAAAACAGAAAGCGGCACGCCTACTTGAGAATTAAAGCTTTTAGGACTTCTAACAACAGAATAATCTGGACTTAAAAGGAAGTTTAACCATTCTTTTACAATTGTTTTTCCGTTGCTTCCTGTAATTCCGATAGTTTCTATTTGAAATTGATTTTTATACGCTTTTGCCAAATTTTGTAAAGCAATTGTAGTGTTTTCTACCATACAAAAATGCGCTTTTCCTTTCACATTTTCGGGAATATATTCCACTACAAAATGCTGCACGCCTTTTTCAATTAAACTTTCAATAAAAGTATGTGCATCATTATTTTGGCCTTTCAAACAAAAAAATAAAGAGGGATTTCCGTTTTGTAAACTACGACTATCAATAGAAACATGCTCAAATTCTATCATAGAATTTGAGAAGTTTATATTGGCTTCGTTTAATATGTTAGATTTTACTACCATTTTTATGAATTTGTTATTGAAAATTGCTAAAATTCGTATTGAATTTACTTTTCTTTTTCTTCACGCATCGCCTTATAATAAGCAGCCCTACTTAAAGGTTCATATTCTTCAGTTTCGCCAAGCATAACTAATTTTTTATCATCGGATTTTCTAAAACTATAATTGGCTAAATTTCCTGTTCTGGTGCACACTGCGTGAACTTTTGTAACGTATTCGGCAGTTGCCATAAGTGCCGGCATGGGTCCAAAAGGATTTCCTTTAAAATCCATATCTAAACCCGCAACAATTACCCTAATGCCGCTATTGGCTAAATCATTGCAAATTGTAATTATTTCATCATCAAAAAACTGCGCTTCATCAATACCTACAACATCACAACCTTGTGCTAAAATTCTAATATTTTCTGCTGCTGGAACTGGAGTAGAACGAATTTCATTTTTGTTATGTGACACCACCATTTCATCATTATACCGCGTGTCAATTGCCGGTTTAAAAATTTCAACTTTTTGTTTGGCAAATTGTGCTCGTTTTAATCGTCTAATTAATTCTTCTGTTTTACCTGAAAACATAGAGCCGCATATGACTTCAATCCAACCAAATTGTTCTTCCTGATTTACCGTATTTTCTAAAAACATTTTCTTTTTTTAAATTAAATCGTATGATAATCTGCAACCAATAGTACTGATTTTACCACTAATTCTCGAATTAATCATCGACTAAGGCGATAGTAGATTTTTTTCTGTTTTTAATTCGAAATTTCGTTGTAAAATATTTTTCTACTATTTAAATTTAGTCATTTTTTCTTTTACCTTTGTAATAATAACAAAAATATAAAAATCAACGCTATAAAAGTTCAACACAAACAAAAAGTTATGAAGAAAAAAATTGAAGGCGAATTAATTAGCATAGCGCACCGTTTATTAAAGCTAAAAAAACATACCGAAACCATTCAATTACTTGAAGAAGTGAAGAAGTTGTATGAGCAATTATCGCTATTAAAATTTTACGAAGCGAATACGGCTTTAGTAAATGAAGAATTTTCTGAGGCGTTTTTTGAAGAAAAAGTAGAGAAAATTATAGTAGGTTCAATTGAAGTTGTTGATGAAGAGGAAATTTATTTAGAGATGGCTTCTAAAGAGCATATTGCACAAATTGAAGAAGAATTTTTTGAGAAAAATGAAATTTCTCACGAACTTTTTCCTTCAGTCGAAACTGCAGAAATTGAAAAAGAAGAAATTATATCAGAAAATATTGATGAAGAAAAAATTGATGAAGAATCTTTAGAAGAATCACCAGTTGATCAAAAACCTGCTAAAGAAGTTAGTGCAACTCAAATAAAAAAGAAAAAGACAACTTCAAATCCTGAAATTATTGGCACAAAAGTGACCAAACAAATTTCAATGGATGACATTTTGGTTCACGAATATCAAGACACGTTTTTTGAGAAAAAAGAAATTACAAACGAGGCAACTCCAGATATTTCTGAAGCAATACTAGATGAGGAAATTGTTGAAGAAAATGCTGATGAAATAAACATTGAAGTTGAGACAAAAACAGCTTCAGAGCCAGAAATAGAAATCCAAACAGAAGAAGAAACGCCAGTTGTAAATGGAAAAGCTATAGTTTTAGGATTAAACGATAAAATTGCATTTGAGAAAAATTTATTTGCAGGAAACGCGGACGACTTACAACGCGTTTTATCACAATTAAACACTTTCACTAATTGGGAGGAAGCAAAATCTTTTGTGTTGGATTTTGTAAAACCAGATTATAATAATTGGGAAAATAAAGAAGAATTTGAAGCTCGGTTTATAGAAATTGTGGAAAAAAAGTTTAATTAGTTTGTAGCTTATTGTTAATGGTTTTTTGAATTATGAATATTTTTTAATTGATTTCTATTTAAACCACAAACTAAAAAATAAATGAGTAAATTATATATAGTCCCTACGCCAATTGGCAATTTAGAAGACATGACGTTTCGGGCTATTCGCGTGCTAAAAGAAGCTGATTTAATTTTAGCCGAAGACACCCGAACCAGCGGGAAATTACTCAAACATTTCCAAATTACCACGCACATGCATAGTCACCATATGCACAACGAACACAAATCCGTAGAAAATTTAATTACAAGATTAAAAAGTGGTGAAACGATTGCTTTAATTTCCGATGCAGGAACGCCAGCCATTTCAGATCCGGGCTTTTTACTAACACGCGCTTGTGTGGAAAACGGAATTGAAGTAGACTGTTTACCTGGCGCAACAGCTTTTGTGCCCGCTTTGGTAAATAGTGGTCTACCAAACGATAAATTTATTTTCGAGGGCTTTTTACCTGATAAAAAAGGAAGACAAACACGTTATTTGGCTTTAGCAGAAGAAACACGCACCATGATTTTATACGTTTCTCCACATAAATTACTAAAGACGTTAGCCGAATTTATCCAATATTTTGGTGCCGACAGACCCGTTTCTGTTTCCAGAGAAATTTCAAAATTACACGAAGAAACCATACGCGGAACCGCTGAAGAAGTCTTAAAACACTTTGAAGCAAAACCGGCAAAAGGGGAAATTGTGGTTTGTGTTGGGGGTAAAAAATAGTGTTCAGTCATCAGTTTTTAGTTAGCAGTTATAAATTATAGTTTAGTTTGTCATTTCGACGTAAGGAGAAATCACATAAAGTTAAAAAGTATACTGAACAAATTGAAATCCTAAAAATAATTTTAGGTAATTAATATTATGAATATGGAGAATTTTATAGAAGACATTTTAAATCAACTAATTGGAGAAGCATATGATGTAAAAGAAAGTGCTTTCAATGATTTTGAAAAGGGAATATTATTTGGGTATTATCATTCAATATCCAACATATTGACTCAAGCTGTCGCTTTTGGAGCATTTGATAAGCTGCCCAAAAATTTAAGAGAATTTAAACCAGAGGATTTATTATAGTAATGTATGTAATTTAAGGAGCAAGGTATTACAATCCGAAGTTTAAATCCTGAATTCGAATTTTAAACCATCATTTTCAGATTTAATATTTTAAAAATTATTTGAATTCTCCCTACTTCGAAATGACAACTAAGAATTTTTTTATACCTTTGTTATTCAATACTATAAGCCAAAAATCGTAATTATTAATTCGTAAATCCAAAATCACCATGCGTTGGAACATTAAATCAAAGCCAGAAAAAGAAAAAGTACAAGCCTTACAAAATGCCCTTCAAGTAGATGAAACTATCGCTACTTTATTAGTTCAAAGAGGAATAGCAACCTTTGAACAAGCCAAAACATTTTTTAGACCCACTTTACAAGATTTGCACAATCCGTATCTAATGAAAGATATGGACAAAGCGGTTTCTCGTATCGAAAAAGCCATTACAAATAATGAAAATATTTTAGTTTTTGGCGATTACGATGTCGATGGAACAACCGCTGTTTCCCTAGTTTCAAGTTATTTACGAAGTTTTTATCCGAATGTGGCGACGTATATTCCAGATAGATATAAAGAAGGTTACGGCATTTCATATCTCGGAATTGACTATGCCGAAGACAATGATATCTCGTTAATAATTGCACTAGATTGCGGTATAAAATCTATCGATCATGTAAAGTATGCCAATGAAAAAAACATTGATTTCATCATTTGCGACCATCACCGACCAGGCGAAATTTTACCTGACGCAATTGCAGTTTTAGATCCAAAACGCGATGATTGTTCGTATCCTTATGATGAATTATGTGGTTGTGGCGTAGGATTTAAATTGATTCAAGCGTTAGCCGAAAACAGAAACCAAACCATTGAAGATTTACTTCCTTATTTAGATTTGGTTGCTACAGCAATTGCTGCTGATATTGTTCCAATTACAGGCGAAAATCGTGTCTTGGCAAAATTTGGTTTAGAAGTGATTAATTCGAATCCAAGACCGGGAATTAAAGCCTTAATTCAAAATGTAAAGAAAAAAGTCTTAACGATAACCGATGTGGTTTTTATCGTAGCACCCAGAATTAACGCAGCCGGAAGAGTAAAACACGGTAACGAAGCAGTGGCACTTTTAACAGAATACAATTTAGACCAAGCCGAGCAATTTGCATCCGAAATTGAGCAACACAATTCGGACAGAAAAGAATTGGACAAACAAATCACCAAAGAAGCATTGCTTCAAATCGAAGAAAATAACGAACAAAACCGTTTTTCAACTGTCGTATATCAAGAAAATTGGCACAAAGGTGTTATTGGAATTGTGGCGTCTCGTTTGGTGGAAAAGTACTATCGACCAACGATTGTTTTTACAAAAAGTGGGGACAAATTAGCAGCTTCAGCACGTTCTGTAAAAGATTTTGATGTGTACAATGCGTTGGAAGCGTGTGCCGAACATTTGGAACAATTTGGAGGACATATGTATGCCGCCGGAATGACGTTGAAAGAAGAAAATTACGAAAAATTCAAAGCAGCTTTTGAAACCGAAGTTAAAAAAACTATTCCTCCCGATTTATTAATTCCTGAAATTTCAGTTGATTTAGAAATGAATTTTTCAGATTTTGACGAAAAATTTATGCGTATTTTAAAACAATTTGAACCCTTTGGGCCAGAAAATATGACACCTGTTTTTATGTCTAAAAATGTAATCGATTCTGGTTATGCCAAAACATTGGGTAACGATGAAGAACATTTAAAAGTCTTTGTAAAACAAAAGAACTCGACAAATTTTAATGCGATTGGCTTTGGACTAGGCGCAAAAATAAATCTTGTAAAAAACAGAAATCCTTTTGAGGCCGTTTATGTTTTAGAGGAAAATGAGTGGAACGGAACTGTAAGTTTGCAATTGCAATTGCGGGATGTAAGGACAAGTGAATAGCTAATAGAGAAAAGTTTTTAATTAAGACAATCAGTTTATCTGGTAAATCTGTGTGCACATAAAATGACAAAAAAAGACCCATTTTCCTCCTTAAAAATCCCAGAATTTCGTTGGTTTATTCTCATGCGATTAGCTATTGTGTTGGCTTGGTCCATGCAATTTGTACTTATAGAATGGGAAGTGTATAGGATTACTAAAAACCCATGGTCATTAGGATTAATTGGACTTATGGAAGTGATTCCAGCGATAGTGATGGCTTTGTTTGCTGGGCATATTGTAGACCAATCTGAAAAAAGAAATATGTTGCTCAAATGTTTTGCAGGAACGGCAACAATCAGTATTTTATTTTGTTATTTGGTTCATCCTGAAACCGCTAAAAACATTGGAAAACAACCTTTTTTATATGCTATTTATGCGTTGGTTTTTTTAGGCGGCATCATTCGTGCGTTTATTATTCCATCTGTTTTTAGTTTATTAGGATTAATTGTTCCAAAATTGCAATTTACAAATGCGGCTACTTGGAGCAGTTCTTCCTGGCAAGTTTCTGCTGTAATTGGACCGGCTTTAGCTGGATTTTTAATTGGTGGAATTGGCGTTTTCAATTCCATGATTTTTGTAACAATTTCAATTATTTTAGGAATTTTCATGTTATTACAAATCAGTAAAAAACCTATTTTAAATAAAAAAATTGGCGAACCTGTTACAGAAAGCTTAAAAGCAGGAATTAGATTTGTATTTCAAAATAAAATTATTTTAAATGCACTTTCATTAGATATGTTTGCCGTTTTATTTGGAGGAGCTGTTGCTTTACTCCCCATTTTTGCGCAAGATATTTTAAAAGTCGGTTCAGAAGGTTTTGGAATTTTACGCGCCGCACCAGCTATTGGTGGATTACTAACTATGCTGGCTTCTACGATGTTTTCCATCGAAAAAAATACAGGTAAAAAATTACTGTTAGCCGTTTTTGGTTTCGGAATTTGCATTATCGTTTTTGGATTGTCTCAAAACTTTTGGATTTCGGTTGTCGCTCTATTTTTAAGCGGCGTTACAGATGGTTTTTCAGTAGTAATTCGGTCCACAATTTTGCAAATTTACACCCCAGATGACATGCGTGGCCGCGTTTCTTCTGTAAATTCTATTTTCGTGGGTTCTTCAAACGAATTAGGAGCTTTTGAAAGTGGATTAACGTCTAAATTATTTGGAGTTGTAAACGCCGTAGTTTTTGGCGGCATCATGACTTTACTAGTAGTAGGAACAACAGCAATAGCATCACCAAAATTTAGAGATTTAGAAATTGAAAAAGAGTAGGTTTACGTTTAGAAAAGGAATTTTGTTATTCGTATTTTTTTAATTCAAATTTTTCACCATCAAAAACACCGTAGGTAAAATAGCCAATCCAATCGCCTAAATTAATGTATTTTGAATTTTCATTCAATTGAATTTCCATGGGCAAATGGCGGTGTCCAAAAACAAAAAAGTCGTACTGTTTGGTTTCTAATTTGCGCCTGCAGTATTGCGCCAACCATTCCTTTTCTTCGCCTAAAAATTTTACGTCTTCTTCGCCAGAAATCAGTTTGTTTTTAACCGATAAATATTGTCCTAATTTTACACCAATATCTGGATGCAACCAACGAAATAACCATTTTGAAAATGGGTAAGTAAATACTTTTTTCATGCGTTTGTAACCCATGTCTCCCGGACCTTTTCCGTCACCATGGCCAATTAAAAACGTTTTGCCATTAAAAGTGAATTCTTTATTGTCGTGATAAACAGGAATATTGAGTTCTTTTTCAAAATAATCGCCCATCCATAAATCGTGGTTTCCAACGAAAAAATAAACAGGAATTCCTGAGTCATTTATTTCGGCTAATTTTCCCAAAACTCTAACAAATCCTTTAGGTACAACCGTTTTGTATTCAAACCAAAAATCAAACAAATCGCCCAATAAAAAAATGGCATCAGCGTCTTTTTTTACTTCGTCTAGCCAAGCTACAAATTTTTGTTCTCTAGGAAAACTAATTTCTGAAGTTGGTGCACCAAAATGCTGATCGGAAGCAAAATATATTTTTTTTGAATTCAAAATAATTATTTTTTACAAAAATAGCAAAAATTAATACACAAAAAACAGCTTTTTGGCGGTATAAAGATGTTTTTCGTCGATATATTGATGATGTTTGGTAAAAATTTATATTTTTGTGTACTTAAAGATATTAATTAATCACAATACTATAATGAAAAAACTACTTTTATTATTATTTATGTTTGCAGGTTTCAGTGTTTTCGGACAACTATCCGAAAACTTTGAAGGCACAACATTTCCTCCAACTACCGGTATTGGTTGGACAACCTTTGAAACGGGAACTGGTACAGTACAGAGTTGGTCTGAAACCAATTTAGCTGTTTTCACTTATGGAGGTGTTGGTAAATCAGCAATGATAAACAAAGAAAATGTAGCTACAGGTCAGGCGATTGACTGGATGGTTACTTCTGCTGTTACTGTTCCTGCCAATGGTCAATTGCGATTTTATACTAAAACTATTCAACCAGGAGTTCAAGGTAGTTTATTTGACATTAAAATTTCAACCACTTCACAAACTAACCCTGCAAGTTTTACTAATCTTATTTCATGGGATGAGGCATCTTTGACAGCTACTGCGAATGTTTATGAAGAGAAAGTTATTGATATACCAGCTACATATCCAGTAGGATCTACTATTTACATTGCCTTTGTAATGACCAATGACAATGGAGACAGGTGGTTAGTTGACAATGTAAACGTCGTACAAAAATGTAATGCGCCTATTGGCCCATTAGCTACAGCACTTGAAACCACAACCAGTGCACAATTAAGCTGGGGAAATCCTGGAGGAATTACAGCTTGGCAAGTAGAAGTAGTGCCATTTGCAGATCCTTTTACAGGTGTTGCTACGTATACAAACGTAACTACAAATCCATTTATTGCAACAGGCTTATTACCAAATACGCTGTACAAATTTCAAGTTCGTTCTGTTTGTACTAATGGTTTTGCTAGTGATTGGTTTGGCCCAAGAAGTTTTCAAACGGCATCTTTTGGAGATACGTGTGCTGGCCCAATTGTAGTTGGCCCTTTGCCTTACCAAACAGTTGACAACACCGCCAATTATTTAGATTTATTTGATACCGCACAACCTTTAACGTGTAGTGGAACAACTACTAATTATATGGCGGGTAATGATGTATTTTATTCCTATACTGCAACATTTACTGGTAATATAGCTATTTCTTTATCGCCTACCAATGTTAGTTCAAGCATACACGTATACAGTGCTTGTCCTGGGACAGCAGGAGCCACTTGTTTAGCGGGTTTTGCTAATGCTACATCAGGAATTAGAAACATTAATCCATTTCCAGTAGTTACGGGAACTACCTATTATATTATAATATCATCAAGTGCGGCACAACAAACTGTTGGCTACACCTTAACGATTCAACAAGTTTTTTGTAATCAACCAACTGCTTTAGCAGCACCAGTTACATCAAGCACTACCGCTAATTTAACTTGGGCAGCAGCAGCAGGTATTACTTCATGGCAATATTCAGTAGGAGCAGCACCATACGGATTACCTACGGGTACTACATTCACTTCAACTACTTCTAATACTACAAATGCTTTTACAGGAATTCCAGGTATTGTATATCAATATTATGTTAGAGCAGATTGTAATAATGGTAATTATAGTATTTGGACTGGTCCATTCCCATTTACATTACCGCAAGTGGCTACACCATTAAACTTTACAGATGGATTAGAAACCTTAACAGGTTGGACATTGAATAATGGGACACAATCTAACAATTGGGCAGTTGGATCAGCAGTGAATAACGGAGGAACAAAATCGCTATATATAACAGATACCAATGGCGCAACTAATACGTATAATAATACAGCTACATCAATAGTTCAAGCGTATAAAGATTTTGTAATTCCAGCAGGCGCTACTCAATTGGATTTCACATTTGATTGGCGATCTGTTGGGGAAGTACAAGATTATATTCGTGTTTGGACAGTTCCTACAACTTTTACACCTACAGCAGGAACACAAATTACACCTGTGGCGAATAGTAGAATAAAAATAGGCCCTGATTTCAATTCTATACCAAACTTCACTACGCAAAACTATACGTTAAACGCTACTCCTTATGCGGGTGGAAATATGCGGGTGGTTTTTGAATGGAGAAATAACAACACAGTTGGAAATCAACCACCAGCTGCTATTGATAACATAAAATTAGATTTGATAACTTGTCCTAAACCAGGCAATTTAACAATCTCAAATATTGGCTATAATTTAGCTCAAGTAAACTGGACTAATGGTGCAACGGAAACCCAATGGGAAGTTTTAGTTGTACCAGCAGGTTCAGCAGCACCCACGGCAGCTTCAGTTGGAGTAGTTACAACAGGGAATCCTTTTTCTATTACTGGATTAACTTCTGTTACATGTTATGATGTGTATGTAAGATCAAAATGTACTGCCACTGAGTTTAGTTTTTGGTCGGTTCCTGTAAATTTCTGTACTTCTCCAAATTTCTGTGCAGGGGATCACTACATAGATTCAGGAGGAGCAACTGGTGCGTATCAAAACAATGAAAGTTCATTTGTTACAGCTTGTCCAGCAAATGTTGGAGACGTAGTAACTGTAGTTTTTAACTCGTTTAATTTAGCCGCAGGAGATAATTTAGTCATAAGAAATGGTGATTTAGCAACGTCTCCAATTGTTGGTACGTATACAGGAGTTAATTTTCCTCCTAGTTTTACCTCTACATCGCCATCAGGTTGTTTGTATTTTTCATTTACATCTAATGCAACAGGAACAAGTACAGGTTGGGATGCAACAGTATATTGTACTACTCCAATCACTTGCTTTAAACCTACATCGGTAACGGTATCAAATATTACAGGCACTACAGCATCTGTATCATGGACGGAATCTGGTAGTGCAACACAATGGCAAATAATAGCTTTACCGGTTGGTTCAAATGTTCCTGCTTTAAATTTTACAGGTATTAATGCTACTAGCCCGTTTTTATTAACAGGTTTAAGTCCATCATCAACATATACTTTTTATGTAAGAGCAATATGTTCTCCAATAAATAAAAGTTTTTGGTCGGATGGAGTAAATTTCACTACAACACCACTTAATGATTTGTGTACTAATGCTACAGTTGCTATTCTTAATGACGACTTAAATTGTACTTTATTAAATAATGGTGTTTTAACAGGTGCAACTCCTACAGTATCACCAGCTTTAACTTGTTCTGCAACCGCGAATGATGTTTGGTACTCATTTGTTGCTACTAAACCAACACATACATTTAGTCTGTCAAATGTTTTACCAACTGGCACTACTGTTAATTTCGCATTATATTCAGGAACATGTAATGCACTTACTCAGATACAATGTGCTGCAACAACATATGTAGCAAACAGTTTAGTGATTGGTCAAACCTATTTCGTAAGAGTATATACAACAGCTTCTACTAATACAGCCGTTTCATTTAAATTATGCATTGGCGCTGTACCTTGTCCGGAAGCCGTTTCATTATGTAACCAACCGATTACTTATCCTAATGCAACAAACGTAATAAATTTAGGAACATACGGTTGTTTAGGTACCTCACCAAATGCAAGTTTCTTCTTCTTGGAGGCTGCTCAGAGTGGTTCGTTGAGTTATACAATAACGCAAGTTACTACAGCAGGAGCACCAATTGACGTAGATTATGCATTATGGGGCCCTTTCGCAAGTAGAGATGCGGGTTGTATTTTAATACCTAATGGTAGTCCAGTGAGTTGTAGTTTTTCTGCGGCCGCTACAGAAAACTTTACTATTACGGTTACAGCAGGTCAGGTATACATTTTAATGGTAACTAATTATGCTAACCAAGCAGGTTCGGTAACTATGACACCAAATCCAAATAATACGGCTCAATCATTTTGTTATCCATATAATACATTTAATTACTCGGCTGTTACTTATTGTAGTAATAGTGTGAATCAAACGCCAGTTTTAATTGCAGGGGCAGTTGCAGGAACGTATTCTGCATCACCAGCTGGATTAACAATAAATCCTGTAACTGGTGAAATTAATTTTGCAACAAGTACACCTGGCACATATACTGTAACAAGTACTTTAATTCCAACGTTACTACCTCCGGCATCAAATGCACCAATTATTTGTACTAGAACAGTAATTGTTACACCAAATCCAAATGCTACGATTGCTTACTCAAGCACATCATATTGTAATTCTGACTCAGTTTCTTACCCTGTAGTTATTTCAGGAATAGCCGGGCCTAATAAAACGTTTTCATCCACACCAATTGGATTACAATATGCTTTAGATCCTATTTCGGGAACTATTACACCTACATTAGCAGCACCTGGAACCTATACAATTACAATGACCGTTCCTGCTCAAGGAGGTTGTTTAATATATACAACAACAACAACAGTTGAAATAAAAGTAGCCCCACAATTACCTATAAAAGTAGATGTGAATGGATGTAATAGTTATACATTACCTGCTTTAACAATGGGTAATTATTTTACAGGTTCTAATGCTACGGGCACACAATTAAATGCAGGAGATGTGATTAATACTACCCAAGTAATATATGTATATGCAACTAATGGAGATTGTGCAAGTCAAGTTTCATTTAAAGTAACTATTATCTCTATACCAACACCAACACCTTCAGTTACTTCACAGCCTTCATGTGCAACTCAGACAGGTACGATGCAAGTTACATCACCATTATCACTGTCCGCTTCAATTCCTTCAGATTTATTTATTTCTGAAGTTACTGATGCTAATACTGGAGCACTATCTTATGTTGAATTATTTAATGGAACAGGTAGTTCTATAAATTTAGCTAACTACAGGTTGAAGTTATATAATAACGGTCTTGCGGCTCCAACTTGGCAACAAACATTGTCAGGAACGATTGCAAACAATAGTACATTTGTAATTAAAATTAGTAACGATCCAAGTATTCCTGGGGTTGCTCATAACTTATTAATTGCAAATTCAGGTATTGATACTAATGACAACATTCGATTAACCACTTTAGCAAATGTTGAATTAGATATGTGGGGACCAACTACTGGTACAGTATTTACTCCAAATAACCAACCAGGTTATACTTACAGAAGATTAGCATCGTCTACTCCTCTTCCTACAACAACTTGGACACCTGCTCAATGGACTACTGTTGATCCTGAAAATTATTCTAACATAGGACAATACACATTATTTGTTTCAAACTATGAGTATGCAGTAGATGCAGGAACATTCCAATCATCAATTACATTTACAGGATTAACACCAGGCTCACATACCTTAATTGTTCATGATCTAGTAAATGATTGTTATTCATCTCCATCAAGTTTTACAGTTGATGCAGTACCCTATACAAATGCTGTTACGGGATTTACTTATACCACACCAGTTTGTATTACATCAACAACTAATCCAACCCCATCTCTAGATCCAGGTTTTACAACAGGTGGTGTTTTTAGTTATACTGGAGCGGTTGGTTCAATATTAAATTTAAACACTTCAACAGGAGTTATAACTTTAGCTGGAAGTACTGCAGGAACATATGTAGTTACTTACTCATATCCTATAAACTTGGTAAACTGTATTAATGCAGGTTCAAGTAGCTTTACAATTAATATTAATCTTTTTGTTACCGCTACTTTTGCACAAATACCAAGTATTTGTCAAAATACTACTGCACCAGTTTTACCTACTTTATCAACTAATAATATTTCAGGTACTTGGAATGCAGCTATTAATACTGCTACTCCTGGTAACACAACGTATACGTTTACACCTAATTTAGGTCAATGTGGCGTGGGAACAACCATGAATATTACAATTAATTCAATAATAGTTCCAACATTTAATGCAATTGCTACTATTTGTCAGAACGAGGTAGCGCCTTCCTTACCTACATTATCAAACAATACAATTCCAATTACAGGTACATGGAGCCCTTCTATTATTAATACTGCAAATGCAGGAACTACAAATTATGTTTTTACACCAAGCACAGGTCAATGTTCACAGCCTGTAACAAAATCAATTACAATTGAACCAAGATTAACGCCTACTTTTGCTCAAATACAGCCATTATGTGTTGGCGATGCTTCTGTTACTCTTCCATTAACTTCCACAAATTCAGTTAGTGGTACTTGGTCACCAGCAGTTGTAAATACTAACTCTGAAAGTAATTTAGTGTATACATTTACACCAGACACTTCAGAATGTGCTTCAGTTGTAACAATGCGGGTTTTAATAGAACAATGCCAAATCCAGAAGGGTATTTCTCCCAACGGCGATGGTTTAAATGACTTTTTAAAGTTGGTTGCTAAGAAGGTTGAGATATTTAACCGTTATGGTAAGGAGGTTTATTCTAAGGAGAACTACAATAATGATTGGCGTGGTCAATTCATGGGAGGCGGAGAGATGCCGGATGGCACGTATTACTA
>CAMDGB010000006.1 GCA_945897915.1 Chryseobacterium gleum | reverse complement strand
TTTGTAAATTTGAATCGTTAAGTTTTCATTAAACCTTTTAAACTTTTTCAATGAACTATATTCTTTTTGATGGACCACATCGTAATGCTTTGTTACCGTTTACTTTAACCAGACCTGTCGCTGATATTCGTATTGGAATTTTAACCATTCGAGAAAAATGGGAAAAATATTTAGGGTACACCACCACTACAATTACAGAAGACTATTTGTCTGAAAAATGGCCAATGGTGGAAATGGAAAACAATGTGATGATTAATGCCTCATTTTTACCAAATGATATTTTGGTAGCAATGATTAAGAATTTGGAACACAATCAAGCCATTTTTCAAGAAGAAGAAGTAGTGGCTTTTTTCGCTAAAGAAGGCGAAGAAGTAGATTTTGATAGTTTTGAAGTGATTGAATTTACAAATGATTGCATCAAAATAGAAAACACTTGGAATATCTTTCAAAAAAATGATCTTGCCATCCGTGAAGATTTTGATTTGTTAACAGAAGACCGATATTCACAACCAATTCCTAAATCGGTAAACGTAATTGCTTCAGAAAATATTTTTATTGAAGAAGGCGCTAGATTAGAATTTGTAACCTTAAACGCATCAACAGGTCCTATTTATATTGGTAAAAACGCCGAGATTATGGAAGGTTCTGTTATTCGAGGTCCTTTTGCCTTGTGTGAATCGGGGAGAGTGAAATTAGCTACAAAAGTATATGGTGCTACTACAGTTGGACCGCATTCTGTAATTGGTGGCGAAGTGAATAATTCGGTTTTATTTGGATATTCTAACAAAGGACACGATGGGTTTTTAGGAAATGCGGTTTTAGGTGAATGGTGTAATATGGGCGCCGATAGCAACAATAGTAACTTAAAAAACAATTACGAAGAAGTAAAATTGTGGAGCTACGAAACAGAAAATTTTGCTAAAACTGGTTTGCAATTCTGCGGTTTAATGATGGGCGATCACAGTAAATGCGGTATTAATACTATGTTTAATACGGGAACAGTTGTTGGAGTAAGCACTAATATTTTTGGAGCAGGATTTCCAAGAAATTTTGTACCAAGTTTTAGTTGGGGTGGGGCAAGTGGCTTTTCAACCTACTTAACTAATAAAGCTTTTGAAACTGCTAAAATAGTCATGGCAAGAAGAAATGTTGAATTTTCAGAAGAAGATGCCAAAATTTTAGAGCACGTTTTTGAAATTACTAAAAAATATAGAAAAGAGTAAAAAAAAAGCAGTTTCATTATTTTGAAACTGCTTTTTTTTCTGCTTTGTTTTTTATAAGTCAAATCCCATATTTACGCCTAATTTGTCGGCTATAATTCGAGCAATTTTATTTCTTAGTTCTGGTATTTTTACACTATTTGTAACTTCACTTGTAAACGCGTACATCAATAATGCTTTGGCTTCTTTTTTTCCAATTCCACGTTGTTGCATATAAAACATGGCACTTTCATCTAACTGTCCAATAGTGCATCCATGTGAGCATTTTACATCATCTGCAAAAATTTCCAATTGTGGTTTCGCATTAATTGTTGCTTTATCACTTAATAAAATATTATTATTTTGCTGAAAAGCATTTGTTTTTTGCGCTTCTTTTTCTACGAAAATTTTCCCGTTAAAAACACCAGTGGCATTTCCATCCAAAATGGTTTTATAGTTTTGATGGCTTTCACAATTTGGTGTAGCGTGTTGCACTAAAGTAGAATGGTCAACATGTTGTTTGTCGCCAATTATAGTAATTCCTTTTAAAGTAGAATCAATATGTTCTCCTTGGTGATAGAAATTTAAATTATTTCTAGTAATGTTTCCTCCAAAAGAGAAAGTATGAACCGAAACATGACTTTCTTGTTTTTGAGCAATGTACGAATTGTCAATTAAATTTGCAGTTTGTATATCATTTTGAACTTTATAATAATCTACTATAGCACGTTTTTGAGCAAATATTTCTGTTACCGAATTTGTTAAAACTGGATTGCTATTCAAACTCTGATGGCGTTCTACAATTTGAACATGTGCATTTTCGCCTACAATTATTAAATTTCTAGGTTGTGTCATTAACGCTGCTTCTGAGCCAGTTGAAAAATATAAAATTTCAATAGGTTTGTCAACCACTTTGCTTTTAGGGATATTTACATACGCGCCTTCTTGAGAAAAAGCAGTGTTTAATGACGTTAAACTATCTTCTAAGTTCGCAATTTTGTTGAAATATTGGTCAATATACATTTTATATTTTGGTTTGGTTAACGCCGAAGACATTAAACAAACATCTAAACCATCATGTGTAGTCGATGATAAGTAAGAACTAAATTTCCCGTCAATAAATACAACTTTATAAGTATCAACTTCATTTAAAAAATATTTTTTTACATCAGCAAATTCTATTGCGTTTTCTTTTTTTGCAAATACACTAAAATCATTTTTTAATATTGCATTTAAGGAAGTGTATTTCCATGCCTCCTCCTTTTTGGTAGGGAAACCTTTACTTTCAAAGTTTTTTATAGCTGAAGTTCTAATGTCGTGTAACTCGTTATTTACATCAACAATTTTATCTTCAAAGGCCATAAATGACGCTAGTATTTTTTCTTTTAATTCCATTTTTGTTGACTTTACGACTTTTGACTTTCGACTTTTTCGTTTTTAATCCAATCGTACCCTTTTTCTTCTAATTCTAGCGCTAAAGATGCGTCACCTGATTTTACAATTTTCCCATCCATTAAAACATGAACAAAATCAGGAATAATGTAATCTAATAAACGTTGGTAATGCGTGATTACTAAAACAGCATTATTTTTGTTTTTTAGTTTGTTTACACCGTTGGCAACAATTCGTAAGGCATCAATATCTAAACCAGAATCTGCTTCATCAAGAATAGCTAATTTAGGTTCTAACATAGCCATTTGAAAAATTTCATTTCGTTTTTTCTCTCCACCAGAAAAACCTTCATTTAAAGATCGAGATAAAAATTTTCTATCAATTTCTAATAATTCTGATTTCTCACGGATTAATTTTAGCATTTCATTTGCAGGCATATCTTCTTGTCCACGTGCTTTTCGCGATTCGTTAATAGCTGTTTTCATAAAATTAGTTACTGAAACGCCGGGTATTTCTACCGGATACTGAAAAGATAAGAAAATACCTTTGTGTGCACGTTCTTCTGGAGCTAATTCAGAGATATCTTCACCTTCTAATAAAATTTCACCAGTAGTTACGTTATAGTTTTCGTTTCCAGCAATTATGGAGGAAAGTGTACTTTTTCCTGCACCATTTGGCCCCATAATAGCGTGAACTTCTCCAGCTTTTACTTCTAAATTAATTCCTTTTAATATTTCTTTGTCTTCTACTGAAGCGTGTAAGTTTTTAATTTGTAACATTGTATAAATGTGTTTTTATTCTGATTTATATTTGATTATCCTACTGAACCTTCTAAACTTATTTCCAATAATTTTTGAGCTTCCACTGCGAATTCCATTGGTAATTTATTCAAGACTTCTTTACTGAAACCATTTACAATTAATGCAATTGCTTTTTCAGTTGGAATACCACGTTGGTTACAATAAAACACTTGGTCTTCCCCAATTTTTGATGTAGTGGCTTCGTGTTCAATTTTTGCACTGGTATTTTTACTTTCTATATAAGGAAATGTGTGCGCACCACAATTATTACCCATTAGCAAACTATCACATTGTGAAAAGTTTCGGGCATTATCAGCGTTTTTACTTATTTGAACCAATCCACGATAACTATTTTGTGATTTTCCAGCTGAAATTCCTTTTGAAATAATGGTTGATTTGGTATTTTTACCTAAATGAATCATTTTTGTACCTGTATCCGCTTGTTGGAAATTATTTGTAACTGCAATAGAATAGAATTCACCAATAGAATTATCACCTTTTAAAATGCAAGATGGATATTTCCAGGTTACGGCAGAGCCTGTTTCAACTTGTGTCCAAGATATTTTTGCATTTTTTTCACACAAACCTCTTTTGGTTACAAAATTGAAAACACCACCTTTTCCCTCTTTATTTCCCGGATACCAGTTTTGAACAGTAGAATATTTTATTTCGGCATCATCTAAAGCAATTAATTCTACAACTGCAGCATGAAGTTGATTTTCATCACGACTTGGAGCTGTGCAACCTTCTAGGTAAGATACATAACTACCTTCATCAGCAATTAATAAGGTTCTTTCAAACTGTCCCGTTCCACCTTGATTGATTCTAAAATAAGTTGACAATTCCATCGGACATTTAACGCCTTTTGGAATATAACAAAAACTTCCATCAGAGAAAACGGCTGAATTTAAAGCGGCATAAAAATTATCTTTTTGCGGTACAATAGTTCCTAAATATTTCTTAACTAATTCTGGATGTTCCTGAATAGCATCGGAAATAGGGCAAAAAATAATCCCTTTTTCGCCTAGTGTTTTTTTGAATGTAGTGGCTACCGAAACAGAATCTACTACAATATCCATAGCTACATTATTCATTTTTTTCTGCTCGTCAATAGAAATACCTAATTTTTTATACATTTCTAATAATTCCGCATCAACATCATCCAATGTTTTATTTGGATCTGATTTTTTTGGTGCTGAATAATAGGCAATAGCTTGAAAATCTGGTTTTGTGTATTTTACATTGGCCCATTCAGGTTCTTCCATTTCTTTCCAAGCGGCGAATGCTTCCAAACGCCAATCGGTCATCCATTGTGGTTCGTTTTTCTTTTTAGAAATCGCACGCACAATGTCTTCATTTAAACCAATAGGAAATGTTTCAGATTCTAATTCAGTGTAAAATCCGTATTCGTATTCTTTATTTTCTAATTCGACTTTTAAATCGTCTTCTGTGTATTTACTCATTTTATTGTTGAAATTTTTAAGTCAAAAGTTTAATAATATTCTAGTTATTTTAACTTATAACTTTATTTTAAAGCGAAAAACTTTCCCCACACCCACATGTTCTTTGTGCATTCGGATTATTGAAAACAAACCCTTTTCCGTTTAAACCTCCTGAAAATTCTAATATAGTTCCTGCCAAATACAAAAACGATTTTTTTTCAATTGCAATTTTCACATTACTATCTTCAAAAACTTTATCATTTTCACCTAATTCTTTATCAAATTTTAACTCATAAGAAAGCCCAGAACAACCACCACTTTTTACGCCAACACGAACGTAATCAGTTGTAGCATCAAAACCTTCTTCTTCCATCATATTGATTATTTTTTTACTCGCAGATTCAGAAACCTTTATCATAATTTAGTTGTTAATTATATTTGTTGTGTATTCCTTATTTTGATTTTGTCTAAATTAACACTGCAAAGATAAACCATAAAAAACTTTTTACAAGGTTTGATAACATTTTTATAACTTATATTTTCATAGTTTTCCTTTATTGAAAATTTTGTAATTTGGCAAAAAATAATATTTATGAAATTATACCCAATTGAAGCAGGGAATTTTAAGTTAGACGGCGGCGCTATGTTTGGCGTAGTTCCTAAGACTATTTGGAACAAAACCAATCCTGCAGATGCCAATAATTTGATTGATATTGCTGCCAGATGTTTGCTAATTGAAGATGGAAATAAGCTTACTTTAATTGATACCGGAATGGGAAACAAACAATCCGATAAGTTTTTTGGCTATTATTCCCTTTGGGGTGAGGAAAGTTTGGATAAGTCTTTTTCGAAACTCGGATTTCATAAAGACGATATTACAGATGTTTTTATGACACATTTGCATTTTGATCATTGTGGAGGAAGTGTAATTTGGAATAAGGATAAAATAGGTTATGAAGTGGCTTTTAAAAACGCTAATTTTTGGACAAATAAAAATCATTGGGAATGGGCAACCCAACCTAATTCTCGTGAAAAAGCTTCTTTTTTGCATGAAAATATTTTGCCTATGCAAGAAAGCGGTCAGTTGAAATTTATTAATCGTACCGAGGGTGATTTTCTAGATACTTCAGAATTAGATTTTGGCATCTTTTTTGCAGATGGACATACCGAAAAACAAATGCTTCCACACATTAATTATAAAGGAAAAACAATTGTTTTTTGTGCCGATTTATTAGCAACAGCAGGTCATATTCCTATTCCGTATGTTATGGGATACGATACCAGACCGCTTTTAACTTTGGATGAAAAAGCAAAATTTATGAATGCAGCTGCAGAAAATAATTATTATTTATTTTTAGAACACGATGCTCATAATCAAATTATAACTGTTGAAAAAACAGAAAAAGGAGTAAGATTAAAAGAAGTATTTAGATGTGAAGATATTTTTTAACATCCAATTTTAACTTGTAACAAACCTTTTGAAAAAAGTACTAATAACAAAAATATATTTATACTTATATGAAAATTCAATGTAAACCATTATGCCTATCACTTGCTATTGCGCTTGTTTTATCTGGATGCGGATCGGCCAAAATGATTTCAACTCCAGTTGCAAATATTGATAGAATTTCTTTAAAAACCACACCATTAAAAGAAAAAGATTTACAGCGTTGGAGTCATTTAGATTTAGTGAAAGATACGGTGCCAGGTATGAGTGTGGATAAAGCATATGCAGAAGTATTAAAAGGAGTAAAACTTCATAAAGTAATTGTTGCGATTATAGATTCTGGTGTGGATATTAATCACGAAGATTTAAAATCTGTTATTTGGACCAATCCAAAAGAAATTGCTGGTAATAATATTGACGATGATAATAATGGATATGTTGATGATATACATGGTTGGAACTTTTTAGGCGATGCTGTTCATGAACAATTAGAAATGGCTCGTATTGTAAAAAAAGGGCCAAACACACCTGATTATGAAAGAGCAAAAGCTAAATTAGAAGAAGAAATTAAAGGACTGCAACAAGATAAGCAGCAATTAGATATGATTTTAAATGCTGAGAAATTAATTAAATCTCACCTAAAAAAAGATAACTTTACCTTAGAGGAAGTTAAAAAAATTGAAACTAAAGATCAAAGTTTATTACAAGCTAAAGCCATGTTTTCTCAGTTTTTAACAGGTATAACTAAATCTGAATTTGATAAAGAAATTATTGATTTTAAAGACCATGTTTACGGGCAATTAAATTATAATTTGAATGTAGCATACGATGGTAGAAAAATAGTTGGCGACAATCCAGATGATATTAATGACAGAAAATACGGTAATAATAATGTCGTAGGTCCTGAACCAAAAGAAGCAAAGCACGGTACGCATGTGGCGGGTATTGTGGCGCAAGTTAGAGGAAATAAAAAAGGTGGCGATGGAGTGGTAAACTCGGCAGTAGCAATTATGCCAGTTCGTGCTGTGCCTGATGGAGATGAATATGATAAAGATATTGCTTTAGCCATACGTTATGGTGTAGATAATGGTGCACAAGTAATCAACGGATCTTTTGGAAAATATTTCTCTCAAAAGAAAGAATGGGTTATCGAAGCTATTAAATATGCAGCATCTAAAGATGTACTTATAGTAATTGCTGCAGGAAACGAGTCATATGATTTAGATGTGACTAATAAATATCCAAATGATTCGTATGATGGTTCTTTTGAACTTGCTAATAACGTTTTAATTATTGGTGCTCTTACTCCAGATTATGGTTCTAAAATGGTAGCTTCTTTTTCAAATTACGGAAAAAACAATGTTGATATTTTTGCACCTGGTGAAAAAATATATGCAACTACTCCTTTAAATAATTATGAATATTTACAAGGCACTTCAATGGCTTCTCCAAATGTAGCCGGTGTTGCCGCATTGGTTCGTTCGTATTATCCTGGTTTATCAGCCGTTCAGGTGAAACAAATTATTATGGAAAGTGGCACTTCGTTGAATAACATGATTTCAGTAGGAGAAGATAAAAAGAAAGTGAATTTTTCTGAAATTTCTAAATCAGGAAAAATAGTAAACACCTATAACGCCTTACTATTAGCTGAAAAAATGATAAAAAAATAATCAAATAAAAACATATAATAACCACAAAGAGATACGTAATCGTTTATCTTTGTGGTTTTCTTATTTAAATTAAATAATTACAAATGAAAAATACATTTAAACACTTTTTAATTCTTTTAACAGGAATTTCTTTTGCACAAAACAATCCAAATTCTGGCTATTGGCAACAACATGTTGATTATAAAATGAATGTGAATATGGATGTTAAGAATTACCAGTATAAAGGAAGTCAGGAATTGGTTTATACCAATAATTCTCCAGATACTTTAAAGAAAGTCTTTTTTCATTTGTATCCCAACGCTTTTCAACCAGGTAGTGCAATGGACATGCGTTTACAAACTATTTCAGATCCAGACAAACGTATGGTTCGAAAATTCATTAAGGATAATAAAGAAATTAAAGAAAGTAAAATTAGCACATTAAAACCAAATGAAATTGGATATTTAGTAGTGTCAAATTGCAAACAAAATGGTGTTGAAGCACAAACTAGAGTAGTAGGAACTGTTTTAGAGGTTACTTTGCATCAAGCTATTTTACCAAAATCCTCATCAAATTTAACTTTAGATTTTGATGGGCAAGTACCTTTACAAATTCGTCGTTCCGGTAGAAATTCTGAAGAAAATGTAGCGCTTTCTATGACACAATGGTATCCTAAAATGGCAGAATATGATTTTGAAGGATGGCATGCAGATACTTATATTTCTAGAGAATTTCATGGTGTTTGGGGAAATTTCGACATAAAAATTACTATTGACAAAGACTATACCATCGGAAGCTCGGGTTATCTTCAAAATAAAAATGAAATTGGAAAAGGGTATGAAGACGCAGGAGTTGTAATTGCTTATCCAAAGAAAACTAAAATGTTAACTTGGCATTTCATTGCACCAAATGTGCATGATTTTGCTTGGGGAGCAGACTCAGAGTACATTCATGATAAAATTATGGGTGAAAACGAAACGGAATTACACTTTTTCTATAAAAACAAGAAGGAAAATTTAGAGAATTGGAAAAAATTGCAACCTAAAACAGCTGAATTATTAACTTATTTCAATAAAAATGTAGGACAATATCCATACAAACAATATTCTGTAATTCAAGGTGGTGATGGTGGTATGGAATATGCGATGTGCACCTTAATTACTGGAAATAGAAGTTACGCAAGTCTAGTTGGTGTAACGGCTCACGAACTTGCACATAGTTGGTTCCAACATATTTTAGCCACAAATGAATCGAAGCATTGTTGGATGGATGAAGGTTTTACTTCTTACATATCTGATTTAGCTATGAATGAAATATTACCTCCAAAAGAACCAGAAAGTCCGTTTGCTGATTCGTATAAAAACTACATTTTTTTAGCCAATTCAGGAAAAGAACAACCTTTAACTACACATGCGGATAGATACGATTTTAATCAATCATACGGAATTGGAGCTTATAGTAAAGGCGAAATATTTTTAGCACAATTAGGGTACATTATTGGAATAGAAAATTTAGATAAAACGATTAAAAAATATTATTCGGATTATAAATTTACACATCCAACACCAAATGATATTAAGCGAACTGCTGAGAAAATTTCGGGGGCCAATTTAGATTGGTATTTAAACGAATGGACACAAACTATAAATACGATTGACTACGCTATTAAATCGGTAGAAAACAATACCATTATTTTAGAAAGAAAAGGAAGAATGCCTATGCCAATTGATGTAATTGTAGAATTTGAAAACGGAACTAAAGAATATTTTTATATTCCAAATACTTTAATGCGATGGGAAAAGCCAAATCCATATAAATTAAAAAGAAACGTTTTATTAGGATGGGATTGGGCTATGCCAAGATATACCTTCGAAACTAATACTGAAAATGGCGCTGTTAAATCAGTAGTTATTGATCCAAGTGATTTAATGGCAGATGTTAAGAAGGAAGACAATATCTTTCCAAAAAAATAACGATAAAATATCGTGTTGAATTAAAAATAATAGTACATTAGATTTTAAATTATTCT
This sequence comes from Chryseobacterium gleum, assembly GCA_945897915.1. Lineage (GTDB taxonomy): Bacteria > Bacteroidota > Bacteroidia > Flavobacteriales > Flavobacteriaceae > Flavobacterium. Next base: position 75,309 of record CAMDGB010000006.1, on the reverse strand, counting down.
CAAATGCAAGATAAAACATTAATTGGTAGTGAAGAATGGTGCTCGTTTCCTCAATTAGGAATTCCAGCAATAAAAGCTCGTGTCGATTCTGGTGCCAAAACATCTGCGTTACACGCTATTAATATCAAATTATTTGATAAAAACGGAGAAGAATGGTTGAAATTTGATATAAATCCAATCCAAAATAATTCAAAATCTATCATTCATTGTGAAGCACAATTAATTGACCAAAGAATTGTAAAAAGCTCTAATGGAACTCGAGAAAAAAGATATGTAATTCGAACAGAAGTAGGATTAGGTAGTCATAATTGGCAAGTTGAGGTTACGCTAACCAATCGGGATTCTATGGGTTTCAGGATGCTTTTAGGAAGAGAAGCAATGGTAGGAAGATTGATTGTAGATCCTGAAAAAAAGTTTGAATTAGGACAGCCAACCACTGAAAATTTAAAAGAATATTATTATAATGAACCTGAGAAAAAAGGTTTAAAAATAGGTTTATTAGCCAGTAATCCAGACTTATATAGCAACCGTCGAATTATTGAGGCAGGTGAAATGCGCGGACACGAAATGCATTTTTTAAACATCAAGTATTGTTATATGAAATTGAGTGCATCTAACCCAGAAATTCATTATCGTGGCGGTTTGGTTTTAAAAGATTTTGATGCCATAATTCCTCGTATTCGTCCAAGTATGACTTATTACGGATGTGCGTTAACCAGACAATTTGAGGCACTAAAAGTATATGCTTTAAACAATGCAGCTGCTATTACACAATCTAGAGATAAGTTGTTTTCACTTCAATTGTTGTTAAACAACGAAGTAGATATTCCAACTACAGGATTTGCCAATTCGCCTTTAGATACAGACGATTTAATAAAAATGGTTGGTGGTTCGCCATTAATTGTAAAATTATTAGAAGGAACACAAGGAAAAGGAGTGGTTTTAGCTGAAACGAAAAAAGCTGCGGAATCAGTTATTAATGCCTTTAAAAGCTTGAATGCTAATATTTTAGTTCAAGAATTCATTAAAGAAGCCAACGGAAAAGATTTGCGTTTATTTGTAGTAGACGGAAAAGTGGTGGCTGCCATGCAAAGAGAAGCGGCACCTGGCGAATTTCGAGCAAATATTCATTTAGGTGGAACAGCTTCTATTGTGAAAGTTACCGCTGATGAAAAAAGAATTGCGATAAAAGCTACCAAAGCTATGAATCTAAAAGTTGCAGGAGTAGATATTATTCGTTCGTCAAAAGGTCCTTTATTGCTTGAAGTAAATTCTTCTCCAGGATTAGAAGGTATTGAAGGCGCTACTCAAAAGGATATTGCAGGAGAAATGATAAAAGCAATTGAAAAAAATTTTAAATAAAAATGCAAAACAATTTTAGAAAATTACTACTTATAATTATTGGCTGCAGTTTTGTTGTAGCTACAGGTGCCTTATTCAAAATTATGAAATGGCCAGGCGCCACTTTTATTATAAGTTTTGGATTGATTTTAGAGGTTATTTTTGGCGCTATGATAATGATTTATTTGCTTAAAAATAAAAATAAATAATGGCGTTGGAATACAAATCCTCTTGCGAGAAATGCGCTATTTCTTTAAATATGCAATCAGAAGCTTGTATTTGCAGTTATGAATGTACATTTTGTGAATCTTGTGCGATTGAAATGGCGTGGAAATGTCCAAATTGCCAAGGAGAATTAGTGAAAAGACCGAAACGAAATAAGGATTAATTCACTTCTAATTGAAAACTCTTCAAAAACTGAATTGATTTTTCAATATCGTAATGTAAAATTCTGTCTTCTGTCACCAAAGGTACTTCTTTACGATACGTTTTTACAAACATTTCAATAAAAACACTTGATTTTAAAGGTCTTCTAAATTCAATAGCTTGTGAAGCGTTGAATAATTCAATAGCTAAAATACGCTCTAAATTCTCCACAATTTTTAATGTTTTTGTAGCCGCATTTGCTCCCATACTTACATGATCTTCTTGTCCGTTGCTTGATACAATACTGTCAATACTTGCAGGAGTTGCTAATTGTTTGTTCTGACTAACAATGCTCGCCGCTGTATATTGTGGAATCATAAATCCTGAATTTAATCCTGGATTGCTAACTAAAAAGGCAGGTAATTCTCTTAAACCAGAAATTAATTGATAAGTTCTTCTTTCTGAAATGCTTCCTAATTCTGCCAAAGCAATTCCTAAATAATCTAAAGCCATCGCTAAAGGTTGTCCGTGAAAATTTCCGCCAGAAATAATTTCATCTTCACCTACAAAAATATTTGGATTGTCTGTTACAGAATTAATTTCGGTAGTAAATACTTTTTTTACATGGTCAATAACATCTTTTGATGCACCATGAACTTGCGGAATACATCTAAATGAATACGGGTCTTGTACGTGTTTTTTATGTTGTGCGATAATTTCGCTATCTTCTAATAATTCTAACATATGAGCCGCAGTTGCTAGTTGCCCATTATGTGGTCGTACCAAATGAATTAATTCATTAAAAGGCTCTTTTCTTCCATCAAATCCTTCTAAAGAAACGGCAGAAATAATGTTTGCTAAATGTGCTAATTTATCGGCTTGAATTAAGTTGTAAACGCCATAAGCACTCATAAATTGTGTTCCGTTTAATAAAGCCAAACCTTCTTTTGATTTTAATGTAATAGGAGATAAGTTTAACTTTTCTAGTACTTTATGCGCTGGTTGACGGAAACCATCGTAATACACTTCGCCTTCATTTATTAAAGGTAAACATAAATGCGCTAAAGGCGATAAATCTCCACTTGCACCTAATGATCCTTGTGTATAAACAATAGGTAAAATATCATGATTATAAAAATCAATTAATCGATTAACGGTTATTAATTGTACACCTGAATGTCCGTAACTCAAAGATTGAATTTTTAATAACAACATTATTTTTACAATCTCGTGTGGTACTTCGTCACCGGTACCACAAGCGTGAGATTTCATTAAGTTTTCTTGAAGTTTAGTTAAATTTTCTTTCGAAATTTTAATATTATATAGCGAACCAAAACCAGTATTTATTCCGTAAATAGCTTTATCATTAGCTGCCATTTTATTATCTAAATACGTTCTGCATCGTTCAATTTTTGCAATTGCTTCTTCGGAAAGTCCTAATTTTTCTCCTTCGAAAATAATTTCTCTAACTTTTTCTATGGTAAGTACTGATGAATCTATGAAATGCATTTGATTTTGTTTTAGATGTCAAAATTCCATAAACAAATTCTAAAATGCAACTATTTTCAGTATTAATACTATATTTTGTTAATTTCTTATTATTTATAGGTTTTTTGGTTTATTTTTTTAAGAATTTTCAATACATTAGCAACTTTAAATTTTATATAATCATACAATGAAAAATACAGCATTAACAGCTATTCACGAAAGTTTAGGAGCAAAAATGGTTCCGTTTGCAGGTTATAATATGCCTGTTCAATATGAAGGAGTAAACGCAGAACATGAAATAGTAAGAACTGGAGTTGGCGTTTTTGATGTTTCGCACATGGGAGAATTTTTCTTAAAAGGTGAAAACGCATTGGCTTTAATTCAGAAAGTAACTTCTAATGATGCTTCTAAATTAGTTGATGGAAAAGCACAATATTCTTGTTTGCCAAATAGTGAAGGTGGAATTGTTGATGATTTAATTGTTTATAAAATTGCAGACAATCATTATATGTTAGTCGTAAATGCGTCTAATATTGAAAAAGATTGGAATTGGATTTCATCACATAATGATTTAGGTGTGGAGATGCAAAACCTTTCGGATGGGTATTCTTTATTAGCCATTCAAGGACCAAAAGCTGCTGAAGCGATGCAAAGTTTAACTTCGATAGATTTGCTAAATATGGGATATTACACATTTCAAATTGGTGAATTTGCAGGAAAACAAGATGTAATTGTTTCTGCAACTGGTTATACTGGTTCTGGTGGATTTGAAATTTATTTTAAAAACGAAGATGCCACTACTATTTGGGCAAAAGTATTCGAAGCTGGTGCTCCGTTCGGAATTAAGCCAATTGGTTTAGCAGCTCGTGATACTTTACGGTTAGAAATGGGATTCTGTTTATACGGAAACGACATAAACGATACTACTTCACCATTAGAAGCCGGTTTGGGTTGGATTACTAAATTCGAAAAAGAATTTACGAATTCAGAAAACTTAAAAAAACAAAAAGAAGCCGGTGTTTCTAAAAAATTAGTTGGTTTTGAAATGATTGATAGAGGCATTCCACGTCATGATTATGAAATTGCAGATGCTAATGGAAATGTAGTAGGAATTGTAACTTCCGGAACGCAATCTCCAAGTTTAGGAATTGCCATTGGAATGGGTTATGTTCCAACAGCATTAGCCACACCAGATTCTGAAATTTATATTAGAATTAGAAACAAAGATGTTAAGGCTAAAGTGATAAAAATGCCTTTTTTGAAGAAATAGATAAATTAATAATATTAATAAAAAAACCTGCTAATTAGCAGGTTTTTTTGTTTTCTCTACAGTTACAATTAGTTCTTGTGAAGCGTCTACTAAATCCATAAAAATTTCATCGCCTTCATGTATTTTAGAAGTTATAATTTCTTCGGCAAGCGCATCTTCAACATATTTCTGGATGGCTCTTTTTAATGGTCGTGCTCCAAATTGTTTGTCAAAACCTTTTTCAGCGATAAAACCTTTTGCTTTTTCAGAAATGGTAAACGTATATCCTAAATCTTTAATACGTAAAATAAGTTTTTCCATTTCAATATCGATAATTTTATCAATATCATGTTTTTCTAAACTATTGAATACAATTACATCATCAATACGGTTTAAAAATTCAGGTGCAAATGCTTTTTTCAAGGCATTTTCAATTACCGATTTATTATAATCATCTGCTTGAGCTGTTTTTGCAGCCGTTCCAAAACCAACACCTTGTCCAAAATCTTTCAATTGTCGCGCGCCAATATTGGAAGTCATGATAATTATGGTATTTCTAAAATCGATTTTTCTACCTAAGCTATCAGTTAAAAAACCGTCGTCTAATACTTGTAACATCATATTAAAAACATCAGGATGGGCTTTTTCTATTTCGTCTAGTAATACAACTGCGTAAGGTTTTCTTCTAATTTTTTCAGTTAATTGGCCGCCTTCTTCGTAGCCAACATATCCTGGAGGTGCACCAACTAAACGTGAAATTGCGAATTTCTCCATATATTCACTCATGTCAATACGAATTAGCGCCTCTTCAGAATCAAATAATTCTTTAGCTAGCACTTTAGCCAATTGCGTTTTTCCGACGCCTGTAGAGCCTAAAAATATAAAGGAACCAATTGGTTTATTAGGATCTTTTAATCCAGCTCGGTTTCTTTGAATAGATTTGGCTATTTTTTGTACGGCTTCATCTTGACCAATTACTTTTCCTTTAATTAATTCGGGTAATTTTGCTAATTTGTTACTTTCAGTTTGCGCAATTCTGTTTACAGGGATTCCAGTCATCATAGAAACCACGTCGGCAACATTGTCTTCCGTAACTTCTACGCGATTCAATTTTGAATCTTCTTCCCATTTTTCTTGTGCAATGGCTAAGTCTTTTTCAATTTTCTTTTCATCATCACGTAATTTGGCAGCTTCTTCAAATTTTTGCTTTTTAACTACTGTGTTTTTCAATTCCCGAACTTCTTCTAATTGTTTTTCCAGTTCTAAAATTTGTTTTGGCACTTCAATGTTGGTAATGTGTACACGAGAACCTGCTTCATCTAAAGCATCGATAGCTTTGTCTGGTAAAAAACGATCTGTCATGTAGCGACTGGTAAGCTTTACACAAGCATCGATAGCTTCAGGTGTATAACTAACGTTATGATGATCTTCGTATTTTCCTTTAATATTATTTAAAATCAGGATGGTTTCATCTATAGTAGTGGGTTCTACAATTACTTTTTGAAAACGTCTTTCTAAAGCGCCGTCTTTTTCAATATATTGTCTGTATTCGTCTAAAGTGGTAGCACCAACACACTGAATTTCTCCTCGCGCTAAAGCAGGTTTGAACATGTTACTTGCATCAAGAGAACCAGTAGCACCTCCAGCTCCAACGATGGTGTGAATTTCATCTATAAATAAAATAATATCGTCGTTTTTTTCTAATTCATTCATTACGGCCTTCATGCGTTCTTCAAACTGGCCACGGTATTTTGTGCCTGCAACTAACGAGGCCAAATCTAAGGTTACAACCCGTTTGTTAAATAAAATACGCGATACTTTTTTCTTAACAATCATTATCGCTAAACCTTCAGCTATAGCAGATTTTCCAACTCCAGGTTCTCCAATTAATAAGGGGTTGTTTTTCTTTCTTCGACTCAAAATTTGCGATACGCGTTCAATTTCTTTTTCTCGGCCTACAACTGGGTCTAATTTTCCTTCTTCAGCCATCTCAGTTAAGTCTCTACCGAAATTATCTAAAACAGGTGTTTTCGATTTTTTTGTGGTTTTATTTCCACTATTACTTATTGGATTTGGCATGTCTTCTTTATAATTGTCTTCTCCAGAATCAAAATTTTCGGCTGTAGGTGAATTTTTAAAAATATCATCATTTTCGTTCGAATTCAAACTCATATATATATCTTTTACATTGTCATAATTAATTTTCAACTTGTTTAATAACTTAGTTGTTGGGTCGTTTTCATTTTTTAGCATACACAACAGCAATAAAGCGGTACTAATTGAGGTAGTATTGAAAACTTTTGCTTCTAAAAACGTATATTTTAATGCTCTTTCTGCTTGGCGCGTTAGGTGTAAGTTTTTTTTATCGTTGTTAGAAAGCCCATTTGGGTTTGCAGGACTTAAAATTTCTACTTTTTTTCTAAGTAAGTCAAAGTTAATATTTAAAAAGTTTAAAATATCAATTGCGCTACCATTCCCATCTCTTAATATGCCTAAAATTAGGTGCTCAGTACCAATAAAATCATGGCCTAAACGCAAGGCTTCTTCTTTGCTGAACTGAATTACATCTTTAACTCTTGGTGAAAAATTATCTTCCATAAAATATTTAAACTGTTTAAAAACGTGAGCAAATACTATGAATTTTTCATAGGTACTATGCATAGTGCTAATTGACAAAAAAAAAACGAGAAATAAAAGTAAATTACCTATTTATTTATTAAAATTTTTCCCAATTATTGTTGATAAGTATTTTGATTTTATTGGAAATTATTTTTTTAAAAAAGGTAAAAAATCGTATATTGGCACGTTAAAAAAAATGAGTAAAAATTAAATAAATACCTATGACTGACGGAGAAAAGTTAATACCTATTAATATTGAAGATGAAATGAAGTCAGCCTACATCGATTATTCGATGTCGGTTATTGTATCAAGGGCATTACCAGATGTAAGAGACGGCTTAAAACCAGTTCACAGAAGAGTGTTATTTGGTATGTATGAATTAGGAGTTTTTTCTAATAGAGCCCACAAAAAATCTGCAAGAATTGTTGGAGAAGTTTTGGGTAAATACCACCCACACGGCGATACTTCAGTATATGACGCTATGGTTCGTATGGCGCAAGAATGGAGTTTACGTTATTTGATGGTTGACGGTCAAGGTAACTTTGGTTCGGTAGATGGTGATAGTCCTGCGGCAATGCGTTACACCGAAGCCAGAATGCGAAAAATATCTGAAGAAATGTTAGCAGATATTGACAAAGAAACCGTTGATTTCCAATTGAATTTTGATGATACTTTAGAAGAACCTAAAGTATTGCCTACAAAAGTACCTACTTTGTTAATAAATGGTGCTTCAGGAATTGCAGTAGGTATGGCTACGAATATGGCACCACACAATTTATCAGAAGTAATTGATGGAACTTTAGCTTACATCGATAATAACGAAATTGAAATTGACGAATTAATCAAATACATAAAAGCACCAGATTTTCCTACTGGAGGAACAATTTATGGTTACGAAGGAGTAAAAGAAGCTTTCAAAACAGGTAGAGGTCGTATTGTTATTCGAGCGAAAACCATGTTTGAAGAAGTAAATGGTAAGGAATCAATTATTGTAACTGAAATTCCGTACCAAGTTAACAAAGCCGATATGATTAAGAAAACGGCTGATTTGGTTAACGATAAAAAAATTGAAGGTATTTCAACTATTCGTGATGAATCAGATAGAACAGGAATGCGTATTGTTTACGAATTAAGACGTGATGCTGTTCCAAACGTAGTTTTAAATACGCTTTATAAATTCACGCAATTGCAATCGTCATTTAGTGTCAATAATATCGCATTGGTGAAAGGAAGACCACAAATGTTAAATCTAAAAGATTTGATTCATTATTTTGTGGAACACCGTCATGAAGTTGTAGTAAGACGTGCACAATATGATTTAAGAAAAGCAGAAGAAAGAGCGCATATTTTAGAAGGTTTAATTATTGCATCAGATAATATTGATGAGGTAATTAAAATTATTAGAGGCTCAAAAGACGGAGAAGAAGCAAGAGCTAAATTAATTGAACGCTTTAATTTATCGGAATTACAATCTCGAGCAATTGTTGAAATGAGACTACGTCAATTGACTGGTTTAGAGCAAGATAAGTTAAGAGGAGAATACGATGAAATCATGAAATTAATTACTAGCTTGAAAGAACTATTAGCTAGTAAAGAATTAAGAATGCAAGTCATTAAAGATGAGTTAGCCGAAATTAAAGAAAAATATGGAGATGCTCGTCGTTCATTAATTGAGTATTCTGGAGGTGATGTAAGTATTGAAGATTTAATTGCGGATGAAAATGTGGTAGTAACCATTTCACATGCGGGTTATATCAAACGTACTTCATTATCAGAATATAAAACTCAAAACAGAGGTGGAGTAGGTCAAAAATCTGCAGGAACAAGAGATCAAGATTTCTTAGAGCATTTATTTGTAGCCACAAATCACCAATATCTATTATTCTTTACTCAAAAAGGAAAATGTTTTTGGATGCGTGTTTACGAAATTCCTGAAGGAACAAAAGTAAGTAAAGGAAGAGCGATTCAGAATATTATTAACATAGAACCAGACGATAAAGTTGCTGCATATATTTGTACTCAAGACTTAAAAGATCAAGACTATATTAAGAGTCATAATTTAATTATGGTAACCAAACAAGGTCAGGTGAAGAAAACGTCTCTAGAGAAGTATTCAAAACCACGTGTAAACGGTGTTGCTGCAATTACTATTAAAGAAGGCGATGAATTATTGGGAGCAAAATTAACCAATGGTGAAAGTCAAGTCTTAATTGCCGGGAAATCTGGAAAAATGGTTCGTTTTGAAGAAGCTAAAACCCGTCCAATGGGTAGAACGGCATCTGGAGTTAGAGGAATCACTTTAAAAGATAAATCAGATGAAGTAATTGGAATTGTAACTGTTAACAAAGACGATATCAATGACACACAAATTTTAGTTGTAACTGAAAATGGATACGGAAAACGAACCAAATTAGTTGATGACGATGGTGAAGATGTTTACCGTATTACAAATCGTGGTGGTAAAGGTGTAAAAACTTTAAATATTACCGAAAAAACAGGTTCTTTAATTGCAATTAATAACGTTACCGATGATGATGATTTAATGATTATCAATAAATCTGGATTAACCATTCGTATGATGGTTTCTGACCTACGCGTAATGGGTAGAGCTACTCAAGGTGTACGATTAATTAACATCAAAGGAACTGACTCAATAGCAGCTGTAACAAAAGTGTTACGTGAAGATGAAGAAGTAATTGAATTAGATGAAGATGGAAATCCGATAGAGGTTTTAGAAACTGAAACTTCAGATGAAGAATCCATAAAAAATAATGATTCAGATGTTGAACCAGATAACAACGAAGAATTGGAATAATTTTTAAGCCCAATTTGTTGGGCTTTTTTTTAAAACTAAAAATTTATAAAATGAAAAAAATTGTATTAGGAGCTATACTGTTGGTTTTTGCATCAACTTACGCTCAAAAAGACGAATTAAAAACACTAAAAAAACTGTATGATAAAGAGCAATTGTCAGCTGATGATTTTTCTAAATACAAAGAAACTGTTTTAAAATTAGAAGCCGTTGCAACAACTGATGATGATAAAGTAGCAGTAGGTTTTTATAAAGCAATGCAGCCTCTAGCCGAAATGACAACTATGGGCGCACAACCTAATCCAATGATGATTCAGAAACTATTTACACCTGAGACATTTACAAGTATGGTTAACGGAATGCGATCCACTTTAGATTATGAAACAAAAACAGGTAAAAAAGTTTTTTCTGCAGATATTAATGAGACCATAACTTCTTTTAAACCAATTTTTACACAAATGGCATTTGTTTTTAATGGTTCAAAAAAATATAAAGAGGCATCAAGAGTTTTTTATAATATATTTCAACTTGATCCTACAGTTGTATCTAATCTAGAAAACGCAGCTATCACAGCTATGCAAGCTGAACAATATTTTGAAGCAGAAAAATATTACAGAGAAATTAAATCAGTTGGTTTTAAAGGTACTGGATTACAAAAATTTGCTACAAAGCCTGAAGAAGTTGCTAAAAATATATTTGCTTTGTCTTTTTTTAATAAAAATGATGAACAAGCAAAAATTGATTTTAAAGAAGCAATTCAATTGAATCCTGATGATACTCAAATTCAAATTGATCATGCCACAATTTATTATAGAAATAATGATATTGTAACGTATCAAAAATTAATTGAAGGTATTTTAGAAAAAGATCCAAACAATGCGCAATTACAATATAATGTTGGCTTTCTATTATTAAATGATGACCCTAAAATTGTAGAAGAAATTAATGCTAATTTGAAAAATATAAAAAAATATGATGAATTAAACGCTAAAAGAAAAGCTATGTTTTTAAAAGCATTGCCTTATTTTGAGCGCGCCCATCAATTAGATGTAGCAAATGAAGACACAAAAAAAACTTTAAGGTTGTGTTATGAAACTATGGGCATGAAAGACAAAGCAGCTTCTGTTAAATAAAAAAAATCCCCAATGAAAATTGGGGATTTTTTTATTCTTTAAAAACCATATCAATACACATAACGGCTGCAATTAGCAAAGGACGAATTGCATTATCTTCCACAACATTTGTAATATTTATTACATAGTTATCGGCGCTTGTGAAAAATTCTTTTCCTAAACCTGCCCATTTTTTGGACACATTTGCCAATTCTTTATTGTCTTTGTTGAATTTAAAATCCCATCCTGTCCATTTGCCTTGCAAAGTACATAAATGCTTGTCTTGGTGATCATGTACTTCAAATCGGCCACCAAAAGAAAAGAATTTCTGTTTAAAAACACCAATTTTTCTTCCACCACCATCAAAAACATCGATATCTGAACGGAAAATTGTCACACCTCTTTTAATTTGAATGGATAATTCGCCAGTTGAGGTTCTAATTTCTATGTCAAATGGTGTCATTCTTTTGTAATCTGTAAAACGAAATAGTTTTGTAAAAAAACCTAAATTTGGTTCTCTACAAGTCAATACAAGATCATTGTTTTCAGGATTATAAATATCAAAGTTATTTGATGCTTTAAACATACCAATCTGTTCTTTTACAAGAAAAATATTTTGATTAAAAATTTGATTCATAATTATATTGTTAGTGATAATTTATAAATTTTTTATTTTAAAATTCGGTATCATTGTCTTCGCAAACTGAAAAGTTAGATTTCGTAACATAATAATTCAGGTGCGGTACCAATATCTTTATATGTACGAATTCAGTTAATAAATAATTTTCGTTTATTCATAACTTTCAATTAATAACAAATTGCCCTTTTCGTGAGTGATTGTTATTATACCATCTTCGGTTACATGGTTGCTGCTTCCAGTTCGGTAACCTAATTCTAAATCTTCATGTTGTAATTCGTAAAATAAATTTTCAGTACTTATTTTTTCTACTTTACCCAAAGGGATCAATGAAATTATTGCATTTTTTGGATACCATTTTTTAAATGAATTTGGCAGAAGAAAAACCTTTGAGTAGTCATCAAATAAAACAATTTTTAATTCATTTCGGTAGGATGCTAAAGTAGAGAAATTGTTTAAAGTATGGTCAGCTCGTTTACCAGTTGCCCAGATAACATTTGCTGCTTTATGGCCTTTTTGAATTAAAAAATCGAAAGCTTTTTCCAGATCAGTTTTGTTTTGATCTGGAACGTGAATAATTTCAATTGGATAATGATTTTCTTTATAAAATTGCGCATCAAAATTTCTATCAAAATCACCTAATAAAACATCTACTTTTATGCCTAATTCCAAAACACGTTCTATAGCTGCGTCTAAAACAATTACTAATGGCGACCATTCTAAAAGTTGTCCTAAAAGTTCATTGTTACAGGCTAAACCATTTGCAATAATTAAAGCGGGTTCTTGGTCGTCGCGAACAATATGGTGTGAAGACATATTTTTAGTTTAATAGTTCTGAATTTAAAAGTTTAAATGTAAACATTTCGAATTAAAAATTAAAATAAATTATTGCACTACATAATTTTTTACTTCTACTTCTGACAATCTAAAATAACCTAGTGGATAATTAGTGCTATTGGTTTGATTGATAATATTACCTTTTACAGTTGCTGGTGGTGTGCTAAAAGGACCATTACTTAATCCGCCAGAAATACTTATCAGAATATTCATAAAATTGAAGTATCGTTCAGAAATGCCATGCAATGTAAATTTGATATTCTGAGCAGGAGCTAAATTTTCGTCAATTAATAATGAGAACATTTGGTTCCCATTTTCAAATTCGTCATTAAAAGCGCCTAAAAGAGGAAAAGGTCTGAAGGGAACTTTGTATTCTTCCAAATAGAAATTAGATTCTGATCCGTTATCCTGAAAATTAAATTTTAATTCAATTTCATTTCCTGTAATCCCGTTTAAATCTTGTTCTATTGAAGTGATTGCAGGAACTGGATATAATTTGTCTGTGGCAAGATACGTTTGTCCATTATGTGTTACCGTTAGGGTATATACTCCATTTAATACGGGATTAAAATTTGTGCATTTATAAATACCAGTTGTACCATCTTCTAAGAAATTAAAAACGGAGTTATTTGAATCTGTTATTCTTACAATTGCGCCATTTGCGACTGGTACGGTATTGTTGAAATAATCTGCAGTTGTTGTTATTTTTATGGATTGTTGATTACCAGGCGTTCCTTTTTCCCATTTAATAGAAGCATCAATAACCAATTTTGGTTGGCTATTATTTAAATCTACATCTACAACTTCTTCGCAACCAAATAAAGACAAACCAATTGCTAAAATGAAATATTTTATACTTTTTTTCATGGTTTTAAAATTTAAAATTATAAGTAACACTTGGGACTATTCCAAAAATAGAAAGCTTTACAGCTTCATTTAATCCGCTATCTTGATTCTGCCTAAAATTTATGGAGGCCGCATTTTTTCTAGCATATAAATTATAAATAGAGAAAACCCATTCGCCTTGCCAATTTCGACCTTTGTTTTTAGTTGGATTTAAAGTAGCTGAAATATCTATACGATGATAAGCGGGTAAATTATCTTGATTTCTATTTCCATATACGGGAACATTGATGCCCTGGTATTGGTATTGTGCTGTTGGGAATGTAACTGGTTGCCCCGTTTGATAAGTGAAAATACTACCAAAACTCCATTTTTCATTTAATTTATACATTCCAGTAACGTAAATATTATGCGTTTTATCCCAACCTGTTTTGTACCAATTGCCATTGTTTATTCCTGATTCTTTAGGGGTTCTACCAGCAGTTTGTTGCTCCGATCGAGAAAGCGTGTATGAAATCCAACCTGAAAGTTTTCCCAAGTTTTTCTTTGCCATAATTTCTAATCCATAAGCTCGGGTTTTTCCAGCAAGCAATACTTGCTCTATAGCTTCATTTGCAATTAAGTCGGCACCATCTATATAATCTAATCTGTTTTTTACTGTTTTATAAAAAGATTCTATTTCTAATGTATAGTCGCCATTTTTTAAATTTTTAAAATACCCTAAAGCAAACTGATCTAAAATTTGAGGTTTTAAGAAATTATCACTTGGTGTCCAAATATCTAAAGGTGTTGGTGATTGTGTATTCGAAATTAAATGTAAATACTGACTCATTCTATTATAACTCGCTTTTACAGACTGGTTGTCGTTAATAGTATACGCCAAAGCAATTCGCGGTTCTAAATTATCAAAACTGGCAATAGTTTCGTTTTTGCCATAATATTTTGTATCAATAGGTGTAGCCTTTTCATAAATATCCAAATCTGCATCGTAAGTTACCGGTTTATTGTTTGCATAAATGTTTATATTTTGTTTTCCTAATCGATAAAACATACTATATCTTAATCCGTAATTAACAGAAAGTTTATCCGTTAATTTTTGCTCTGCATCGATATAAAAAGCGGGTTCAAAAGCATGTTTTTTAGCTAGCTGTTTTTCATTTATACTTGAATTTGTGTCTATTGGTTCAATTTTTCCTGGATTAAAATCGTAATAAATGGCATTTGCACCATAAAATAATTTAAAACTATCCGAGATATAATGTTTAAAGTCGTATTTTAAATTATAATTTTTAATGCCACTTTCCCAGTTGAAACCAATGAAATCTAGAGTTAAGCCATAGTAATAATCACTGTAAATAAAAGAAGCATTTGAGAACAATTTATCATTAAATAAATGATTCCAACGTACATTTAAAACAGAATTTCCATACGTGTTTATAAATTGTTCGTTTATGCTAAATAAATCTCTTCCAAAATAACCTGATAAAAACAAGTTGTTATTTTCGTTTAGTTTGTAGTTTATTTTTGTGTTTAAATCATAAAAATAGGCCGAATTATTGTTGTCGGCTAATTTTAAAAATAAATGCGCATAACTACTTCTTCCTGCTACTAAGAAAGATCCTTTGTCTTTTACAATTGGTCCTTCAGCTAATATTCTACTTGAAATTAAACCGATTCCACCATTCATACCAAATTTTTTACTATTCCCTTCTTTCTGATAAATATCTAAAACAGAAGCCACTCTTCCGCCAAATCTTGCAGGAATGCCACCCTTGTATAGTTTTAAATCTTTAATAGCATCAGCATTAAAAACTGAGAAAAATCCAAATAAATGTGAGGAATTGTAAATTGTAGCTTCATCTAATAATATCAAGTTTTGGTCAGCTGCACCACCGCGAACGTTAAATCCGGATTGGCCTTCCCCAGCATTTGTAACGCCTGGTAAAGTTAAAATCGATTTTATTACATCCACTTCTCCTAAAATGGCTGGCATTGATTTAATTTGAGATATACTTAACTTATTGACACTCATTTCGGGCTTCTCAATTTGAAGTTTTTTTGAGTTGCCAGCCACTACAACTTGTTCAATTTCATTTGATTTTTCTGTTAAAAATAAATCTTTTTTGGTGTTTGAATCCAATGTAATTGTTTCAGAAAATTCTGAAAAACTTAAAGAATTGATTACAATTTTATAGTCGCCTTTAGGTAAAGAAATGGAATAGAATCCATATTCATTAGTTAAAGATGTTCGAGTGGTAGTACTGTTTTGAAATGAAATTGTAACTCCAATTACAGTTTCATTTGATTTTTGATCTTTAACCGCGCCACTTAGAGTTACTTTTTCTTGTGAAAAGGCAGATGCAAAGAGTAAAAAAAATAGGAGTGTTAAAAAGTTATTTTTTGTCATTTTAATTATTTTGAGGTTTGACGCAAATTTCGCAAAAATATTACAAAACAACTGTTAAGTAGACGTTAATAAAAAAGGCGATATAAAGAAATTATATCGCCTTTAATTAGTTTGAAAACAAAATTTACATTTTATTTATTATACCATTTAATGTGGCACTTGGTCGCATTGCTGCGTTTAACAAACTTTCATTTGGTTGGTAATAGCCACCAATTTCTTGTTTTTTACCCTGTGCTTCAATTAATTCTGTATCAATTTTTGCTTCGTTTGCTGTTAATGTTGCAGCAATAGGAGTGAAGTAGGTTTTCAATTCAGTATTTTTATCTTGTGCAGCTAATGCCTGTGACCAATATAAAGCGATATAAAAATGCGAACCTCTATTGTCTAATTTTCCGATTTTACGAGCTGGAGATTTGTCATTGGCTAAGAATTTTTCTGTAGCTTGGTCTAAAGTTTCAGATAAAACTAATGCTTTTTCATTTTGTAAAGTTTGACCTAAATGTTCTAAAGAAACGCCTAAAGCTAAAATTTCTCCTAATGAATCCCAACGTAAATACCCATCTTCAATAAATTGCTCAACGTGTTTTGGCGCAGAACCACCTGCTCCGGTTTCAAATAATCCACCACCATTCATTAATGGAACAATGGAAAGCATTTTAGCTGAAGTTCCTAATTCTAAAATTGGAAACAAATCGGTTAAATAATCACGTAACACATTTCCAGAAACTGAAATGATGTCTTTTCCTTCTCTAATTCTTTTTAATGTTTCCGACATAGCGTCTTTAACATCTAAAATGCGAATATCTAAACCTGAAGTATCGTAATTTTTTAAATATTTTTCTACTTTTTTGATAATTTCTCTATCATGAGCTCTGTTTTTATCTAGCCAAAATAAAGCTGTAGTATCAGATAAACGCGCTCTATTAACCGCTAATTTTACCCAATCTTGAATCGGAGCATCTTTAGTTTGGCACATTCTGAAAATATCGCCAGCTGCTACTTTTTGAGAAAGTAATGTCGCTCCGTTTTCATTTTCCACTTTTACAATTCCATCTGAAGGCAATTGGAACGTTTTGTCGTGCGAGCCATATTCTTCTGCTTTTTGAGCCATTAATCCAACATTTGGCACAGAACCCATTGTTCTGGGGTCTAAAGCACCGTGCTTTTTCATATCTTCGATAACTGCAGTATAAAAACCAGCATACGAACGATCAGGAATCATGGTAATAGTATCTTCTTCTTTTCCTTCTGTATTCCACATTTTTCCACCACTTCTAGCTAAAGCTGCCATGGAAGCATCTACAATAATATCAGAAGAAACATGAAAATTAGTAATCCCTTTTTCAGAATTTACCATCGCTACTTTTGGTCCGTTTGCTAAAGCTGCTGCAAGGTCTTGTTTGATGGATTCTTCTTCGGAAATTCCAGCAATTTTATTGTATAAATCTTGCAAACCATTATTCGGATGAATGTCTAATGATTTGAATAAGTTCGTATATTTATCGTAAACAACTTCAAAATAGGTTTCTACAATAGCTCCGAAAATAATTGGATCCGAAATTTTCATCATTGTAGCTTTCAAATGAGCAGAAAGCATCACATTTTTTTCTTTTGCGTACGCAATTGTTTTCTTTGAATATTCTTTTAATGCTTTTAAATTCATTATTGAACTATCGATGATTTCTCCAGCATTTAAATTTGAAAAATCTTTTAATACAGTTGTAGTACCATCATTTCCTTCAAATACAATTCTGAAGTTCGAATCATTTTCAATGGTTTTAGAAGTTTCTGTTCCGTAAAAATCGCCTTCATTCATATGTGCGACTTCCGTTTTAGAATTGGCATGCCAAATACCCATTGAATGTGGATTTTGTTTGGCATAATTTTTAACGGCTTTTGGTGCGCGTCTGTCCGAATTTCCTTCACGTAAAACAGGATTTACTGCTGAGCCAAGTACTTTTGCATATTTCGCTTTTATTTCTTTTTCAGTATCATTTTGTGGATCTTCTGGGAAATTTGGAATAGCAAAACCATGCGCTTGTAATTCTGAAATGGCTTCTTTTAATTGTGGAATTGAAGCAGACACATTAGGTAATTTTATGATATTCGCTTCTGGTGTTGTAGCTAATTGTCCTAATTCGGCTAAATTATCGACTACTTTTTGATTTTCATTTAAATATTCTGGGAAGTTAGATAAAATTCTTCCCGCTACTGAAATATCTCTAGTTTCTATTTCAATATTTGCTGTTTTTGTAAACGCTTTAATTATGGGTAAAAACGAGTGAGTAGCCAACATGGGCGCTTCATCCGTTATGGTATAAAAAATTTTTGACATGATTTATATAGTTTTTTATTTCTAAATTAAGGTTTGCAAATATAAGAAATATAGATTTATTTTAATTCGTAAGCAACAAAAAATAACACAATTTCGAATTTGATAAATATAGCTTAAAAATTGCAGATTTTGTAATTTTTGCTACAAAAAACAAGGATAAAAAAAATCCCGATACAATCGGGATTTTTTTATGTGTACAAATAAAAAGATTAACCTCTTCTTTCTTTGATTTTTGCTTTTTTACCAGTAAGTTCTCTGAAGTAGTAAATTCTAGCTCTACGAACTTTACCTTTTTGGTTCATTTCAATTTTTTGTAAAGCTGGCATATTAACTGGGAAGATACGCTCAACACCAATTGCTCCAGACATTTTACGGATTGTAAAGGTTTCAGTAGAAGAAGATCCTCTTTTTTGAATTACAACACCTTTGAAAAACTGAGTTCTTGTTTTTTCACCCTCTTTAATTTCGTAATACACAGTAATAGTGTCTCCAGCGCTAAAGTCAGGAAAGTCTTTTTTCGATACCAATTCGTTTTGAACGAAATCAAGTAAATTTGACATAATAGTTTAATATAAATCATTTAATCTAAGCAACATCCACGTCTTTCGCCAGAGGTTGATTAAAGTGGATGCAAAAGTAATACTATTTTTCAATTATGCAAAATAATTGTTTGAATAATTATACTAAAGCGTTAATTTTATTGTAAAGTTGCAAAAACTTCCAACTGCTAACTTCTTACTTCTAATCTTTTAAATTATATTTGCCCAATAAAATAGTATAATGAAATTTGATTTATTAAAAACAGATGCTAAAAGTCAGGCACGAGCTGGACTCATAACAACTGATCACGGTGTTATTGAAACACCAATTTTTATGCCCGTAGGCACGGTAGCTTCTGTAAAAGGAGTGCACCAACGCGAATTAAAAATCGATATTAATCCAGATATAATTTTAGGAAATACGTATCATTTGTATTTAAGACCTAAATTAGACGTGTTAGAAAAAGCAGGTGGTTTACATAAATTTATGAATTGGGATAGAAATATTTTAACCGATTCTGGAGGATACCAAGTATATTCCTTGTCAGGAAGAAGAAAAATTAAAGAAGAAGGTGTCAAGTTTAAATCGCATTTAGATGGTTCTTACCACTTTTTTTCTCCAGAAAATGTAATGGAAACGCAACGTATTATTGGCGCAGATATAATTATGGCTTTTGATGAATGTACACCGTATCCTTGTGATTACAAATATGCCCAACGCTCTATGCACATGACGCATCGTTGGTTAGACAGATGTATCAATCATTTAGATACATTGCCTTTTAAATACGATTATTCACAAGCTTTTTTTCCTATAGTTCAAGGAAGTACTTATAAAGATTTACGTCAGCAATCTGCTGAATTTATTGCAAGTAGAAACCAAGTCGGTAATGCCATTGGAGGACTTTCAGTAGGGGAACCAGCGGAAGAAATGTATGCGATGACTGAAGTGGTAACCGCCATTTTACCAAAAGACAAACCGCGTTATTTAATGGGCGTAGGAACGCCAGCCAATATTTTAGAGAATATTGCGTTAGGTATTGATATGTTTGATTGTGTAATGCCAACACGAAATGCTAGAAATGGAATGTTGTTTACCTCTGAAGGATTTATCAATATCAAAAACAAAAAATGGGAAGAAGATTTTTCTTCAATTGATGCAATGGCTCATACTTATGTAGATACGGATTATTCAAAAGCGTATTTGCGACATTTGTTTATTGCAAACGAATTTTTAGGAAAACAAATTGCAACCATTCATAATTTAGGATTTTATATGTGGTTGGTTCGAGAAGCTAGAAGACAAATTATAGCTGGAACTTTCAGAGAATGGAAGGAAAGTATGGTTAAAAAAGTAACCACACGATTATAAGTAATATTAGAATTCTAATCTTCTAAAAAGTATAAAATAGAATGAAAAAAATAGATTGGTACATATTTAAAAGATACTTAATCACATTTACAGCTATGTTGTTTATGTTTATTCCTATTGGAATTATTATTGATGTATCTGAAAAGGTCAATCGGATGATTGAAAATAAAGTAGCTTTTAAAGAAGTTTTAATCTATTACTATGGATTTACGATCTATTTTGCCAATCTATTATTTCCCATTTTTCTGTTTTTATCTATTATTTGGTTTACCTCAAAATTAGCCAATAATAGTGAAATTATTGCTATTTTAAGCTCTGGAATTTCATTCACACGGTTCTTAAGACCTTATATAGTTGGTGCTACTTTAGTATCATTAGTAACTTTATTAATGGGTTTTTTCATCTTGCCAGATGCTAGTGAAAAATACTGGGATTTTAGATACACCTATCTTAAAAAAAATGGTGAGCAAAGACAAACTTCAGACATTTTTCGTCAGGTTAAACCAAATGAATACATGTATGTTAGTAGTTATAACAGCTTGTCTAAAACAGGTTTTGATTTTATTTACGAAAAATTTGAGGGCAATAAATTACAATATAAATTATATGCTAATCGAGTAAAGTATAATGAAAAAACAAAAGATTATACTTTATTTAATTATGTAAAAAGAACTATCGGAAAAGAGAATGACAACATCGAAAGACAAGAAAAATTTATTAGAAAATTTGATTTTGAACCTGATGATTTAACGCCAGTAATATACGTTGCTGAAACTATGAATATATTTAATTTGGTTAATTTTATTGATAAAGAAAGGGCGAAGGGAAGTTCAAATTTAGATGTCTATTTAGTAGTTTTATATAGAAAATTCAGTATACCTGTTTCAGCATTTATATTAACTATAATTGCTGTTTCTGTTTCAGCTATGAAAAGAAGAGGTGGTATGGGCATAAATTTAGCTATTGGTATTTTGGTAGCTTTTTCATTCGTTTTTTTCGATAAAATTTTTGGAACTTTAGCCGAAAGTTCAAGTATTCCTCCCTTTTTAGCAGTATGGTTTCCCAACTTTATTTTCGGAATTTTAGCGGTTTATTTATTAAGAAATGCCAGACGTTAAATTCAAACATAATTTACACCTTCATTTAATAGTCTTTATTTGGGGTTTTACAGCTATTTTAGGAAAACTAATCTCATTAGACGCTTTGCCTTTAGTTTGGTGGCGGATGTCTTTAGCGGTTGTTTTGATTTTTGGATATATTTACTACCGAAAAACGAGTTTTCAATTAGCCAGAAAAGACATTTTTTTGCTAATAGTTTCAGGATTGGTAATTGCCGTGCATTGGATTACTTTTTTTAAGGCAATAAAAGTTTCTAATATATCAATCACACTAGCTTGTTTGTCTACGGGTGCTTTTTTTACTTCTATTTTAGAACCCCTTTTTTACAAACGAAAAATGGTTTGGTACGAAATCGTATTTGGACTAATCGTTTTAATTGGTTTGTATTTTGTAATTGAATCTACAGAACCAAATTTTGTACAAAAAAGCATAACTAGTAATATGTCAGGAACCATGCAAGGTGTATTGTTAGCTTTAACTTCTGCCTTTTTATCTGCAATTTTTTCAATAATAAATGGTAAATTTGCTCAAAGAATTGATGCCACAATTGTTTCTTTTTACGAATTATTTGGTGGTGTATTATTTTTAAGCGTGTTCTTACTGTTTTCAAAACAATTTTCAGCAGAATTTTTCAATATTACACTTTCCGATTTCATGTGGTTAGCTATTTTAGCATCTGTTTGCACGGCTTATGCATTTATTGCATCTGTTAATGTTATGAAGTATATTTCACCTTATACTGTAATGCTTACTATAAATTTAGAACCCGTTTACGGGATTGCATTAGCTGTTTTAATTTTCGAAAAAAACGAACAAATGAGCTTTTCGTTTTATATTGGTGCTACAATCATACTAACTACTGTGATTTTGAATGGATTAATTAGAAATAGAAAAAAAAAGTAATTAGATATCGCTCCAAAAATTATTCAAATAATTTTTAAATAGTATCTTTGTATTTACAAACAAATTAATAAAAATTAACTTTTATGGAATATTTAGATTTTGAATTGCCAATAAAAGAGCTTGAAGATCAATTGGAAAAATGCGTTGTTTTAGGTCAAGAATCTGATGTTGATGTTTCTGCAACTTGCAAACAATTGGAAGATAAATTAGAACAAACCAAAAAAGATATATACAAAAATCTTTCGGCTTGGCAACGGGTTCAAATGTCTCGTCATCCTAACAGACCTTATACTTTAGAATATATTACTAACTTAACTGATGGCACTTTTTTAGAATTATTTGGTGACAGAAATTTTAAAGATGACAAAGCCATGGTGGGCGGCTTAGGAAGAATTAACGGGCAATCGTATATGATAATTGGGCAACAAAAAGGTATAAATACTAAAATGCGTCAATTACGAAATTTTGGTATGGCCAACCCAGAAGGTTACCGCAAAGCTTTACGATTAATGAAAATGGCAGAAAAATTTAATATTCCTGTATTAACATTGATTGATACTCCTGGTGCGTATCCTGGCTTAGAAGCGGAAGAACGTGGACAAGGTGAAGCAATTGCACGTAATATTTTTGAAATGGCTCGATTAAAAACACCAATTATCTCAGTTATTATTGGCGAGGGAGCTTCAGGTGGTGCATTAGGAATTGGAGTAGGTGACAGAGTTTTTATGTTAGAAAACACTTGGTATTCTGTAATTTCACCAGAATCTTGTTCGTCTATTTTATGGAGAAGTTGGGAATTCAAAGAACAAGCAGCTGAAGCTTTAAAACTTACAGCTATTGACATGAAAAAGCAAAAATTAATAGACGATATTATACCTGAACCTCTTGGTGGCGTGCATCGCGATAAAGAAATGATGTTTAAAACAGTTGAAAAATTCATTACTAAATCGTACCTAGAATTAAAAGACTTATCAACAAAAGATTTAGTAGCACAAAGAATGGAAAAATACAGTAAAATGGGTGAATTTTCCGATAAATAAGTAAATATTCGTAATTTATCCGTCTTATCTTTTTTATTGATAAGGCGGATTTTTTTTGACATATTAACAATATAAAATAGTTATTAACAGTTTTTGTTTAACAAGTTAAATTCTATATTACTTCATTTTTTTTTACTTTCGCTATATGGAAAAAGCATTTACAATAAACCCTGTTAAAGTAGATAAATCAACTACTATTTCTTTAGAAAAAGGAAAACTTCCACCACAAGCTGTAGATATTGAAGAAGCAGTACTTGGTGCAATGTTAATTGACGTAAAAGCGCCAGGAGAAGTTATAGATATATTAAATCCAGATGTGTTTTATAAAGAATCACACAAATATATTTTTGAAGCTATTAATCAATTGTTTCATAGTACTCCACCTCAACCTATTGATTTATTAACAGTTTCAGCACAATTAAAAAGAAACGGAAATTTAGAATTGGCAGGAAGCGATTTTTATCTTATACAACTTACTCAAAAAATTGCCTCTTCGGCACATATTGTTTTTCACGCCCGAATTATTCTTCAAAAATTTATTCAGAGAAGTTTAATTTCAATTTCAAGTAAATTAATTGAAGATTGTTATGATGAAGGAATGGACGTGTTCGATTTATTAGACACAGCTGAAACCAATTTATACGAAATTACACAAGGCAATCTTAAAAAAGGATACGAAACGGCACAAAGTCTTGTAAATCAAGCCAAACAACGTATTGAAGAAATTTCAAATAAAGAAGGATTATCTGGAATTCCATCAGGATTTAGAAAATTAGACGATTTAACCTCTGGTTGGCAACCTTCGGATTTAATTATTATTGCTGCTCGTCCGGGTATGGGAAAAACAGCATTCGTTTTATCAATGGCCAGAAATATTGCCGTATCAGGAAACGAACCAGTTGCACTTTTTTCATTGGAGATGTCATCAGTACAATTAATTACTCGTTTGATTTCAAGTGAAACAGGATTAACTTCAGAAAAACTTCGAAAAGGAGATTTAGAACCGCATGAATGGGAACAATTAAACGTTAAGGTAAAAGATTTAGAAAAAGCACCATTATATATTGATGATACGCCTTCGTTATCTATTTTTGATTTACGTGCAAAAGCCCGTAGATTGGTATCTCAACACGGTATTAAATTAATTGTTGTCGACTATTTACAATTAATGTCTGCTGGAAATACTGGAAAAGGTGGCGGTAATAGAGAACAAGAAATATCTATGATTTCAAGAAGTTTAAAAGCTTTGGCTAAAGAATTAAGCGTTCCTGTAATAGCCCTTTCTCAATTATCTCGTGCCGTAGAAACCCGTGGTTCTAGTAAAAGACCATTACTTTCCGATTTACGTGAATCGGGTGCTATTGAGCAAGATGCTGATATTGTATCATTTATTTACCGTCCAGAATATTATAAAATTGACAATTGGGATGATGGTGAAGCAGCTCCAACCACAAACCAGGCAGAATTTATTGTTGCAAAACACAGAAATGGTAGTTTGGATAATATCAGATTAAAATTCTTAGGACAATTTGGTAAATTTGATAATCTGGATGAATTTGGAATGACTTATAACGATTCATTACCTTCAAAAATGAATTTAGATGCACAAAATCCGTTTGCAACTCCAAATTTACCTTCTCCAAATGACGCTTTTGGAAGTAGTATGAATAATGATTTTAATGAGGAAAGTGACATTTTGTTTTAATCATTATTTCACTCATAAATCTGTTTAATTACTATTCAAAAAGTTTATATTTACATAAATATCTTTCGATGATCTATTTAAAACAACTTGTTTTTTTCTTGATTGTAATTTGCAATACAAATTTAAATGCTTCTTCAATTTTGTTGCCAATGGATAGCGATGGGCAACAAAATCATTTAAAAGCATACGGAATTACCTATTGGGCTTTAGCTAAAAATTATAAAGTAAATTGGTTATTAAATTATCGTGGCGGTTCTTTTTTACTGCCAGATGGCGACGATATTAGAAAAGAATGTCAAATTAGAGGTGTATCTTTTGAAGTATTATCAGATGGTGCAACGACTACTATTTTAGAAGAAATAAGTAGTCCTTCTCAGAATATGGAAACGGTAGTTTTAGAAAAAGCACCAAAAATTGCGGTCTATACTCCAAAAGGAAAACAACCTTGGGATGATGCCGTTACAATGGTTTTAACTTATGCCGAAATTCCTTATACAGAAATTTACGACACAGAAGTATTGTCAGATCAACTTGTTTTGTACGAATGGTTGCATTTGCATCATGAAGATTTTACTGGTCAATATGGTAAATTTTTCAGTAATTACAGAAATGCGCCTTGGTATATTCAACAGAAAACAGAAGCAGAAGCTTTGGCTAAAAAATTAGGTTACAGTAAAGTGTCCGAGGAAAAATTAGCTGTCGCTACCAAAATTAGAGATTATGTAATTGGTGGTGGATTTATGTTTGCCATGTGTTCAGCAACAGACAGTTTTGATATTGCCTTAGCGGCACAAAATACCGATATTTGTGAGCCCATGTTTGATGGTGATGCTAGTGAACCAAATTACCAATCTAAATTAGAATACTCCAACACATTTGCTTTCAAAGATTTTATTTTGGAAAAGCAACCTATGAAATACGAATTTTCTGATATTGATACTACTGAAGAGCATGGAAAAGGTAGTTTTTCAATGGAAGTTGATTATTTTACATTAATGGATTTTTCTGCTAAATGGGACCCTATTCCTACGATGTTATGTCAAAATCATACTCAAATAGTAAAAGGTTTTATGGGTCAAACTACAGCTTTTGTCTCGGAAAAAATTAAATCTAATGTTTTATTATTGGGCGAATGCAAAATTAATGGTGAGGCCAGATACATCCATGGAACAAAAGGCAAAGGAATGTTCACCTATTACGGCGGTCACGATCCTGAAGATTATCAGCACAGAGTAGGTGATGCACCAACTGTTTTAGATTTGCATCCAAATTCGCCAGGTTATCGATTAATTTTAAATAATGTCCTTTTCCCAGCTGCTCGAAAGAAGAAACTAAAAACATAAAAAAATACCCCAAACTCAATTTGAATTCGGGGTATTTTTTTTAAGGATAAAAGGTAAATTACATACCTCCTAATTCTTGTTGTAATTCTTCTTGAGTAACTTTTTTGTATCCTTCTGGCACCGTAAAGCAAGATGCTGAAGGTGCTTTGTCAACAGCAGTAGCTAATAAAACTACTTTGCCTTTTTCGCTATTAACTTCAACTTCTAAAGGGAAACCAGTTAATTTTAATTTATCTGTCGGTAAAGATTGTACCGCAATAGCTTCTGTAATATAAAAAGTATTTACTGTTCCGCCATTCATTGTAACTAATGCTTTGTAGCACTTATATCCTAAAATTTCTTTGGTTGCTTTTTTATCATAAGTAACTGATTCCGCATCTTTTAACGACGCTACATCTGTATTTCCAAAACCTTCAGATTCACCAGTAACTTCATATTTTTTGCCCATCATATCCATTAACATTCTGGTATCTTTAGGGTTGTTTTTATCAACAGAAATTGTTTTTACAGAAATCATGCCGCCCATCATATCCATTTGAGTAGCTGAAGATTTTTCATCAAAAGAAATTTTAATGGTGTTAGTTCCCATTGCTGCCATTTCTTCATTGTCTGGCATGGTCATTTCGTAGGTTACTGATCCAGTTTTTGTTTGTGCATAAAATTGTGTGGAAACAATTGCTAAAGCTACGAATGCTAATTTTTTTAAGTTTTTCATGAGTTTAGGGTTTAAAGTTTAAGATTAGTATATTATTTTAGTAAGAAGTTACAATTTAATGTCACTTTTTTTGCAACTTTTTTGGAAATAACACTTGGTATTTCAATATCAAAGTCAGCTACATCAACTATAAAATCTGTTTTTATTTCTATATCTGAACCTGTTTTTTTAATTTTTGCAATTGAAGCAAGGTCTTTACTTTTTCCATGAACTTCTAATTTACCTTTAATAGTATAATCTTTAGAAGAAGAAGTTAGTTTTAAAATATCAAAATTTTCAATTTTCCCTTTAAAAGTTGCTTTAGGAAATTTAGAACTTTCTATATAACTTTCATTAAAATGCTCCTCCATTAATGCAATTTTAAATCGAAAACCTTTCATCAAAGCTAAAACTGCAATTTCACCATTGTTAGTATTCATAATACAAGTAACAGCGTTATTCTTTGCTTTAATTTCTTCAAAAGCAGGAACGGAAGCTTCAAAACTTATGTTACCTGTTTTAGTGATTTTTTTTTCTTGGATAGGAGTTAAACTTACTAATAACAACCACCCTAATAGTGCAATTTTTTTCATAGATAATATATTAAAGATGGCAATTATTTTTTAAAATTTATTCTAAAAGTCCATCAGTATTCCAATCAATAATTAAATCAATCGTGGTTTGTGGTAGTCTGGTGCCTTGATAGGGCATCATGCCTGAAGCACCTTGAGCTCTTGAAATACGATCTAAAAGCCCATTATTTTGAACCGATGATTTTACTTGATTATAAGTTACCAATGGCATTTGTGCAGTAGAACCATGACAAGCTAAACAATTGTTATCTATAATTGGTTTTATGTCTTGAGTGTATTTTGTTATATTTGAAGTTAATGGAATTGTTAAATCGTCTTCCGAATTATTACTACAACCAAAAACAAAAAACAAGGTGATTAAAATTAAATAATATGTTTTATTCATGTTAAAATCGATTTATACTCACAATATTACAAAATAATTTATAAGTTTGTATATAGCTAATTAAAATTAATGAAAAAAATTATTATTGGTATAGTTGTTCTGTTTGCGATACTTTTGGTGTCTTACAAATATTTATATCATGCACATAGAGATATTTCAAACGAGAAACCAATTTTTTCTGTAACTGCAACTCAAATTTTGCAAGATTTTTTACTTGATGAGCCGAAAGCAAATTTAAAATATTTAGATAAATCAATAACAGTTACAGGAAAAATAACTAATATTGATTCTAAAAATAATACCCTTGTAATTGATGAAAAAGTATTTGTTTTGATGAAAAAAAACTCAGATGTAAAACAAAATGAAGTAATTACTATTCAAGGAAGAGTTATAGGTTACGATTCTTTATTGGAAGAAATTAAAATAGATCAAGCTGAAATAAAATAAATATGATAAAGAAAATTACTTTTTTATTTTGTGTATTTCCATTTTTAATGGTAGCTCAAGACGATTTACTTAAGGAAATTGATACGATATCAGATGCAAATGAATTTGAAGTAGCAGCATTTAAATCTTTAAAAATCGTAAATTTAGAATCTACAAAATTAGCAGCAAAAGGCGATTTGTTTCTCGTAATTGCTCACCGATTTGGTTATTTAGACAAAGGATTTGAAGACTTTTTTGGTTTAGATGAAGCCAATACTCGCATTCAATTTGTTTACGGATTAACGAACGAAATCACTATTCACGCCTCGCGTTCTGGATTTCAAAAAACATATGAATTTGCTACAAAATACAAAATAGCAGGCCAGAAAAAACAAGGATTTCCTTTTGAAATTGTCGGGTTCAATAGTTTAGCAATTAACACAGAATTAGAGAAAACAACATTACCAAAATTAGAATTTACAGACCGATTGGCTTATGTAAATCAAATTCTAATTTCAAGAAAATTTAATGATAATTTATCACTAGAACTAGCACCAACCCATTTTCATCAAAATTATGTTGCCAATAATTCTCAGGATAATAGTCAATTTGCTTTGGGTTTAGGTGGACGATATAAGTTTTCTAAACGCTGGTCGTTTAATATGGATTATGCGGCACATTTAAATAGAGCGTCAAACTCTGCTTTTAAAAATCCACTCTCTATAGGGTTTGATTTAGAAACGGGTGGTCATGTATTTCAAATGCATTTTACAAATTCCCAAGCCATGCACGAATCGGGATATTTAGGAAACACAACCGGAAGTTGGAATGACGGACAAATTGCTTTTGGATTTAATTTAATTCGAGTTTTTTAATTTATGAAAACAGTTTTTTTCTTTTTATTTGTATTTTCATTTTCTTTTGCACAAAAAGATGTTTTTGCTGTGGCAAGAAATGGAAATGTTTTGGAATTAAAAGAATTACTAAAATCTGATTCGGAATGCATAAATAAAATTAATGAAAATGGATATTCAACATTAATTTTAGCTATTTATAATAATAATGTTGAAGTAGCTAAATATTTATTGCAAAATGTAAAAAATATTAATTATCTTTCTAAAAGTGGAACAGCATTGATGGCAGCCGTAATTAAAGAAAATTATGAATTTACAAATCTATTAATTGAAAAAAGAGCTAATCTTGATTTTCAAGATTCTAACGGGCAAACTGCTTTAATTATGGCAATAAATACTTACAATTTACCAATTATTGAAATATTAATTTTGGCAAAGCCAAACTTAAAAATTAGAGATAATTACAATAAAGAAGCTCTTGATTATGCTCTTAAAACAAATAATCAAAAAATTATTAATCTATTAAATTTCTAACTATTAAAAATTAAACATGAAAAAAATTTTACTTTTCACACTATTCCTTTTTAGCATTAGTGTTTCCGCACAAAACTACAGCACTGGAGTTATAACTTTAACCTCTGGTTACACGGTTAAGTTTGATACCAATTCAACAACAGTAACAATGACTTTAGTTGGTCCATCTGATAAATGGTTAGGACTTGGATTTGGAATGACTACAATGTCACAAACTGGTGATGGCGTAATAGTATCAGGAACAACACCAACTTTAACTGACAGAAATTTTACTGGTTCAACAAGTACTCCAAATTCAGATTCAGCTCAAAGTTGGTCGACAACATCTAATACCGTTGCTGGCACAGTTAGAACAATCGTTGCTACAAGAGCTTTGTCAACAGTTGATACTGCAGGTGTAGATTACACTTTTACAAACTCAACTGCTTCAATTAATTTAATATGGGCTTTAGGCTCTAGTTTAACTTTAGCATACCACGGTGGAACTAGAGGAAATGGTATTTCAGGCACTTTTGCATTGAGTACAGATTCATTCAGTATAGCAGGATTTAAGCTATATCCCAACCCAGCAGATGAAATTTTCGCTATTGAATTTCCTAATAATTTAGAAAATATTAATGTAAAAATATTTGATGTATTAGGTAAGGAAGTGATGCAAAAGGAAATTTCTAAATTAGAAAATAAAATCAACACTGGTGATTTAAGCCCTGGTAATTACTTAGTTAAAGTAATGTTTGACGACAAATCATATTCAACCACTATGATTATTCAATAAAACAGTTTTTATTTAAAAAAAAAACACCCCTATTTGCTTCTTGCTTTTAGGGGTATTTTGATTATGAAAATGGAATTAATTCTAATAGCTTTTTGAATTTATTTTTTGATGAAATTCTCGGCAAATTTATTTCCTTCTTTGGTTTCTATACTCAAAATATATATTCCGTTGCTTAAATTTGAAACGTCTATGGAATTAAAATTAGAAGTGATTCTACCAATCGTTTTTCCATTAGTATCAATTATATGTATTGCGTTAATATTCAAATGATCAATGTTTGAAATTGTTAAATAATCAGATGTAGGATTTGGGTAAATTACAACATCTTTACCATTGAATGAAGACGCACTTAATGGAAAGTTGCCTTCAATAACATTTAGAGTTTGATTGATGTTCGGATTTGTAATAATATCTACAGCACCTGAAGGCCAAATTACTTTTATTTGAGAAATTGCTGTAGCCATTCCAATTCCAAAATGAACATTTAAGGTACTCATAAATTCAAAACCTTCACCGCTTCTAACTTCTCTAATTTGTTTACCCCAAATACCATGAATTTCTACACGTGCTCCAATTCCATTTCTATTACTTTGAATACCTTGAAACGTTAATTTTATCCAGTTATTTCCGTTTGGAACTGCAGTACGAATTGTATTTCCGTTTAAAATATCAAGAAAACCATCGTTGTTTAAATCACCAACAGCACCTAATGAAACGTTAGGATAGTTTGCTGGTAAAAATGTATTATTACCTTGGTTAAACATAATTTTATTTCCACCACCCATTACATCAATAAAACCATTATTATCAAAATCATACGCTATATAATCTCTATTAATGTTATTGTTCAAATCCCATCCAGAACCGATTGTAATATTTGTAAACGCTTCTTCTGTAGTATTATTTGTATTTAAATTGTTTTTAAAAAACATGTGACCTGTATTTCCATTGGAACCAACTAAAATATCCATATCACCATCATTATCGAAATCAGCAATTGCAGAAGACCATGATTGTACTGGTGTTGTGTTGATTTGAGCTATAGCTGAAATATCTGTAAAAACACCATTTCCATCATTTCTATGAAGCTCACAAGGAGGTCCAGAACATTTAGAAATAAACATATCCGCATCGCCATCATTATCATAATCTGTCCACAAAGAAGCATAGTTTCCTCCGCTTGAAAGTACTCCCAATGAATAGGACCCAGCAGTTACACCTGACTGATAATGTGTAAAAGATGCACCATTATTATTGTTCATATAATAAACGTTTGGCGCCACATCATGACAAGAAAATGCATCTAAATGGCCATCATTATTAATATCAATAAAATTAGTTCTTTGACAGAAAATATATTCTGATGGATTAATATTTGAATAAGCTGTTCCTGTGTTGTTAGATTTCCAAAATGTTAATCCATTTCCGCCTCCTAAAACCAAATCATTAAATCCGTCTCTGTTGTAATCCCCTGCTGCAATACTCCACGAAGGCATATCACTAGTTCCTGCTATTGGAAAATCAGTCATGTTAAAAGTACTTCCTGTACCTTGGTAATGAATTTTTAAATTATTTGCACTTACACCTACAATGTCGTCTTTGTTATCACCATTCATATCCACAACACAAATGTTATAAGAACTATTTATTGTTGAAATAGTTTGAGAAGTATAATTTACAGGAGTAGGTATTGGAGCGATATATGGTCCTTCTGTTAGTTGAAAAGTAAATCCTAAAGAAGACCATCTGTTATCCCAAGCAATATAATAAGTAGTTCCAGCTATAGCCGTAAAACTTCCTACTGATGAATAACTTGCCCCTGAATCATCATCACCACCTACACAAGTTAATGTACTACATGTTCCACTATAAACATGGAAGCGAGTATCAATTTTGGGAGTATTTGCTACAATATTTGAACTAATTGTTGTGGTATAGTTTTGTGTAGGAATATATTTATACCATTCACCAGCCGTAGCACCTGATCCATTTAATGCACATATAGGAGTAGGAATTTGTGTTCCGTTAACTGCACTTACTACATGCATACCAGTGCTTATTGTAGGGGCACTAGCACAAGTGTCTTGAGCCCAGTTTGAGTAATTAATAAAAATTACAAAAAATAATGTAAAATATTTATTCATTTTTGATATATTAAAATGTTATTACTGACAAGGTTGTAATGAATTTATCCATTGTCCTATTAAACTTATTGCTTCTTCATGAACTACTGTTCTTCCGTGAAGTGGCATTCTGTATGCTTCATTAGTTGTGTTTAAACGATAGTATAACATGGATCTATTTATGTTTCCTGGTGTTATAATTTTCCCTAAAGCTGGGGCGAAGTTTTGCATATCTTGTGTGTCAACACAAACTCCTAAGTTTGTTAATCCGTTTGCAGCACCTGTTTCGTTATAAGCAAATCGCATCGGTCTGTAATCACAATGTTTTCCATTTTGGTGACAATGGGCACAATTAATATCTAAATAAGATCGTACTCTTTTTTCTAAAGATTTTGATGTGTCGTTATAGTCTATTGTGGTATTATTTTCTGTAGGTAAAGTGAAATTATTCTCTAAATAACCTTGCTCTATCCATTTTGTTAGTTGATTTTGAGTAGAGGATCCGTAATTATAGTTATGATTTAGATTTTGTGGTTTAATTCCAATTGGGATATGAATGGTTTGTATATTTCCATTAACATTTTCTGTATTTTTATGACAAGTGATACATTGAACTTCAGATGGAATTCTGTAATCTGTAGTTTTTATTATATTATTATCATCTTTCCATGATATATTTACAAAACTTCCATTTAAATCTAAATACGCTTCTGTTTGTGCATCATTCCAAACATAATCAGCAAAAATCCAACCCGTTTGTTTTCGAATCATTATTCTTGTTTCAATAATACGAGTTGTATTGTTAGGTTGAATTTTATCATAATAAAAGGTTTTTATCAAAGCGGATCCTACTGGTAATTCTAATACTTTCGAGTCCCCATTATAAGTTGCTTTTACGCCAATTGGCATCCAAACAAATCTTTTTTTGTGAGCATAATCTGAAAATAACACACTTGCTGGTGCATAAGGAATTACATTTAATGAAGGGATTTGGTTTTTCATTTCGCCATCAAAAAAATGATAATCAGAAAGTTTAGGATAGGGTACTTGCGTTAAGTCAACTTTAACAGGTGAAGTAGGTATGGTATTATATTCTTCTACAGTTTCATCATTACACGATATTATTAATAATGCGATACTTAAAAGTAAAATAGATAGTATTTTTTTATTCATTCGTTAAATTTTTACTAAAATAGTGAAAAATAATAATAATTTGCAAATATAAAATAAGTAAGTTTAAATTTTAATTTTCAAACATTTATTTTTTTATTTTAATTTAAGTAGAATATTATAATTTTTTAAATTGTCTAATGCTTCTTTCGAAGAAAAATCTAATGAAATTTCCTCTTTTAAATATTCTTTTTTCGAGGAAATTCTATTAATACTTTCGTAAAAACGACGCACTTCTTCCAAATTTGATAATACCAATTTAGGAACTTGTACATTTTCGCCATTTTGATTTTTGGCAACCATAGTAAAATAACTAGAGTTCGTATGTTTTACTTTTCCTGTTTGAATATTTTGAGAAGTTACGCGAATACCAACCACCATAGAGCTGTTGCCTACATAATTAACACATGCTTTTAAGGTTACTAATTCGCCTATTTCAACAGGATTTAGAAAATTTACAGTGTCAACAGATGCAGTTACACAATAGCTTCCACAATATTTTGAAGCACATGCAAAAGCAATTTGATCCATTAAACGCAACAAATATCCACCATGAATTTTTCCGCTAAAATTGCTGTGTGAAGGCAACATTAATTCAGATA
This sequence comes from Chryseobacterium gleum, assembly GCA_945897915.1. Taxonomy (GTDB): domain Bacteria; phylum Bacteroidota; class Bacteroidia; order Flavobacteriales; family Flavobacteriaceae; genus Flavobacterium. The sequence continues at coordinate 41,085 of CAMDGB010000006.1, read as the reverse complement.
ATGTAATTTTAGAAGCTGCAACAGTATTAGATGTATTCATTTATTTAGAATTAAATTAAGGTGATTTTTCTGGACTTACTTTTGTAATATAATAATTAGAATTACCCCACCAATAAAAGGTTCCGTAGCGTTCAATATATTCAATTCTTACAAATTTCCCTTGGTTATTTTTCAATTGTTCAATTACTTCTGGTTGGTTGTCCAATACTGAAAATGCAAATTTTTGCGAGCCAGAAAGCCCTTGACTCAATTCGCCTTCCCAAGTTTTAAAAACGTAACCTTTATGGCTAAACTTAATTAATTCTCCAGTGCGTATTCCGTCACTAAATGAGGCGTAATATAAAAAAGTAATATAGCTTGTTGCTGCTAATGTGACAGCTAATAAGGTATACATTATAATCTTACGAATCTTTGTCATTTAAATTTATTTATATTAATTTCAATTTCTGATAGTAAATCCTCATCGTTTTCTGCTCGTTTCAAAATGGCTTCCGGTAAAGCTTTTTTTGCTTTTGCTCCCATTTTTTTTAATTTTTCAGCACTTGTAACTAAATTTCCTTTTCCTTCGGTAAGTTTATTCATTGCTGATGAATATTCAACTTTGGCTTCGTCCATTTTCTTTCCAATTTTAATTAAATCTGAAACAAAGCCTTCAAATTTATCATACAATGCCCCAGCTTGACGCGCAATTTCAATGGCATTTTCTTGTTGCTTTTGATTGGTCCACATACTATCAATAGTCCGTAAAGTGGCCAATAAAGTAGAAGGTGTTACTATTACAATATTTTTTTCAAACGCTTTGTTATATAAATTTAAATCTTCTTGTAAAGCTAAAGCAAATGCGGGTTCAATAGGAATAAATAACAAAACAAAATCAGGACTTTCCATTTGATAAATATCTTGATAGCGTTTGTCGCTTAATTGCTCTACGTGACGTTTTACTGAGTTTACATGTTCTTTTAAATAAATATTTTGTTGCACATCGTCTTCTTCATTTACATACCTTTCATAAGCGGTTAGTGAAACTTTACTATCTACCACCATTTTTTTACCATCGGGTAAATTGATGATTACATCGGGTAAAATTCGGCTTCCTTCTTCAGAAGTAAAGGCTTGTTGCACTTCATATTCGCGACCTTTTTCTAATCCAGATTTTTCTAATACGCGTTCTAAAACCAATTCGCCCCAATTTCCTTGCATTTTACTATCGCCTTTTAAGGCTTTTGTTAAATTGATGGTTTCTTTGCTCATTTGCGCATTCATTTCGCTTAAGCTAACTATTTGCTGACGTAAAGCGGCATGATAATCAATACTTTCTTTATGTGTGTCTTCTACTTTTTTCTCAAAATGTTGTATTTTATCTTGTAAGGGCGATAAAATATTTTTTAAGTTTTCTTTATTTTGTTCGGTAAATTTCTGTGTTTTTTCTTCTAAAATTTTATTAGCCAAGTTTTCAAATTCTTTTGTGAATTTTTGTTGAAGTTCGTTAACTTCTTGTTTTTGTTCTTTATTTCTTTCCAATAAATTATCAAAATCATTTTCTTTTTTTGCTAATAATATGGCAAATTCTTCTTTTTCAGTTTGTACTTTTTGTTTTTCTATTTGTAAATCCTGAAAAGATATTTTTAATTCTGTAAGCTGATTGGTTTGAGACGTTAATTGTCCGTCTAAATTACTTTTTTCAACATTAGATTGTGTTTTTGAAAGCAATTTACCGATGTAAAAACCAATAATTAAGGCTATTAAAATGGCGAATATTAAGATTATAGATGTGTTCATTTTTGGTATGTAATTAGATTGAAAGTAAAATTACTAATTTTTTTAAATTTTACCTCAATTAAAAAAATAAAACACACAAGTTTCTAAAAGTTTTATTTTTTCTAAATGTCTATGTGTTTAAAATTAAAACTATTTTTGCAAAATGAAGTTACACCAACATTTTATTTTACATAAGCCACACGGATTTATCAGTCAGTTTATTTACGAATTAAAACGTAATAAAAGAAAATTGGGTGAATTATATAATTTTCCAGAAGGCACAATGGCAATTGGAAGATTAGATGAAGATTCTGAAGGTTTATTATTACTAACAACCGACGGAATGATGAGTGAATTAGTCCGAAGTAAAAAAGTGGAAAAAGAATATTATGCTCAAGTAGACGGAATTATTACATTAGATGCCGTTGAACAACTAAAAAACGGAGTAGAAATTGGTTTTCACGGTAAAAAATACATCACTAAAAAATGCGAAGCGAATTTAATTCCAGTTCCAACAAAAATTGGTGAAGGTAGAAGAATTAGAGATGAGCGTCACGGTCCTACAAGTTGGGTTTCGATTACTTTAACTGAGGGCAAATTCCGTCAAGTAAGAAAAATGACTTCAGCAGTTGGTTTTCCAACCTTACGATTGGTTAGAGTTCGAGTTGGAAATATTGAATTAGGTAATTTAAAAGCTGGCGAAGTAAAGGAAATTTTTGCAGTTGATTTTGATAGAATTATTGAGTAGTTTTTTAAAAAAAAAATTATTTCACAATAAATTTACCGTGTATTTTGTCAAAAGCAATATGTTCATCTTTAAATAAAGTATCAAAAACACCTTTTTCAATTAAATTACAAGGTTGATCTTGAATGGTTTTTTCTTTTGTCATTACAATCATTTCATTACTTAATTGAATGGCCAAATCGATATCATGAGTTGAAAATAAAATGCATTTTTCCGTTTCGTGTGCCAGTTTTTGTAATAATTTAAACACCGAAACTTTATGAAACAAATCTAAATGTGTAGTAGGTTCATCTAAAATAATTAAATCGGTATCTTGAGCTAAAGCTCTTGCAATTAATACTTTTTGCAATTGTCCGTCAGAAATTTCGTAATGTTTTTTTTCTGTTAAATGTTCAATATTGGTAAGTTGAATGGCTATATTGATTTTTGAATAATCTTCATCCGATAAAGTTCCAATCCAATTGGTATATGGTTGTCTTCCAAGAGCAATTAATTCCCAAACGGTTAAATTACTACTTGGTAATTTATCTGTCAAAACCAAACTTTGTTGTTGCGCTAACTCAGAGTTTTCAATTGAAAAAATATCTTTATTGTTTAATATCACTTCTCCAGAAACAGGTGTTTGAATAGCTGTAATTGTTCTTAATAAAGTAGATTTTCCTATACCATTTCCACCAATTAATGTGATTAACTTACCTTTTATTAATGAAATATTGATATCACTCGCAATGGTTAATACTTCTTTTTTGGAAGTATAACCAATGGATAAATTTTTGGTATGTAGTATGGTATTATTCATTTATATCCTATGTGGTAAAACAATTCTAATGTATTCCTCTTTTTCTTACTAATAACCAAATTACAACTGGTGCTCCTAAAATTGATGTAATTGCATTAATTGGTAAAGTGAAATCTAAACCTGGTAATTGTGAAATCGAATCACAAAGCAACATAATTACGGCTCCTAATAAAATGGTTGAAAAAAATAAAATTTTATGATTACTTGTTTGAAATACTAATTTTGAAATATGTGGAACGGCTAAACCAACAAAAGCAATCGGTCCTACAAATGCAGTAATGCTTCCTGCTAAAATTCCTGTTGCAATAAAAATTAAATTGCGTTGTTTTTTAATGTTGATTCCTAAACTTTTTGCATAGTTTTCGCCAAGAAGAAAAGCGTCTAAACTTTTAATTGAAAACAAACTTAAAATCAAACCAATTGTTACTGAAATACTCAAAATAGAAATTTGTATCCAACTTAAATTTCCTAAATTTCCCATCGACCAAAATGTGAATTTTTGTAATTGTTCTGCTGTACTAAAATAAGTTAAAACGCTAACAATTGCTCCTGTGAAGCTACTAAACATTAAGCCAACAATTAATATGGATAGGGTATCTTTTAATTTTTTGGAGACTAAAAAAACTAAAGATAAAACAAATAAACTACCTATAATGGAGGCGAATAAAATACCTAAACTGGAAACGAAAATTTCTCCTAAAAAAACAGGCAAAATGGACGCACCCATTATTACAAAAGCTACACCCAGACTCGAGCCAGAACTTAAACCCAAAACATAAGGTCCAGCTAATGGATTTCTGAATAAAGTTTGCATTAATAAGCCAGAAATAGATAAGCCAATTCCAACTAAAGTCGCAGTTATTGCTTTTGGTAACCGGAAATTAATAATGATGTATTCCCATGTGTCTTTTACTTCTCCAAAGCCAAATATTGATTTTGCCACCTCTTTTATTGGAATAGCTACTTGACCAAAACTAATATTTAGCAAAAAAGCAACTACTAAACAGACAAGTAAAGTAGTAAATAGGATTTTATGTTGTGCGTTCTTTTTCAATTTTATTGTAGTTTTTCAAAGAAAAAAAGTTGGTAATTAGGTAATAACTCTGGATGAAATATTTTTACTAAATCTTTCAACACTAAATCTGGTCGATTAGGCGCTAATTCGTAATAAATTACACCACCAGTTTTGCCTTTCTTTTTACTAAACGAATATATATTTTTTGTTTTAAAAGCTTTAAATTGTGAATAATGTGGGTTGGCATTTTTAATTTCTTCCAAAGAAGTATACTGATCCATAAACCAAATATCTGCATTTTTGGCCATACTGTATACTTTTTCAAATGATAAAGATAAGCTTCCAGTGCCCTTGGTTTTTGCCCACAAATAGTTTCCTTTAGCGTTGCTAATAAATTTTGCACCCCAGCTTTGTCCTTGCGGCAAGTACCATTTATCTTCATATAATGACCCACTAAAAACAGTTGGTTTTATTTTAGTTTTTTCTACCAATTTTAATGTCTCATTATATGTTTTTTCAATCGAATTGAAAATTTCACTGGCTTGTTTTTCTTTTCCAAAAAGCACCCCGAAAAGTTTAATCCATTCCACTTTTCCTAATGGTGATTGTTCGTTCCAATCGCCATTTAGGATTACTTTTAAGCCATTTTTTTCTAAGTTATCTAAAGTGGGATTGCTATTGTCTAAGCCATAACCCATTATAATATCTGGTTGTAAATCAATTAAAACCTCGGTGTTTAATGATTGATTGCTTCCTAATTCTTTAATTTTTCCAGCATCAATTAAATCTCTGACTTTTTCTGAAGAAATGTAATTTAAATTCGGAAAACCAATAAGTTTTTTTTCTTCTCCAAGCATTTCTAATGAAGGAATGTGCGTAGTAGAAGTTAAAACAATATTTTTAATTGGCACTTGAATTTGCGTAAGATTTTTGTATTTAGATGGAATTACAGCATTTTTTTTCTTTAAAATATACGAATATTTCTTTTTTGAATTGGGCCAGGGTGAAGTAACTTCTACAATTGAATAATTTTCTTTTGTAATGATAGTAAAGCCTTTTGCGTATTTTATTTCGTTATTTCTTGTGTTTTCTAAAGTTTTACGTTCATTGTTTTTACAACACATAAAAGAAAATAAAAGCAAAAGAAAACTTATTTTTTTAGCAAGGTACATTGGTGAAATTTTTTACAAACTTAATAAATGTAAAAAGAAAGTACTGCAATTATATTTTAATTTTTAATTATTTTGTGTGATGAGATAGTGCTGTCATCATAATTTAGTTGAAGAAAATATAATCCATTTTTTAGATTAGAAATATAATTTTCGAAGTCTATTTTAGAGGTACAAACAACAATAATTTTACCAGAAATATCTACAACTTCATAATTTGTTATTGTTTTATCCGTTTTGATATTTAATCCATTTTGAAATGGATTTGGATAAATTGAAGTCGTTATATTATCCAAAGATTGATTGCTTAACTGTACATCTCCTCCAATAAACTCCGTTGCTTGAATGACTGATGAGTAATTATCTAATGCGGTTTTTAAATTTAGTAAATTACAATTTGAGGACCTAATTCTATAATATCTTAAATTATTTGCATTTCCACTACTCGGAAAAGATTGTTGCATTTGTACGATGTTATGATTAGCAAAAATTTGATTTAAGCCGGCGTCATTTGTTACAACAATATTTCCATTTGTTCCTGTCTGTGTCCCAGTTGCATTAGTTATTAATTGAATTGTAAGCATATTATTAAAATTATATTCAATACTAAATGCAGCTGATTCAATAACTGATGAATAATTTTGTAATTGGCTTAATAAATTAGTTCCGTATATATCAGCACAAACAACAGAAGTGTACCTTGGTAAGTTATCAAAAGGATTTCCGTTTTTTGGTCTATATTGACTAACGAAATTTTGAGACAGAATTGCGTTTAAACCATTATCATTAGAAGTAGTTCCAGAATTTGTGTAATTATTAAAGATTGAACTTCCAACGTTTGGATTAACCAATTTCACTTCAATATAAACTTGGCTATATCCAAAAAACGAACTCAAAAAGAGTAGTAAAAGTTTTTTCATAACATGTTGTTTTCTTAAATATCAATGTAAAGTTAATTAAATATTTTATATTGTTAATAATTTTATTATACATTTACACTCGAATTTTGGTTGATGTTCTATAACATAGAATAATCATTAAAAGGGAATCAGGTGTAAAACCTGAGCTGTTCCCGCAACTGTATGCTATTAAACGTTAGTGTTATCTGCAAATCCACTGTTCTAGTAAAATAGGATGGGAAGGAAGACATTAATAGGCAAGCCAGGAGACCTGCCACATTCATTGAGTATCAAACTTTCGGGAAAAAAGGTTTGGGTATGGGTAATTCTGTGCTTTTCTCCCATTTTGGAAAAAATTTAAATTAAAAAAATGAAACTAAATTTCATTAAACTATCTGCGTATTTTACGTTGGTAACTTCTTTTGCTATGGCTCAAGATCAAAATCTGTCAAAAACAATTGAAGAAGTTGTTATTTCTGACACCAAATTTGCACAAAGCAAAGAAAAATCAGGTAAAATTATTGAAAAAATTACTGCGAAAGATTTAGAAAACAAAAAAGGGCAATCTTTAGCCGCTGTTTTAAGTCAAGTTGCTGGAGTTGAAGTTGCTGGAAGTCAATCTGGAACAGGGAAAAACTTAGAATATTACATTCGTGGAGGAAGAAGTCGGCAAGTATTAATTGTAATTGATGGTGTTCCAGTAACCGATGCATCAGGAATTGGTTTTCAATATGACCTGCGTTTGTTGCCAGTTGAACAAATTGAAAGTATTGAAATTATGAAAGGAGCAGCCAGTACTTTATATGGTTCGGGTGCCGCAACTGGTTTAATAAATATTACTTTGAAAAAAGCTTCAAAAAAAGAAATTGAAGGCACAGCTTATATGAATTTAGGCACACAAAATGTTCCCAACCAGAGGAAAACAAGTGCTCAAGATTTTAATCAAGGTTTTTCTGTAAATGGCACAAAAGGGTCAGTTTCTTATTTTACTTCATTAAATAGTACCGAAAATAAAGGAATTAGCGAAGCTTCCGGCACCGATTTCGAAACGGATTATTTTTCTAGAGTGAATGCACTACAAAAAATTGGAATTCAATTTAATTCTAAATTTAGTCTGCAAGCTTTTACTAATTATGACAGATTGAAATCTTCTTTTGACGGAGGAAATTTTTCAGATGAAAAGGCAAACATTTCACTTTCGGAACAGTTTAGAGTTGGGTTAACACCAAAATATAAATATGCAAATGGAGAATTAAATTTTGTAACGGGTTTTACCAATTTAGAAAGACATTATGACACTTATAGTTCATGGACTTCTAGTGTAAATCATTCTTATTACAAATCGAGAAGTATAAATGTTGATATATTTAACAAATATAATTTTTCAAAAACATTTTTCTTAATTTTAGGTACGCAATTTCAATTTATGGATATGCAAGAAACATCAGTTTATGAAAATATTTCAAATTCAGAAGCCAATTTTAATGTTATTGATCCTTATGCTACAGCCGTTTACTATTCTAATTTTGGCTTGAATATCAATGCTGGCGCCAGATTAAACAAACATAATGTATATGGAAATCATACTACATTTAATTTTAATCCGTCTTATGGTTTCAAAAAAATACCTTTACGAATAATTTCATCTTACAGCACGGCATACATCACGCCATCGTTGTACCAACTTTTTTCGCCTTACGGAAATTTAAAATTAAAACCGGAGGAAAATACTACATTTGAAGTTGGTTTTGAAACCTTTCTTTTAAACAAAAAAATCACACTAAATACTGTTGGTTTTTATAGAGAAGAGGAAAATAGTTATGATTTTTTCACAGATTTGACTACTTATGAATCTCAATACATCAATAATTCAAATGTTGTTATTGCAAAAGGAATGGAAACAACTTTAGTTATAAAACCAAATTCCTACTTATCGATTAACGGAAATTATACTTTTACGCAAGTCGCTGAAGCACAAAGCAAATTAATTCCGAAGCATAAAGTAAATTTTTCATTTGATGTTGATTTTACAAAAAAAATCCATTGGAATGCACAATATCAATATGTAGCATCCAGAAATGATGCGTTTTTTGATAACAATACTTTTGAAACCATAAAAACAACTTTAGGATCATATCAATTATTTAATACAAATTTTTCAATTGATGTATTGCCAAATAGATTTTCAATTTTTGCAGCTGTTACAAATATTCTAGATAAAGATTTTTATGAAAATATTGGCTATTCGGTAAGGGGAAGAAATTTTAAATTAGGATTAAACTTTAAGTTTTAAAATTTATTAAAACGTAATACTTAGTAAGCTTTTGATTTTTGTAACAATTATGGTACAATGTTGTCTTATCTTTGGAATAGATTTTGATAATTAGATAATTAAAATAGTATGTTATGAAAAAAATTATTGTTTATGTTGCTTTGATGATTTCATCTTTGGTGTTTTCACAAAACGCTTTTGATAAATTAGAAGATAAAGAAGGTGTAGAAAGCATTGTGGTTTCTAAAAAAATGTTCGAATTAATGAGCAAAGTTAAAGTTGATGCAAAAGATAAAGAAATGCAACAATATATGAATTTGCTTAAAAAATTAGACAATTTACAGGCGGTTTATACTTCTCAATCAAAATGGAGCGGTGATTTAAATGCAGCAGCAGCGGCATATTTAAAATCGAATCCTTTAGATGCTATTTCGTCTACTTCGCAAGATGGTAATGTGATCAAAGTTTACGGAAAAACAGATGCTAATGAAACCAATGTAAAAGAAGTTTTAGTAGTGGTAAACGGTAATTTCAATGGTGTAAAAACATCAATTGTCTCCATAAAAGGTGATTTTCCTTTGAATGAAATTGCCTTAATTGTAAAAAAGTTAAATCTTCCAGGTGCCGATATTTTAAGTAAAATTGATAAAAAATAATCGGATGAAAAAGCTATTTTTACTTGCTATTTTAGCCTTAACATTTAGTTGTAAACAAGAAGCTTCTTTACAGAAATACTTTGTGGAAAGCGGTGAGAAAAAGGAATTTATGTCTTTAGATGTTTCGTCTTCTATTTTAAATATCAATGAAACAAAATTATCTGCTTCCGAAAAAAAAGCATTGGCATCTTTTGATAAAGTAAACATTTTAGCTTTTAAAAAAGATGGTAAAAATAATGCCCAATATTCAAAAGAAATAAAAGAAGTTAAAGAAATTTTGAAAGATACGGTTTACCAACCTTTGATAAAATTAAATGGAGTAGGTCAAAACGCTTCTATCATGTTAGTGGGCGATAATAAAAAAATTGACGAATTAATATTGTTTGGTAATAAAAACGAATTAGGTTTTACTGTTATTCGAGTTTTAGGAAACGACATGAAACCAGAAAACGCCATGGAATTTTTAAGTATTTTGCAAAAATCTAATATTGATATGGAACAATTGAAACCCATTTTAAATTTCGTGAATAAGAAATAACTTTTTTATTTAACGATTATCTCATCCACAAAAATAAAAGCATCGCCACCAAAACCTTGATGCCATTCAGGTAATTTCCCGAAGTTTTTAGCTATAACTTTTACATAACGAGCTTTTTTACTTTTGGTTTCGTTAGAAGTGAAATTTAAAATTGTATTTTCTTCTATTTTTGGATCTAACGTATTGTTTACCGAACCGAAATAAGTAAAATTTACATTATCATCTGAAATATAATAGTCAACTTTCGTTGGCATTACAATCCACGAACGTTGGTCTTGTAAGAAACGTGCAGAAATTTCAGTAATATCTTTCATTTCTTGCAAATCTATTACCGCTTCAAAATCCTGACTTTGATAACCTTGCCAATCGCCTTTTCGCCAATTTTCAGTTCCTAAAATTCCATCTAATAACCCATCAGGACCACCTGCATGATATTGTGGATTGTATTTAGATTTGATGTTGATGGTATAATTGTTTGGTTTTTTGAAGAATTGAGCGGAAATGGTGTTGCTTTGTCCTTCATTTGTTTTTACATACGCTTCAATAGTTGAAGTTTCTTGTATTTCGAAAGGTTTTGTAAAAGGAACAAATAGTTTTTTTGCCAAATAATCGTCTTTATCATTAATCATGAAATAAATCACATCATTTGAATTTTGAGATTTTAATTCAATTTTCAATTTGTCTTTAAAAGCTTTACTTTCAGCTTGAATTACAGGAACAGGAGTGATTTTTTTATAATTTGTATTTTCAGAAGTGTATTGAGAATAATCAAATTGAGACATTGTAGCACTTCTTTTTTGAATCATTTGTTCCTTTAATTTTTCTCCCAATAAGAAAATTCTGTTAGTTGTTTTTCCGTTCACAACTTGTCTTTTGTAGTCGACCAAATTTTTCCCGTTTTCATCTTTTATTTTAATTTCATCAAAAATAGGTTCATTGCTTTCCCATTTTTCCATACCTGGCGTAACCGAATAAATGCCCATCGAACTCAACACATACCAGGCACTCATTTGTCCGCAATCTTCGTTGCCTATTAAGCCATCGGGAGTGTTTTTGTATAAATTATCTAAAATATACTTGACTTTTTCATTCGTTTTTTCTGGTTTTCCTACATAATTATACAAGTACGCCATGTGATGACTTGGTTCGTTGCCGTGTGCGTATTGTCCGATTAAACCTGTAACGTCGACTTGTTCTCTACCTGAAGTTTTACTTTCGCTGTTGAACATTTCGTCTAATTTAGCTTCAAATTTTTCAGGTCCGCCATGTGCTTGAATTAAACCCTCAATATCTTGTGGTACAAAAAACGAGTATTGCCAAGAATTACCTTCCGTAAAATTATTATTCACTTCTCTTGGATCAAATGGTTTGTCCCAACCGCAGTTTTTCTTTGGACGCATAAAACCTGTTTCCCAATCGAAAATATTTTTCCAATTTTGAGAACGTTTCATGAAATATTGATAATCTTCCTGCTTGTTTAAAATTTGTGCCATTTGAGCAATACACCAATCGTTATAAGCATATTCCAAAGTTTTGGAAACGCTTTCATGTTCGTCATCCATCGAAATGAAACCGTTTTTTTTGTAGGCTTCTAATCCTAAAACATCGCGCATAGCAGAAGTTTTACTCGCTTCAAAGGCTTTTTCGTAATCAAAACCCGTAATGCCTTTCGCCATAGCATCGGCAATTACAGAAACTGAATGATAGCCAATCATGCAATCCGTTTCATTTGATGCCAATTCCCAAACGGGTAATCTACCGCCTTGTTCGTATTGTTTGATAAACGTATTAATGTAATCCGAAGTTCGCTTTTTATCGATTAAGGTGTATAACGGATGCGCGCCTCTAAAGGTATCCCAAAGTGAAAAAACCGTATAATAATCAAATCCTTCTGCTGTATGAATTTGGTTGTCTCTTCCTCGGTAGTTGGAGTCTAAATCTTGTGCAATATTTGGTTGCATCATCGTATGATACAAAGCGGTGTAGAAAATAGCTAACTTATCTTTATCTTCAGAAGTAATCTCGATTTTTGATAATTCTTTGTTCCAAAGAGCAATCGCGCCTTGATGGACTTTTTCAAAATCCCAATGGTTGATTTCGGAACTGTTTAGTTTGGCACCTTCATAACTTGTTGGCGATAGCGATACTTTCAGGAGAATTTTTTCGCCTATCTTGACAAGTTTCGAAAAACTTAAAGCCAATTCAGTTCCTTTATATATGCCTTCTAATTTAGTGTTTTCCTTGTTTTCTTCTTTTACCAGATTGATTTTCAAAGGCACATTAAACTCAATTCGTGCATACACATATTGATCTCTTGCCCAAGCTTCGCTTCTTCTCAGAATTTCAATGGTTGTTGGATTTACAATTCGAACTTCACCATATAATAATTTATCTCGATGATTCAAATCTAAAATAATATTGGCTTGTCCAGCTTTATTAAACGTATATTCATGAAAACCAACACGTGTTGAAGAGGTTAATTTTACATCGATATTATGTTTGTCTAATTTCACGGAATAAAAACCAGCGGAAGCTTTTTCATTGGCATGCGAAAAAGTAGATGCATATACTTTATTATCAAATGAAGGTTCGCCCATAGTTGGCATCAACATAATATCACCATAATCTGAAACACCGGTTCCATTCAAATGCGTATGCGAAAATCCATAAATTAAATTATCAGAATAATGATAACCAGAACAACCATCCCAACTTCCATCAATTCTGGTGTCGGGCGAAAGTTGTACCATTCCATATGGCACCGTTGCTCCTGGAAAAGTATGTCCATGTCCGCCTGTTCCAATAAAAGGATTGACGTGTTTGGCAAAATCTTGTGCGAATAATAAAGTGGGAAGTAGTATAAATAAAATTGCTTTCTTCATAAGAATAGAATATTGTTGATGTAAATTTCAACAAACTATTTGAAAAAAGCAATTTTATAAGAAATTAAATCGGTTGGATGAAGTTTATTTTCCTATCACTCCAAAACGATTTATTTTATGTAATTTGGTTGTGTTTTTATCTTTTATTGTATTCGCTTCAAAGGTGAAATTTTTATCGTATAATTTTCCATTAAGAAAATAGGTTAGCATGAAATGATTGTTTAATTGCAATACATTATTTTCTAATAATTCAATTTTAATAGTAGTTTCAGGTAATACTTCATTAAAAGCATGACGAAAATTTCCTGTTTTTCTTTCTTCGCCATTAATTATTCCAGAGGCACTAGAAATTAGCATTGCCATTTCTAATTTTTCTGAAGTGTTATTTAATAAGTAGGCATACCAAGTGTTTTCACCAAAATCTTCATTCCATTCTTTAATAGCCACAACATATACATTTTCTACTTCTGGAATAATTATGTCTTTTTTCATTTGAACCTACTACCTTACTTTATTTTTTTAGATAAAGTAGCTGTGTTTGTGAAAATCTTTAAATCTACTTTTGGTTCACCTAATAAATCAATTTGTGTATTTCCTGATGCTGAAATTTCAATAGTTTTTTGTGCGTTAACTGAACAAGAGGTATAGCCTTCTGCGATTAAATCCATATCAATTACTGTGAATTTTTTTGCCATTAAATTAGAATTATTATCTAATCTTATTTTTGCAATTTGTGCATCGCCTTCAATAGTTGCTTGCGATTTTTGATATAAATCTACTTTTGATTCTGGCGAGGCAATTAATGCTTTTAAATTCGCGTCTTTACTTAATTCTACAACAGATTTTTCTGCTTGCACATTGATTTCTGCTTTCGATTTATCTGTCATTATTAAAGTAAAATTTGTAGATTTTACATTTAAATAAGATTGCGATTTGTCAAAGTTTTTAACTGTAATATTTGCCAAACTGATATCGGCAATGGCATTAACTTTACTTTCATGACGTGCTACAATTGTTTTCAAGCTATCGTTATAATTTACTCTAATAGCCATTTTTTTCTCGCCAAATGGTTGTTTTAATGCTGTTAATTTAAGGGTTTTTCCAACTATTTTATAGCTAATAATATCGTGCAAGTTGTCATCCGCTTCAATTTCTATAGATGTTTTCGCACCTTTTACAAAATAGACATCTAAAAATTCTTCAATTTCTACTTGTTCAAATTCTTCAACTTCTTTTACAGAAATGGTGATAATTTTAGACCCTTTTATTTTTTCTAACTTAGCTTGTGCTGTTGCGACTGAAAAGCTAAACAACGTAATAACGAAAAGTGTAATTGATTTTATCATTTTTGTGTTTTTTAAATTATAATGACAAATATATTAAAAAAAATCCCGAAAAAAGCGGGATTTGTATGATATGATATTAGATTTTTTGTATAGAAAAAGGATATTAAAAAATGTTTTCTATAAATTGTATTACTATCTGCACAGCAATATCTATTATTTTAATTATAAATTGTATCATGATTTATAGGTTTATAGATTAAAATCTTAAGCAAAATTAAGTATTAATAGTGAAATGAATGTTAAAATTTAATTAAATGTTCTGGTTTTTGTTTCAGTTTTTATTATTTCATTTCCGTTCACGTTTACTTTTACTGAAACCTTTTCAATACTATCATTTTCAGTAGTAGTAGTAGTTTCTACACTGTTATTTCCAAAAATTCCACTTGAGACGTTTATAATATTAGTTTCATCATCATCTTCATCAAGCGGGCAATTGGTACATAAAACTTTGTTTTCTGCAACTATGTAAATATAAGTATCTGAACTATGATATAAATTAAAATAATCATTTTCAGATCTGTCAAAGTGCTTGAAGTTTTTATCTACTTTAAAAATAGTGCCTTTAGGTAAATATAAAAACAATTCTACTTCTTGATCGTGTTTTTTATTGGTTAATTCTGTGATCCAATAATTGTCTAAAATTAAGTTGTTGTTTTCAATTTTAACGTTGTATTTTATTTTTTCAGCAGTTTGTTTTGCATTTTTAATACTATTTCCTTCTGCCGATTTTTCAATTTGAAGAAAAGCAATTGGTTCAGTAGTTTCTACTATTTTTATAGACACATTATTCGAAAAAATAATTGCTTTATTTGCCTCATCATGTATGACTTCAAAATTTTCATAATCGTAACTATCTTTACTATATATATTATTTGAAATGAATTTGATATTTAAAGTATCTGATGGTTTTATGTTGATGGCTACTTTTTCGATATCTTTTCCTGTGTAAGCATTTTGACTAATTTCACTTACAGTTAAAAATAAAACAGACGCCAATCCGATTATCCAAATAGCTAATAACGAATAATTTAAAGTATTTCCAATTGATTTCATTCTGGTTGTAAGTAATTTTAACCCTAGGATTAATAAGAAAAACAAAGGAATTCCAACAACTATAATTAATAATATTCCTTGAATCCAAATCGGGGTTTCAAAACTAAAAGGAGTGTGAATATGATTGTACAAGAAATTATCTGGCATAGATGAGAAAAATATCATAGCAATTCCTCCAATAATTACACTAATTAAAGTCATACAAGTAAAAAGTACTATAAATCCTCCAATTATTTTGGATATTACGTTCAAAATTGATGAAATAATTTCGCTTATTGTATTTCCAATTCTTTCGGCACCATTTTTTGCATTAGAAGTAATTTTGTCATGGTCTAAATTTGAAAATTTATCGGAAATTTCATTAAATCCTTCTTTTACTTTTTTCTCAATATTTGAAATGGTTATAGGTTCCCCTTTCATTTCTAATTTTTGTGAAGTAGTAACAGCTTCTGGAATTAAAACCCATAATATAATGTACAATACTAATCCTGTACCAAAGCCGAAAAATAAAATTACCATTATGATTCTTAGCCATAGCGGGTCAACTCCAAAATAATGACCTAAACCTGAAAGTACTCCTCCTAAAAATGAATTTTCTTTATCTCTATACAATTTTTTTGTGGTACTTGTTTTAGCGAAATTTGAATGAAAATCATTTTTTAGCGTTTCGTCTTCAATTTTATAATCTTCCGGCTGGCCCATTATCGTAATAATATCATCTACTTCTTTTATACCAATTACTTGTTTACTAGTGCCCAATTTTTCAGTAAAAAGTTCAGAAATTCTACTTTCGATGTCATTAATAATTTCTTCTCTACCATCTGGCGATAATGATTTTCTTACGGCATCAAAATAGTTGCTTAATTTTCTAAAGGCATCTTCATCAATATGAAAGAAATAGCCGCCTAAATTTATACTTGTTGTTTTGTTCATAACCTATTATTTTTTTGTAGTTATAGTGTTTACAGCACCTGATAGTTCACTCCAAGTGTTGTTTAATTCTTTTAAAAATTCTTTACCTTCATCCGTTAAGCCATAATATTTTCTTGGTGGCCCCGATGTGGATTCTTCCCAACGATATTTTAATAAATTGTCGTTTTTTAATCTTGTTAATAAGGGATAAATAGTACCCTCTACAACAAGTAATTTTGCGGTTTTTAAGGTGTCAAGAATTTCAGAAGTATAGGCGTCTTTTTCTTTTAATACAGATAAGATGCAAAACTCTAAAACACCTTTTCGCATTTGTGCTTTTGTATTTTCAACATTCATTTGAGCTTGTTTTTTTAATCATTTTAAAACGATTTAAAATGAAGTACCTAACTAAGTACATTATTTTCTTATGCAAATGTATATCTAAAAGCAGATACCTTGTATTACATAGTACTATTATTTAACATTTTTTTAACGTTTAAGCTTCTTTTGATTACAACTATTTTTTTGCTATTTTTACATAAAATATAGCCAAACATGGAGTTTACACCTTTAAAATTAAATACTTATACTTTTTTTAAATTACCTGCTGCATTTTGGAGTGGGGTTAGGGTTAAATCTATATCGGCTCAAACCTGTATGGTAAGTGTTAAACTAGGTTGGTTCAATCAAAATCCGTTTAAGTCTATGTATTTTGCCGTTCAAGCAATGGCTGCCGAATTTACTACGGGTGCATTAGTGATGTTTCATATCAAAGCGAGTGGTAAAAACATTTCAATGCTTGTGGCACAAAACAATGCGATATTTACTAAAAAAGCAACCGGTAAAATAAGTTTTTCTTGTAATCAAGGAAAGGAAATTGCCGACTGTATTGAGAATGCAATACATACAAATGAAGGGCAAACGATTTGGTTAACGTCAGTAGGAATTAATGAAAATGGCGAACAAGTTTCAGAAATGCAATTTCAATGGACAATAAAAACAAAAATATAATTTTTATACATTTGCTAATCTTAGTTAATGTTTAAACCTAAAGCATAACTAGTTGTAAATTTGGAAGATAAAACAATATAAATGACGATTTTAATAACGGGAGCTAAGGGTTTAATTGGAAAAAAAATGGTGTCTTTATTTAAAAATGACAACCACGTAATCCATTATTTAACAACTTCAAAATCAAAAATTAACCAATCTTCTAATGAAAAAGGTTTTTTTTGGAATCCGAGTACAAGTGAAATCGACTTAGCTGCATTTGAAGATGTTTCCGTTATTATTCATTTAGCAGGTGCTTCTGTATCAAAAAAATGGACAAGCTCTTACAAGAAAGAAATTATTCATAGCAGGGTTCAAAGTGCTAATTTACTTTTCAAAACATTACAATCTCATCCAAATTCGGTAAAACAATTTATTTCTGCTTCAGCGATAGGTATTTATCCAAATGATTTAACTGAAATTTATCACGAAGATAATGAATCTGTAGATGATTCCTTTTTAGGAGAAGTGACGCAACTTTGGGAAGAAAGCACAAATCTATTTAAATCCTTACCGCTTTTGGTAACTACTATTAGAATTGGTGTCGTTTTAGCAAAAGAATCGGGTGCATTAGTTGAAATGACAAAACCAATAAAATATGGATTTGGAGCAGTTTTAGCATCCGGAAAACAATATGTTTCTTGGATTCATATTGACGATTTAGTGGCTATTTTCAAATATGTTATAGATCATAATTTGGAAGGTGTTTTCAACGCAGTATCTCCTTATCCAACTACAAACGAAGAACTTACCAAGGCAATAGCAAAAACCATTCATAAACCTTTGCTTTTACCAAAAGTTCCAAAATTTATCTTGCGGTTGCTTTTAGGTGAAATGCATGAAATTGT
Source organism: Chryseobacterium gleum (assembly GCA_945897915.1). Taxonomy (GTDB): domain Bacteria; phylum Bacteroidota; class Bacteroidia; order Flavobacteriales; family Flavobacteriaceae; genus Flavobacterium. The sequence continues at coordinate 23,143 of CAMDGB010000006.1, read as the reverse complement.
AACAAGCAGTCAGCATGTTAGTTCCAGAAAAATTCTAGATGCAGGGTTTCAGTTTCAATATGCTTCTCTATTTAAATCCTTACAAAATATACTGAAATAATATTTTTAATATCATCTTTTTGTAGTTATATCCGATTTTTTTATCTTTTTAGGACACATTATTTATGCTTTCCTTTACTGACAATGTGTCATAAAATAAAGTATGGCAACACTTTTGCAATCTGAATTTGAAAATTAAATATACAATTATGAGTCAAGAAAATACTGAAAACATCGAAAAAGAGATCCTTCAGGATGAAAATGCTATAGAAAATAAAGATGTTCAAGAAAATAATGAACCAGAAGTGTCAGTTGAAGATCAATTGCAAGAACAAAAAGATAAATTCATAAGATTATATGCCGAATTTGAAAATTACAAAAAAAGAACTTCAAAGGAACGTATAGATTTATTCAAAACTGCTGGACAAGAAATTTTACAAGCGATGTTACCCGTTTTAGATGATTTCGATAGAGCTTGGGCTCAGGTTTCTCAATCTGATGATGAAGCTTTAGTTAAAGGTGTGGAATTAATTCATGAAAAGCTAAAATCAACTTTAATGTCTAAAGGTTTGGAAGTGGTTGAAATTAAAGCAGGTGATCCTTTTGATGCAGATTTCGCTGAAGCTATTACTCAAATTCCAGCTCCAACTCCTAAATTAAAAGGAAAAATTGTCGATGTAATCGAAAAAGGTTACAAACTAGGCGACAAAATCATTCGTTTTCCAAAAGTAATATTAGGTAACTAATATTTCTATAATAATTCTTTTAGAATGCATTAATAAAATAAAATGAAAAAAGATTTTTACGAAATTTTAGGGATTAGCAAAAATGCTTCTCCTGAAGAAATAAAAAAGGCATACCGAAAAAAAGCTATACAATACCATCCTGATAAAAATCCAGGTGATACTGCTGCCGAAGAAAATTTTAAAACCTGTGCAGAAGCATATGAAGTTTTAAGCGACGCAAACAAAAAAGCTAAGTACGACCAATATGGGCATCAAGCCTTTGATGGAAACGGTGGTTTTGGTGGCGGCCAAGGTGGCATGAACATGGATGATATTTTTAGTCAATTTGGAGATATTTTTGGTGGTGGTTTTGGTGGTTTTGGCGGTGGCGGAGGCCAACGTAGAATGAAAGGAAGTAATTTACGTATTAAAGTCAAATTGACTCTAGAAGAAATTGCCAATGGTGTAGAGAAAAAAGTAAAAGTAAAACGTAAAGTTCAAGCTGCTGGTGTAACCTACAAAACATGTTCTACATGTAATGGGCAAGGTCAAGTAATGAGAGTAACAAATACTATTTTGGGTCGCATGCAAACTGCTGCAACATGTCCTAATTGTGGTGGAGGAGGGCAAATGATAGATGGTAAGCCTACCAATGCAGACAGCCAAGGTTTTATTACTGATGACGATACGGTTTCAATTAAAATTCCTGCCGGAGTTGTAGATGGCATGCAATTAAAAGTAGCTGGAAAAGGAAATGATGCACCAGGCAGAAATAGTGTTCCCGGCGACTTAATTGTTGCCATAGAAGAAATTGAACATGAGTTTTTAAAACGCGAAGGAGAAAATTTACATTACGATTTATATATTAGTTTTCCAGAAGCAGCTTTAGGAATTTCAAAAGAAATTGAAACCGTTTCAGGAAAAGTTCGAATCAAGTTAGAAGAAGGTATTCAATCCGGTAAAATACTTCGTTTAAAAGGAAAAGGAATTCCGAGTTTAAATAGTTATGGAAATGGCGACTTGCTTGTTCATGTAAATGTATGGACACCAAAAACGTTAGATAAAGATCAAAAACAATTTTTTGAAAGTATGATTGCGAGTGAAAATTTCATTCCAAATCCTGAAAAATCAGATAAATCGTTTTTTGAAAAAGTTAAAGATATGTTTTCGTAATTGAAAATAATATTACATATTAAAAATCCCAATCTAAATAAGATTGGGATTTTTTTACACTAAATTTTAAAGTTTAGTATTTATGAAAAAAAATCTAATTAAATGTTTTAAAAAGATGTAACAAAATCCATATATTACACACTAATTCATAAAAAGAAATACTACAAATGAAAAATATTTTAGAAGTTAAAAACGTTGTGAAACAATATGGTGATTATACCGCCCTAAATGCTGTTTCATTAACTGTTCCTGAAGGAAGTATTTATGGATTATTAGGCCCTAATGGGGCTGGAAAAACCTCGTTAATTCGTGTCATTAATCAAATTACTTTACCAGATGCTGGTGAAATTATTTTAAATGGTGAAAAACTAAATCCAAATCATATTTCCATGATTGGTTATATGCCAGAAGAACGTGGTTTGTATAAATCTATGAAAGTAGGCGAACAATGTTTGTACTTAGCCCAATTGAAAGGTATGAGCAAACAAGAAGCCAAAAAGCAACTAAAATATTGGTTTGAAAAGTTTGAAATAGAAACGTGGTGGGATAAAAAACTACAAGAACTTTCTAAAGGAATGGCTCAAAAAGTGCAATTTATTGTAACTGTACTTCACAATCCAAAATTATTAATTTTAGACGAACCTTTTTCAGGATTTGATCCTGTAAATGCCAATTTAATTAAAGATGAAATTATCGAATTAAACAAAAAAGGCACTTCTATAATTTTTTCAACGCATCGAATGGAAAGTGTAGAAGAAATGTGCGATTATATTGCTTTAATTCATAAATCGAATAAATTAATTGAAGGCAAATTAGAAGATGTAAAACGAAAATTCAGAACAAATACGTTCCAAGTTGGCGTAATGACACAAAATGTGGAAGCGTTGATGTACCAATTAACTCAGAAGTTTACAATTGCTCAAACCGATTTCAAATCATTAAACGACGATTTAAAATTGGAAGTTCAATTGGGCAATTTCACATCTAATGAGTTGTTATCAATTTTATTACAAAACGGACAAGTAACTCATTTTGCTGAAAAAATTCCAAGTGTAAATGATATTTTTATTCAAACAGTAACAGAATAGACTTTTAGACTATTAGAATTTTAGAAGGTTAGATTTTCTTAAATTTTAATAAGCAAAAAGTAAAATAAATCTAAGAATCCAAGGAGTCTAATCTTCTAAAATCTAAAACATAATGAAAAAATTATTATTAATCGTACAAAGAGAATTTATTGCCAAAGTGCGCAACAAATCTTTTATAGTGATGACTTTTTTAAGTCCGCTAATTTTTTTGGGAATGACTTTTTTAATTGGCTATTTATCTAGTTTAAACAAAGATGAAGCTACTAAAATTGCCATTTACGATGAAGGAAATATATTAAAAAGTAGCTTAAAATCCGATAAAGAAACCGCTTTTACAGATTTGTCTTCCATGCCTTTCAAAGTCGCAAAAGACACAGCAAGTAAAAGTTATGAAGGATTGTTATTTATTCCAAAAACAGCAACTATTCAAGATTTAAAGTCTAAAGTTCAATATATTTCAGATGAAAGTGCAAGTGCAGAGTTTATCTCAAATATAGAGTTTGTAGTGGATTCTATCTTAACTCAGGATAATTTTAAAGCTAATAATTTAGATATTTCTAAAATCGAAAAGGCTAAAGTGGAATCGACTTTGCAATTAAGTAAATATTCTGGTGATGCAAGTTTAAAAGGAATCAATGAAATTAAAATTGGATTAGGTTTCGTTTTTGGCTATTTAATTATGATGTTTATTATTATTTACGGAAACTTTGTCATGCGAAGTGTAATTGAAGAAAAAACCAATCGTATTATTGAAATTGTCATTTCATCTGTAAAACCATTTCAGTTAATGATGGGAAAAATTATTGGAAATTCTTTAGCAGGAATTTTGCAATTTACCATTTGGGCTATTGTTGGAACCTCTATTTTCTTTATAGTTTCTACCTTTTTTGGTGCAGAAACAGCTGCAAGTGCAAATCCGCAAGCAGTGAAATTAGCCACTGAAAACAGCGGATTAATGGCGAAATTACCTTTATATTTAGATGAATTAGGAAACTTACCGATTGCTACAATTATTATTTCGTTTATATTTTATTTCATTGGAGGTTATTTCTTATATAGTTCTTTATACGCAGCAATTGGTGCCGCTGTTGATAACGAAACCGATTCGCAACAATTTTTATTACCTATTATAATGCCTTTAATGTTGGGCGTATATATCGGATTTTTCACGGTTGCCAACGATCCTCACGGAAATATTGCTACAATTTTCTCTATGATTCCTTTTACATCGCCAATTGTAATGCTAATGCGCATTCCGTTTGGCGTGCCCACTTGGCAAATAATTGTTTCTTTAGTCTTATTATTTGCTACATTTGTTGGCGTGGTTTGGTTTGCGAGCAAAATTTACCGTGTAGGAATTTTAATGTACGGCAAAAAACCAACTTGGAAAGAATTATATAAATGGTTGAAATATTAAGAAAAGTGTTTAGAAGGTTTTAGTTTAAAAGTTTAGTAGAGATATGGATTTTTTAGTTTATGGGTTACCAATAATTTTAGCTTTTAGTTTTATTTATTCAAATTTTATTATTAAAAAAGCTGAAAAAAAATTAGATTTTGAATTTGTAAATAAATTACAAGTAATTAAAGAAAAAGAAAGAAAAAAAATATTTTTGGCTTTGTTTTTTCCTATTTTTTTCTCTTTAAAAACAATTTTAAATAAATTTGAAATAGAGTTTTACTTAATGATTGCTTTTGTTTTACTAATTATTTTTATAATTCTATTTTCGTCTTACAAAAAGTATAATAACTATAAAAATCAAAACTTTCCAAATGATTTTTTAAATGAAATTATAAAATCTGAAACATTTAAATTAATTGGAATCGTTTCAGTTTTTGTCTTTGTTTTTACATCATTTTAGTTTAATGTTAAAAAGATATTTAGCAAAACCTTTTACCTTTTACCTTTAACCCATTACCTATAAAAATGAGCAAAATCCTTATCATTGAAGACGAAGCGCAAATACGTCGCGTTTTAACGAAAATTTTATCGGAAGAAAATGATACGTATTCAGTACAAGAAGCTGAAGACGGTTTACAAGGAATTGAATTGGTAAAAAACGAAGATTTCGATTTGATTTTATGCGATATCAAAATGCCAAAAATGGATGGTGTTGATGTGTTAGAAGCTATAAAAAAAATAAAACCTGAAATTCCAATGGTCATGATTTCTGGTCATGGTGATTTAGAAACTGCCATACAAACGATGCGTTTAGGCGCTTTTGATTATATTTCGAAACCACCAGATTTGAATCGTTTATTAAACACAGTTAGAAATGCTTTAGATAAAAAGCAATTGGTTGTGGAAAATAAAATACTTAAGAAAAAAGTGTCTAAAAACTATGAAATGATTGGTGATAGTGAAGCCATTTCACATATTAAAACCATGATTGAAAAAGTTGCACAAACCGACGCAAGAGTTTTAATTACTGGTCCAAATGGAACAGGTAAAGAGTTAGTCGCCCATCAATTACACGAAAAAAGCAATCGTGCACAACAAGCCATTATTGAAGTAAATTGTGCTGCTATTCCCTCAGAATTAATTGAAAGTGAGTTGTTTGGACACGTAAAAGGCGCGTTTACTTCGGCTGTTAAAGACAGAGCTGGGAAATTTGAAGCCGCAAATGGTGGTACTATTTTCTTAGATGAAATTGGCGACATGAGTTTGTCTGCTCAAGCCAAAGTATTAAGAGCTTTACAAGAAAATTTGATTCAAAGAGTTGGCGCAGATAAAGATATAAAAGTTGATGTTCGTGTTATTGCGGCTACTAACAAAGATTTGAAAGCAGAAATAGCCGAAGGTCGTTTTAGAGAAGATTTATACCACAGATTAGCAGTGATTTTAATAAAAGTTCCCGCTTTAAATGATAGACGAGATGACATTCCCATGTTGATATCTCATTTTGCCTCCAAAATTTCTGAAGAACAAGGAACTTCTAAAAAAGTGTTTTCAAAACAAGCCATACAATTATTGCAAGAATATGATTGGACAGGAAGTATTCGAGAATTAAGAAATGTTGTAGAGCGTTTAATTATCCTTGGAGGAAACGAAATCTCTGAAAATGATGTAACTTTGTTTGCTTCTAAATAAAATCAGCCAAAGCTAATGGCAAAATGCTAAATAAAATGCAATTAAAAAAAATAAACCCACTTTTACAGGAAGCATTAATCGAAAACGGCTTATCCGAAGCGAATGAAATGCAACAAGAAACTTTTTCAACTATTAAAAGTGGTGCAGATGCTGTAATTCAATCTGATAAAAAATCTGGAAAATCAACAACAATTGTATTGAATGTGATTCAACGATTGGAAAAACCTATAATGGAATCGCCAAGAGCTTTAATTGTTGTGGAAACAAAAGAGAAGGTTTTGGAAATGGTTGAAATGTTTAGAAAATATAATCGTTACACACAATTACGAGTTTATGGTGCCCATGACAAAGGCGATATTGATTGGGATAAAAATCAAATTTCATTAGGAATAGATGTTTTAATTGGCACACCAAATCGCTTAGATTTAATGTTTGCTACTGCAGGTTTTGATATCAACAGATTGCTTATGTTCGTAGTTGATGATGCCGATATTTTATTTAAACTTCGTTTAGATGGCAAAACAAATCGTATGTCAGAAAGTATTTCTAAATCGCAACGTTTAATTTTTTGTAATAAAATTTCAGATCGAGTAGAAGCGGTTGCAGATAGAACTATGATAGAACCTTTGTTTTTTGAAATGTAAACAAATCCTCAATTAAAGCTAATTGAGGATTTGTTTTATTTTAATTATGATTTACTTTCTTTATTAAAATAAACTAAGTAATAATACATCTGTTTTTCTTCATCCCAACCTTTTTCAACAAATTTTTCAGCACTTTCTGGGTTTATGAAGTCTAACTTTATTTGTATATGAGTGTCTAATTCAATAACATTTTTTAATTTTCTTCTAACATCAGTAACCGCGGCATTGGCTATTGGAAAATTAGAAATATCTTCAATGCTATATTTTGCCCCTCTATCTACTTTATAATTTCTAAATTCAGGAATCAAATCAGGATTGTTAATTACATCATTTAAGAATGCAGTTTCTTCAAATTCGTCATTTTTTGCAAAATGATTTATAGCACGATTCATAAATAATACTTCTTCTCTTTTATCTTCTGCGGGAAATACTACTTCTTTAGCAAAATCTTTGCAAAATTGAAGGTATTTCTTGGTCATAAAGGTTTCATCTTGAAAAACATCTACACTTAAAAAATGTTCTAACCAATACCTGGCATCGTATCTATTACTATCTACTGTTAATATTTTGTAACCTTCTTCCTTTTTGTGGTTAAAAATCAAGCAACCTTTATCTAGTTTATTTAAGTTAATTCCGTCTTGTAAAATCATTTCTAAATTGCTTCCACTTTCTTTGAATTGTAAAAAGTTGGTATTAATTTCACTTTTAAAAACGCCAATAGCATCTACTACATTGTTATCAATGGAAACATTTGTTAGATAAGCCACGTAAACTTCGCCACTTTTAATGTGTGGATGGTTAGATTGTTCAAATAAATGTTGTGTGATTTTTTTTGAAACGTTATGAATTTCAGAAGGGTTATTAAATACTTCGGTGACTAAATTGAACATTTCATTGTATTCCAAATCTACATCATGTGCAAATTGATAGTAATTTTCTTCTTTTTCGCGAAAAGCTTTAAAAAAATACTCTTTCAAAATGGGCATAATTTCATCATTTAGCGAGTACGGATTTTCAGACAGAAAAATCTCTTCCGCTTTATTTTTGTTACCAACTTTATGAATAGAAAGGTTCTCTACGTGTGTATTAAATAGGTTTATCATTTTTTATAAGTTGGTAAGTAGCTGAGATGCTAAGTTTCTTAGTTGTTTTTAATTTTGTTTGTAAATGAGACTATCATTCTTTCTAACTCTCTGGTATCTTCATACAAGTTGTTAAAAGTTTCTTCGTCTAAATAAATTATGTTTTTTGCTATTTCTAATTGTGTTTGTAATTCAAATAATGAACCAATTGATATTTTTAGAAAACGCAAAAACTCTTTGCTACTTTCTCTTCCTAATCCTTCAGCAATATTACTTGGAATTGAAATTGCACTTCTTTTTATTTGTGATGTTAATCCAAAAACTTCTTCTTTTGGAAAGTTATTTGTTACTGTGTATATTTTAGTAACCAAAACCATTGATTTTTGCCAAATAAGAAGATTCCTAAAGTTGCTCATTTTGTTTTAAATTTTATATGGCGTATATTTTTATAGGATTAAATGTTTTTTCAAGTGTTTTTCTTAATTACTAAGAAACTTAGCTTCTTAACAACTTAAAAAAAACTAATTCCAATTTTCTTCAAATCCCATGTCTTCAAAACTATCATCGCCATCAAACATATCTAAATCATCTTGATCTAAGTCGTCTTCAAATTCATTAAACAAATCTTCATTTTCCAAATCGCCGCCTCTAAAGCCACTTGTTGTTGCTTCTTCAGGTAAAACTCCGTGAGAAAATAATAATGCAGGATAAATTGTTTCTTCCTTGTTTTTTTCGATAGAAGCTAATTCTACAAAAAAGGTCCACATCGAGAATAAATCATAAACATACACTAATTTAGTATTTTGCTCATGAACTAAATCATCTAATTTATACTCTGCCATTGTTTTTATTTCACCTGGAATATCTCCAGTATCAAACATAGGAATGCCGTCTTCTTCGTGCCACGCCCAGTCTTCTCCACAAGTATAAAAAGCAGCAACTTCGGATCCATCAAAACCAAATGCATTTACTAAAGCATTGTGAAAATCTTCTAAGCTGTCTTTTGAATCAATAGCAATATCTCTAAAAATATCTTCTTCATTGTCTAAAATGGCTCTAAACTTATAAATCATAATATGTGTTTTTAAAAAACAAAAGTAATCAATATTTAAAACTTTTATTATTGAAAGTCATAATTGTTTATAAATAGTTTTTTGGATTCGAGTGAAAAGCATTAAATGGTTTTTGAAGTTAAATTTAATTGATTTTTGATTTTGAATTCACTAATTTTGCATAAAAATTAATTAAACTGACCATGTCAAACGAAATAGAAAAAGTAAAATGCCTAATAATAGGTTCTGGTCCTGCAGGATATACTGCTGCAATTTATGCTGCTAGAGCAAATATGCATCCGGTTTTATATCAAGGCACTCAGCCTGGAGGACAGTTAACAACGACTAATGAAGTAGAAAATTGGCCAGGAAATCCTGAAGGAATTACAGGTCCTGAAATGATGGTTGGTTTGCAAAAACAAGCGGAACGATTTGGAACAGATGTTCGAGATGGTTGGGCAACAAAAGTAGATTTTAGCGCCGAACCACATAAAATTTGGATTAACGATACAAAAGAAATTCATGCCGATACCGTAATTATTTCGACTGGTGCTACTGCAAAATATTTAGGTTTACCTTCAGAACAACATTATTTACAAACTGGTGGTGGTGTTTCAGCTTGCGCAATTTGTGATGGTTTTTTCTATAGAAACCAAGAAGTAGTGATTGTTGGAGCAGGGGATAGCGCTTGTGAAGAAGCACATTATTTATCTAAATTATGTAAAAAAGTTACCATGTTGGTTAGAAGTGAAAAATTTAGAGCTTCTAAAATTATGGAACAACGCGTGAAAAACACCGAAAATATTACCATTTTAATGAATCATGACACAGTGGAAGTTTTAGGAGACGGACAAGTAGTTACGGGTGTTAAGGCTAAAAACAAAACTACAAATGAAGATTTTGATATTCCTGCAACTGGATTTTTCGTAGCAATTGGACATAAACCAAATACCGATATTTTTGCAGATTATTTAACACTAGATGAAACAGGTTATATTGTAAATATTCCAGGCTCATCTAAAACAAATATCTCAGGGGTTTTTGTAGGTGGAGATGCTGCTGATCATGTTTACAGACAAGCAATTACAGCTGCAGGAACTGGCTGTATGGCTGCTTTAGATGCAGAACGATATTTGGCTAGTAAACACTAATTTATTAAGTCATATTTATACAAAAATCGGATTTTATATCCGATTTTTTATTTTAAAATTGCAAAGCAAAACTTTTCAACAAAAATAACTTTCATACCTTTGTGTTTTAAATTTTTTTTAGAAACTAATTTAGCATACATGCGAAAAATATATTATCTAGCTTCTTGCGATACGTGTAGAAAAATCATTAAGGCATTACCTTCAAATGCAAATTTGGAGTTTCATGACATTCGTCAAAATCCTATTACTATAGCAGAATTAGAATTTATGCACCAGCTTTCAGGTAGTTACGAATCTCTTTTTAGTAAAAAAGCACAATTATATAAAGAAAAAGGATTGAAAAATATAGCGTTAACAGAAACCGATTATAAAAAATTTATTCTGGAACATTATACTTTTTTGAGTCGTCCTGTAGTGATTTTAGAAAATGAAATTTTTATTGGAAACAGTCAGCCAAATATATTAAAATTGCAAAAGGCTTTGCATAATGAGTAGTCGTTCTTGGGCATTAGTTTGCGCTTGGATTGTAGCCATTATTTATGGAGTAACTTTCACTGTTGCTAAAGATGTTATGCCAAAGTATGTTGATGCTTATGGATTTATTGTCTTGCGAGTAGCAGGAGCTACAATTTTATTTTGGATAGTTTCTTTTTTTGGACCAAAGGAAAAAATTGCTACAAATGATTTTTTTCGCATCGCTGCTTGTGCCTTTTTCGGAGTAGCGCTTAACATGTTAACATTTTTTAAAGGTTTAAGTTACACTTCACCAATTATGGGAGCCGTTTTAATGGTTACCACACCAATGATTGTATTGATTCTTTCCTCAATAATTATGAAAGAAAAAATGCAGTCTAAAAAAATTATTGGTATTCTTTTAGGGCTTGCTGGAACCATTACTTTAATTCTGTACGGAAAAGCATTAAATAATGCACCAAATGCCACTTTAGGAAATATTTTAGTATTTGTAAATGCCGTTTCTTATGCTTTTTATTTAATTTTTGTAAAGAAGTTAATGGATAAATACAACGCATTTACGTTTGTGAAATATATTTATTTGTTCGGTTTTTTTATGGTTTTACCTTTTGGATTTCATGAATTGCAAGTGGTAAATTGGAACGAAATTCCTTTAGACATTGGTCTGAAAATTGGATTTGTGGTTGTCTTTTCTACATTTTTTACTTATTTGCTAAACTTAATTTCTATGCGAAATTTAAAACCAACAACTGTAGCTGTTTTTATTTATTTACAACCTTTTTTCGCTACGATTTTCGCCATTGGTTTAGGAAAAGACAATTTAAACATGGTCAAATTAGTTTCTGCGATATTAATTTTTGTTGGTGTTTATTTGGTAATTCATAAAAAGAAAGAAACCAGCAACGACTAATTGCTACTGACTTTTTACTAATCACTAAAAAATATTATCTTTACACATTATTAGAAAAAATATATGATATTATCAATGACCGGTTTTGGTAAAGCAAGTTTGCAATTATCAACCAAAAAAATTACAGTTGAAGTTAAATCTTTAAATAGCAAAGGACTCGATTTAAATACACGAATGCCTTCTATTTTCAGAGAAAATGAATTGGCTTTAAGAAACCTTCTAGCACTTAAATTGGAAAGAGGAAAAGTAGATTTTTCTTTATTTGTTGAGGTTACCGGTGAAGATACTTCATCTAAAATTAATGTGCCTATTGTTAAAGCGTATATGGCTCAAATGAAAGCTATTTTACCCAACGCTGATGATACAGAATTAATGAAAATGGCAATTCGTATGCCCGATACGATGAAAACGGAGCGCGAAGAAATTGATGAAAATGAATGGAAGCAAATTCAAATTGTAATTGATGAAGCCATCGAAAATATGTTATCTTTTAGAAAATCTGAAGGTGCATCATTAGAGAAAGAATTTACGTTACGTATTGAAAATATTAGAAGTTATATGAATCAGGCATTAGTTTTAGATCCTGAAAGGGTAACTAACATTAAAGAACGTTTACAAACTGCAATTGATGAGTTAAAAGTGAATGTAGATACGAATCGTTTTGATCAAGAACTAATTTATTATTTAGAAAAATTAGATATTACTGAGGAAAAAGTACGTTTGACTAATCATTTAGATTATTTCTTACAAACTTTAAATGGAAGTGAAGCCAATGGCAGAAAATTAGGATTCATCACTCAAGAAATGGGTAGAGAAATTAATACGATGGGTTCCAAATCAAATCATGCTGAAATGCAAAAATTGGTAGTGATGATGAAAGATGAGTTAGAAAAAATTAAGGAACAAGTTTTAAACGTTTTGTAATTTTTTTGTCATTCTGAACGTGTTTCAGAATCTAAAAAAAATGAAACTCTGAAACAAGTTCAGAGTGACAACACACCATATATAAAGGACAATGAATCAAGGAAAATTATTAGTTTTCTCTGCACCTTCTGGGTCTGGAAAAACAACTATAGTAAGACATTTATTAAATCAAGAAGATTTAAATTTAGAATTTTCTATCTCTTGCACGACTCGTGAGCCACGTGGCGAAGAAGTGCACGGAAAAGATTATTATTTTATTTCTTTGGACGAGTTTAAAAAACATATTAAAGCGGAAGATTTCGTGGAATGGGAAGAGGTTTACAGAGATAATTTCTACGGCACTTTAAAAAATGAAGTAGAGCGTATTTGGGCAAAAGGTAAAAACGTAATTTTTGATATTGATGTAGCGGGTGGACTAAGAATAAAATCGAAATTCAAACAAGAAACATTGGCAGTATTTGTAAAACCACCAAGTATTGACGAGTTAAAAATTAGATTAAAAAAACGTTCTACAGAAACTGACGATAAAATCAACATGCGTATTGCAAAAGCTTCGGTAGAATTAGCCACTGCACCACAGTTTGATACAATAATAAAAAATTACGATTTAGATGTAGCAAAAGTTGATGCGTATAATTTAGTTAAAGAATTTGTGAATAGATAGTTATTTCGCAAAGATGCGCAAAGATTCACAGAGTAACACAAAATTTATTTTTTGCGAAACTTTGCAATAAACTTCGTGAATCTCTGTGGAACAAAAAAATAAATAATGAAAATAGGTTTATATTTCGGAACGTTTAATCCCATTCATATTGGGCATTTAATTATTGCCAATCATATGGCGGAGTATTCGGATTTAGATCAAATTTGGCTAGTAGTAACACCACACAATCCTCACAAACAAAAAAACACTTTGTTAGACGATTACCATCGTTTACACCTGGTGCATTTGGCAACTGAAGATTTCCCAAAAATTAAACCATCTAATATTGAGTTTAAATTGCCTCAACCAAATTATACAATTAACACCTTGGTGCATTTGCAAGAGAAACATTCTAATTACGAATTTTCTTTAATTATGGGTGAAGACAATTTAAATTCACTTCATAAATGGAAAAACTACGAAGCCATTTTACAACACCATCATATTTACGTGTATCCAAGGTTACATGCTGGAGAAATAAATGAACAATTTGTTAATCATCCAAAAATTCACCGAATAGCTGCGCCAGTTGTCGAATTATCATCAACATTTATTCGTGAAAACATTAAAAATAATAAAAATGTAATTCCTATGCTACCCCATAAAGTTTGGGAATATGTTGAACATAATTTGTTTTATAAGAAGTGACAGGTCTTAATTGACAATAATTTTTATAGTTTTTTTATAATCATCATTTTTTAGAACTATTATGTAATTTCCTTTAGCGTAATTAAAATCTAATTCATTCTTTCCTTCATTGATTATAATTTTTTCATCTTTTATTAATTTTCCATCGTATGAGTAAACTTCAATATTAAAATTTGTATGATAATTTCTAGAAAGAAACTCAAACTTTTTATTGTAAATAGGGTTTTTGTAGGTAAATTCTTGTTTATTGTCATGTAGATTTAAATTGCTTAATGTTTGAAAAGCACTATTTGCATTAACACGCCCCCAACCCATATAAATATCATATCCAAGAACATCTTCATTTGTTGCACCTACTTGATCTTGAGCAGTATTTTTTAATATATTTTTTATTTGTAAAGGAGTTAAATTTGGATTAGAAGAAAGTAAAAGTGAAGCAATACCTGCAACTAATGGTGTAGCTTGCGATGTGCCGCCCCAGTAACCATTATAATTTGTATCTGAAGTAGAACTTAATCCATAAATATAATTCCCTGGCGCAACTAAAGTTAAATGATTACCGTAATTACTACCAGATGTAAGACTCCAAAAAAATGGAGAAGTGCGATCATCATCTGAATCCGTAGATCCTACTGCAATAATATCCATTGAACTTGCATATCCAGCAGGATAATAGGTAGTATTGTTGTTAAAGTTCATCATACATGCAACGAATACTACATTATTTGAAATGGCATATTGAACAGCGTTTTGCATTGTAAGACTATTTCCTGTGCCACCTATTGACATACTTATGATTTTTGCTCCTTTATCAACTGCATAATATATTGAATTCGCCATCCATGAATATTGCCCACTGTTATTTGCATCTAATACTTTCAATGGAATTAGTTTTGAATTCCAATTTACACCTGCGTAACCTATTCCATTATTTCCTTTTGCTAATAATATGCCAGTGCAATTAGTTCCATGTCCATAATCATCAGTTGCATTGTTGTCATTATTAGCATAGTCCCAACCATTAATATCATCAATTAAACCGTTATTATCATTATCAATCCCATCATTTGCAATTTCACCTGGATTTGCCCATATTCTTCCCAATAATTCAGGGTGACTTAATCTAAATCCAGTATCAGGGACAGCTATTATTAGATTTGGATCTCCAGTTTCAATATCCCAAGCTAAATCTATATCTGCGTCAGCATCATTTTCAGAAACAAAAGGCATTCCTGAAACATTAAAAGTGCCATTATTAATTATTCCCCATTGCCGATCAAAAAGTGCATCATTAGGTGTTTGAAGTAAATCTGATTTTTTCCCACCACCTTCAGATAAATAATCAGGTTCAACGTAAATTATTTCTGGGTTTGTTTTTAAAATTTTTATACTTTTTGTTACATTTATTTCATTTTTAAATTCTATTTGAAATACAAATGTTTTTTCAGAAAGACCTATTGGAATAATTTTTTCTATTTGATTTTTTCTTAAAAAGTTGTCAATTTTTGAAATTGAGAAAACATTATTTTTTAAATCCAATTTAGAAACACTCCATAGTTCAGAATTTAATTTTAAAATTAATGATTTAGAGTTGTAATTTTCTTGACTAATTAAATTATTAGTAAATAAAAATATTGATAGAATAATTATTTTTTTCATGTTTAAATATTTTAAGAATTATTTCAGGATAAAACAAAATTAATATTTTGACTTAGTCTATAAAATAGATTTTTTCAAAGAAATATTAATCACAATAATATCAAAAATAAGAAAAATAATTTAAATCATAAGCGTAGTAAGCAAACTTAATGTTTTAATAAATTTTTGTTAAAGCAATACTACAAATGAAGTATTACGAATTTCATTTTGTAGATTTGAAATAATAAAATTCAATATATCATGTTAAACTTCGAGTTATACAATCCTACCAATTATATTTTTGGTAAAAATCAAATAGAAAAATTAGCTTCTTTAATTCCACCAAATGCGAAAGTACTTTTAGCGTATGGCGCTGGGAGTATTTTTAAAAATGGTATTCATGCCCAAGTTACAGAACATTTAAAAGGTTTTGAGATTATTGAATTCGGTGGTATTGAACCAAATCCAAGATTTGAAACCTTAATGAAAGCTGTAGAAATTGTTCGTACCGAAAAAATAACTTTTATCTTAGCTGTTGGCGGAGGAAGCGTCATTGATGGCGTAAAATTTATTTCAGGCGTTGTAAATTATGAAGGAAATGCAGTTGATATTTTAAAAAATAGAATTTTATTTAAAGATATTTCAAAAGTAATTCCTTTTGGAACAATTTTAACGTTACCCGCTACAGGTTCCGAAATGAATTCAGGCGCTGTAATTACCATAGAAGCTACACAAGAAAAACTAACTTTAGGTGGAAGTGCTTTGTTTCCTAAATTTTCAATTTGTGATCCATCGGTAATTCAATCATTACCTAAAAGACAACTTCAAAACGGGGTGGTAGATGCTTTTACACATGTTTTAGAGCAATATTTAACCTATCCTCAATACGCGTTGTTGCAAGACCGAATTTCAGAGGGAATTTTACAAACTTTAGTTGAAATAGGACCAAAAGTTGTCGAAAATCCTACCGATTATAAATTAGCATCAAACTTTATGTGGTGTGCTACAATGGCTTTAAATGGTTTAATACAGAAAGGCGTAGCATCAGATTGGGCTACACATATGATTGGTCATGAATTAACTGCTTTATACGAAATTGACCACGCAAGAACATTAGCGATTATCGGTCCGAATTTATACCGAGTGATGTTTGATTCTAAAAAAGACAAATTAGCACAATTTGGTGAAAGAGTTTTAAATTTAAAAGGAAATTCAACTGAAGAAATTGCTGAAAAAGCTATAGACAAATTAGTATCTTTTTTAATTGAAATGGGAATGGAGACAAAACTTTCTCAAGCTACTTCAAATTATTATAATACCGCTAATTTCATTGTAAATCGTTTTGAAGAAAGAGGTTGGAAAGCTTTGGGTGAGAAACAAAACATTACTTTAGAAAAAGTAAAAGAAATTGTTGAAATGAGTTATTAAGTAAATAAAAAAACCAAAATAAAAAAGCGTCCAAGAAATAAATCTTGTGACGCTTTTTACATGCAAAAAAACTACTAACTAACCTAACTTTTATAATTTTTAATCTATTTAAAAGTATTTTCAAAAGCCGTGCCAGAAAGTTTCCCTTCACAAATAATTAACAGTTTTTTGAATACCAACACAAATTTCAATATTATCAAACTTAACTTTTTTCAGGATTTTTAGCTTTAAAATTGATATTGAATTTTGATATTGTTTTTTGTTGTTGAAAAGTGTATTTTTGGAGTTCATAATTTTAGAAGATGGAAGGCAATAAAAAATTTGCAGTTATAGGAGGCGGAAGTTGGGCAACAGCTCTTGCTAAAATGTTATGTGAAAATCAAGAAAAAATAGCTTGGTACATGCGCAGCACTTATGCTTTGGAGCATTTGAAACAACAAAAACACAATCCTAATTATTTAAGTTCTGTAGCTTTTGACACTAATAAATTACAATTAACAAACGATATTAATGAAGCCATTCAATTTGCTGATGTTATAATTTTTGCTATTCCATCTGCTTTTTTAAGTGGTGAATTAGAGAAAATGACGGCATCTTTAGAAGGAAAAATAATCTTTTCTGCTATTAAAGGAATTGTACCAGAAACTAGTTTGATTGTAGGGGAACATTTTCATGAAATATTTAATATTTCCTACGATAATATTGGAGTAATCACTGGGCCTTGTCACGCAGAAGAAGTGGCATTAGAGCGTTTGTCTTACTTAACTATTGCATGTTCTGATAAAGAAAAAGCAAAGTATGTTGCTAAAAATTTGGCATCGTATTATATAAAAACAAAAACGTCTGATGATATTGTTGGAACCGAATACGCAGCTGTTTTAAAAAACATCTATTCTATTGCAGCAGGTATTGCTCATGGTTTAGGCTATGGAGATAACTTTCAAGCTGTTTTAATTAGTAACGCCATTCGTGAAATGAAAAAATTCATTCGAAAAGTACATAAAATGAAACGTAATATCAACGATTCGGCGTATTTGGGCGATTTGTTAGTAACTGGATATTCAGTTTTTTCAAGAAACCGAATGTTTGGAAACATGATAGGTAAGGGCTACACCGTAAAATCCGCTCAAATGGAAATGAGTATGGTGGCGGAAGGCTATTATGCGTGTAAAAGTGCTTATAATTTAAATTTAGAATACAAAGCAAAAACACCTATTATTGATGCCGTTTATCAAATTTTATACGAAGGTAAAAATGCCAAAGCAGTATTTAGTAAATTAACTGAGAAGTTGGATTAGTTAAAGGCAAAAGTTTTGTTTATTGTATTTTAACCCTACAGCCAAAACCTCATACCCAAAACCCTATACCTTTAAAAAAATGTACTTTATCAACGTCATTCTTCCTTTAAATCTTGATAAAACGTTTACGTATTCCGTTAATGTTGAAGAATACAAGTTTTTGCAACCAGGCATGCGCGTTACGGTTCCGTTTGGAAAAACAAAAGTGTATACGGCTATAGTAGTTGAAAAACATACCCAACCGCCTGTTTTATATGAAGCTAAAGACATTAGTCAAATTATAGATGAGATTCCTATTGTTAATGAAATTCAACTAAAACATTGGCAATGGATTGCATCCTATTACATGTGTTCAATTGGCGAAGTTTTTAAATCGGCGTTACCTACAGGATTGATTTTAGAAAGTGAAACGATGATTTCTTCTTCACATATAGAATCGGATAAAACGATTACTACAGACGAGGAATTTTTAGTTTTAGAAGCATTAGAAAATAAATCATCTATAACAATTTCGGAAATTTCTCAGATTTTAAATAAGAAAAATGTAATTCCAATTGTTCAAAGCCTTTTAGCTAAAGGATTACTAAACATGCAAGATGAGGTGCAAGATTCTTACAAACCCAAATTAGTAAAATACATTAAACTACAAGATGAATTTCTGCAATCTGAAAAACTGCATGAATTATTAGAAATTTTGGGTAAAGCAAAAAAGCAAAAAGAAATTGTTTTATCGTATTTTCAATTACAAGCAACAGAAAAAAAGCCAATTACTGCAAAATTATTAATTGAAACTTCTGGTGTAAGCGCAGCAGTTATAAAATCGTTAGTAGAAAAAAATATATTTGAAGAATATTACATGTCTACTGATCGCGTTTCCTTCGAAAAAGAAGCCGATTACGAAATTGAATTAAGCGAATCTCAAGCTACGGTTTTGGAAAGCATTAAAGAAAAATTCACTCAATTTGATGTGAACTTATTACACGGCGTTACCGCTTCTGGAAAAACGGAAGTCTATATAAAACTGATCGAAGAATTTTTACAACAAGACAAGCAAGTATTGTTTTTATTACCAGAAATTGCATTAACCACGCAGTTAGTTCAAAGATTATCTGCTTATTTTGGAAATCAAATTGCGGTTTTTCATTCGAAATATAATTCTAATGAACGTGTTGAAGTTTACAATCATGTGTTACAAAATTCCGAAAAAGCAAAAGTGGTTTTAGGACTAAGAAGTGCTTTGTTTTTGCCGTTTTCCAATTTAGGTTTAATTGTGGTTGATGAAGAACACGAAGCCACTTACAAACAACAAGATCCAGCGCCGCGTTATCATGCCCGAGATGCCGCAATTGTATTAGCAAAATTTCATAATGCTAAAGTTTTATTAGGAAGTGCGACACCAAGTTTAGAATCATATCATAATGCTAAAACCAATAAATATGGTTTAATTGAAATGTTTACACGATTTAATAATGTGGTTTTGCCTGAAATTCATTTAATCGATTTAAAAGATAAATATTTCCGTAAACGAATGGATGGTCATTTTTCCGATGAATTACTGGAAAGAATGAACGAAACTTTAGCGAATAGTGAACAAATTATGTTGTTTCAAAATCGCAGAGGGTATTCGCCATATATTGAATGTACAACTTGCGGACACGTGCCTCAATGTCCAAGCTGTGATGTGAGTTTGACGTATTACAAGTTTAAAAATCACTTAAAATGTCATTATTGCGGACACAGCATGGCTAAACCCACACATTGCCACTCTTGTAATTCATTAGATATTTCTGCAAAAGGTTTTGGTACCGAACAAGTAGAATTAGAATTGATAAAATTATTTCCAAATAAGCGAATTGCGAGAATGGATCAAGATACAACACGTGGTAAATTTGCTTTTGAAAAAATGATTGATGCTTTCAAAAATCAAGAAATTGATATTTTAGTAGGCACACAAATGTTAGCCAAAGGATTGGATTTTGAAAACGTGACTTTAGTTGGGATTTTAAATGCAGATAATTTATTAAATCAGCCTTATTATCGCGCTTATGAACGTGCCTATCAAATGATGGTTCAAGTAGCGGGACGTTCTGGTAGAAAATCAAAAAAAGGGAGCGTAGTGATTCAAACCTATAATCCAATGCATAATACGATTCAGCAAGTGGTTAATAATAATTATACAGCAATGTTTAATGAGCAATTATATGAAAGACAAAATTTTCAATATCCGCCGTATTTCCGTTTGTTGCAAATAAAATTGAAACATAGGGATTACGAAAAACTTCGTGAAGGCGCTACTTGGTTGTATAATGTATTAAAACAGCATATAGCTGTTCCTATATTAGGTCCAGAGGAACCCGCAATTAATAGAATTAGAAATGAATATATTAGAACTATTCTTATCAAAATTCCAAATAATGCTAATCTTGTTGAAACAAAAAAACTCATTAAAAAAGCATTGGTAAGTTTTGAAGCTACTTCCCAATATCGAGCAATAAAAACAACAATTAATGTAGATTATTAATAATTTTCTACAACTTTTTGTCAGTCTGAACTTGTTTCAGATTCTGAAATAAATCCAGAATGACAAAATAGCTGTTTAATACTTTTCTAGAATAGCTACAATTTCTTCTTTTTTATTTCTACTTAACGGAATTTTTTCGCCGCTAATTTCTACTTGTTTGCTATTAAATCGATCGACTTTATCTAAATTTATAATGTACGATTTATGAATTCTAAGAAAATTGTCTTTCGGAAGTTCTATTTCAAAAGATTTCATAGTAGATAATACAAGATGTGTGTCTTGGTATGTAACTACTTTAATATAGTCACCAAAAGCTTCTATCCATTTTATATTAGAGGTGTATACTTTTATTTTTTTAAGATTACTTTTTATTATTAAATGAGGTCCGTTTTCGTCATGATTTTTGTCATGTTTTAAATGGTGCATTTCTAAAGCCTTTTTTGCAGCAATTATAAAACGCGTTTTTTTGATAGGTTTTTGTAAAAAATCTAATGCGGAATAATCAAAAGCTTTTACAGCATAATCTGCTTTGGAAGTAATAAATACAATTAATGGCTTAATTTTTAAACCATCAATTAAATCAAAACCAGTAATATGTGGCATTTCTATATCTAAGAAAATTAAATCAACAGCATTATTTGAAATATAATTTTTAGCTTCTAATGCGTTTGAAAAATCGCCACCTAATAGTAAATTAGGATGTTCAGAGATTAACTTAGCAATAGTAATACGTTGAATGGAACTGTCATCTACAACAATTGTTTTTAATTTCATATATTGGTATTTATTACAATTAAATAAATGTAATTATTTAAAACTAATTTTTGTAAAACTAAATATTTATTTTATAAACAGCATAAAAATATACAAAAAAAGTACAGAAAACTAATATTGTAAAAAAATAAATACTTTTTAATGAATTTGTAAATTAAATATAATTGTATATCTTTGCACCCAATTTAAAAAATACGTACACATGAAAAATTACGAAACTGTTTTCATTTTGAATCCCGTTTTATCTGATGTTCAGGTAAAGGAAACAGTAAGCAAATTTGAAGATTTTCTTACTTCTAAGGGTGCCATAATGGTATCAAAAGAGGATTGGGGCTTAAAAAAATTAGCCTATGAAATCCAACACAAAAAAAGTGGTTTTTACCATTTATTTGAGTACCAAGCTCCAGCTGAATTAATCATTTCATTAGAAACTGAATTAAGAAGAGATGAAAGAATCATGAGATTCTTAACTGTTTCTTTAGACAAACATGCTATTTCTTGGGCAGAAAGAAGAAGAGAAAAATTAAAAACTAAAGCAAACTAATCATGTCAATAGCTAACAACGGTAAAAAAGAGGGTGATATCAGATATCTTACTCCTTTAAATATTGATACCAACAAACAAAAAAAATATTGTCGTTTCAAAAAATCAGGTATAAAGTATATCGATTATAAAGACGGTGACTTTTTATTAAAGTTTGTAAATGAGCAAGGTAAAATTTTACCAAGACGTTTAACGGGTACTTCATTAAAATTCCAAAGAAAAGTTTCTGTGGCTGTTAAAAGAGCACGTCATTTAGCTTTAATGCCTTACGTGGCGGATTTATTAAAATAATATTAATCATTTGTTGTTCCGATTCCATCGGAACTAACTTATAAAAAAAAAGGACAACAAAATGGAACTAATTTTAAAACAAGACGTTCAAAATTTAGGTTTTAAAGATGATGTAGTAACTGTAAAAAATGGTTACGGTCGTAATTTCTTAATTCCTCAAGGAGTGGCTATATTAGCAACTTCTTCTGCAAAAAAAGTTTTAGCTGAAAATTTAAAACAAAAAGCACACAAAGAAGCTAAAGTTGTTGCAGATGCAAAAGCTACTGCAGAAGCTATCAAAGCTATTGAAATAAAAATTACTGCAAAAGCAGGAGGTGAAAAACTATTCGGTTCAATTACAAATGCGGACATAGCACATGCTTTAGAAGCAAACGGACAAACAATTGATAGAAAATTTATTACTTCTGGTATTGTTAAAAGAACAGGTAAATACAATGCTACTATTCGTTTACACAGAGAAGTTATCATTGAATTAGCTTATGAAATTGTTGCTGAAAAAGCATAATTTTATTTAAAATATTTCTTTAAAAAAAGCGTTGCAATTGCAACGCTTTTTTTATTTTTACGGAACTTTATATTGTAAGATAAATATACGTAAATGAAATATACCCGATTAACAAAAGAACAATTAGAAGAACTTCATCCTGAGTTTATTACTTTTTTAGCTACTCAAACAATTGATAAAAAAGAATGGGACGAATTAAAAACGAATACACCAGAAATTGCTTTGCAAGAAATTGATGTGTTTTCTGATTTAATTTGGGATAAAGCAATTACAAATGTTCGTTTTGTTGATCATTTTTCAAAAAATCACATTTTTCTGTTTAAATGTCACGATACTTTTTTAGAATCAATAATTGTTCATACTTCTGATGATTTAGTTGATTTCTTCACAACAGAAGGATTAGAATGGTTAGGGAATAATCTTTTTTCTGATGCAGTCACTATT
>CAMDGB010000005.1 GCA_945897915.1 Chryseobacterium gleum | reverse complement strand
CATCAAGTGTTAAGCCTGATGCCGAAGAGAAAACGCCTCCTGTGTATGCTGCACTCGTTCCTGAGAAGGTTACACTTTGTGCCGTAGCATTATTAGAACAAAATGGTGTACCATAAGAAATTGATGCTGTTGGTGCTGCGGTTATTATTACCGAAGTTGTTGTGGTTTGCAATGGACAACCATTGGCAGCTGACATCGTATAAGTGACAGTATAAGTTCCTGCTGTACTTGAACTTGCTGTAATCCCTCCTGTTGTTGCATCAAGTGTTAAACCTGTTGTTGATGAATATGTTCCTCCTGTGGTTCCTGTTAATGTTACAGCTTGTGCTGTAGCATTACTTGTACAAAACGGTGTGCCAGAATATGAAATCGTTGCTGCTGGTAATGCTGTAATGGTTACCGAGGTAGTTACTGGAATCGCAGCACAACCTGCACTTGCTGGAATCGTATAGGTAACCGTATAAACCCCTGCTGTACTTGTACTTGGTGTTATAGCGCCTGTTGTTGCATCAAGTGTTAAGCCTGATGCCGAAGAGAAAACGCCTCCTGTGTATGCTGCACTCGTTCCTGAGAAGGTTACACTTTGTGCCGTAGCATTATTAGAACAAAATGGTGTACCATAAGAAATTGATGCTGTTGGTGCTGCAGTTACAATAATAGTTCCTGTAGCTGTAAATATACCACAACCTCCAATCAAAGGAATAGTATAATTAAAAGTTCCAGATGCCGTTGGTGTGCCACTTATCGTAATAATATTTGATGCCCAAGTAGCTGTAGCTCCTGCTGGTAAACCATAATTAGTAGTTGAAGTTGCAATACCGGTAGCACCTGTGGTCGTATGTGTAATGGCTGTTAAAACAGTATTGATACAAAGTGTTTGAGTCGTTGTAGGTGTTGTAACAGTGTTATTAGGGTTAACAGTTATAGTTGCTGTAGATGTTAATGGTGTATTTACAACTGGTGAACCAGCTGCAACATTTGTCAATGTATAAATAGTTGTTGCGGTCAGTGGTGTCGGTGTATTCCAAATAAAAGGGCCTGAAGCAGGTATAGTCACATTATATGTATTTGCACCTTGAGCAAAAGTAACAACAGCACTTGGCGGGCCTGTAAAAGTTAATTGTCCTGTATTGTTAGTACAAATGATATTTCCTACGGCAGTAGCATTATTTGTACATCTAACATCTAATAAAAATGAAATTTCATTATCATCTACACATTGCGTTGATGTATTGTTTCTGGCTCTTACCCAAATTGTAGTATCCACATTAGTTTGAAAAGCAGAAGGATTAAGTATATGACCTGTAACCGGATCTGTATAAATTAAAGATGCTCCATAATCTGTAAAAAACGAAACCGTAAAATCTGCAGGATTTAATGGTGCTAGTAAAGCAGGAATTAAAGCCGTTAAATTAAATATAGGGTTACAATCCCCTAATGGCCCCAATTGAGTAGCTATAGGATTAACTACTGGCGTAGTACCAAAATAAATAATAACAGAATCTTCGGTAGGTGTACCACAGTCAGGATGTGTTACCTTAACTTTCCAGGTTCCTGATTGATTAACCGTTATTGATTTTGTAGTGAAAGTAGGCTGTAAAACTCCATTCAAAAACCATTGATACGCCAATGTATTTTGGTTAGCAGGCGGATTTTGAAAATTACAATGTAAGGTTTGAGAACTTATTGCTGAGTTACAAAATGAAATTGTATTCGTAGAAGGTGGACTTGGATAAACAGAAGTTGCAGTTGGACCTAAATCTACACCACAAACAACATCACAGTTTGTAGAACCTGCTCCTGGAGAAGTTGCATTTGTTTGCTCCATTACAAATAGTCCGGGTGAATTAGAAAAATTTGTGATCAGTAAAATATAATTAGACCCTGGATTGGCATTTGGTATGGTAATCGTCTCTACTGCAGCAGCAGAAAAACTGCAGGCTACTATATTATTTGGGTTAACAGGAGCCGTTAAATCTGCTAAACTATTACAAGCTGTTGTAGCCATCTGAGCATCAGTAAATGGACCCCAACATATAAAATCTATATCAGTATTATTATATAAAGGTGGATTATTTCCTTGATGCAAATTAAAAATTAAAGTTCCGGCAAAACCAGTCTGAAAGGTATACCAATTGGGATTTGGTGCAGAACCTAAACAACCTGGAGAACCTAAACTAGGTATACCAATTAAACTTTGTTGGGGGGTAATATTTCCTGAACAAATTGGAGCCGTAGTGGCACAAGTTGATTGAGAATAAATAAAATTAATGCTTAAAAAAGTAAAAAAAAGTAAAAGAATTTTTTTCATTTTATATATTTAAATATTATAGTAAATATGTGTATTGTATAGCAAAAGTAAAAAAAAAATTAACTTTTCGTTAATTAAAATACAATTTAACATTGTTATTTGTTTTTTGTCGGACAAAACTGCTTTTCATCGATTTTAACAATTGTTCAAATAAATAAAAATGTCGTTTATTTATAAATTACTTTAAAAATTTATAAAACTAATTTATTTATAAATGCATATATTTGCAGATAGATGAAAATAATAGGTATGATGATTAGCAACGAAGAACATAACGATGAAATTGGCAATAACCATATTGCTACCAATACACAAAACCCAATAAGAATTGATGCTTTTGAAATTTCTGATGAGGAAAAAATTTTGAGAATCAAAAAAGATGTAGAAAATATTCTTTTAACTTTAGGAATGGACTTAACAGACGATAGTTTAAAAGGCACACCAAACAGAGTAGCCAAAATGTTTGTAAAAGAAATATTTGGCGGCTTACATCCAGATAAAAAACCCAGTGCCTCCACATTTGAAAACAAATACAAATATGGTGAAATGCTGGTTGAGAAAAACATTGTAGTATTTTCAACTTGCGAACATCATTTATTACCAATATATGGAAAAGCACATATTGCATATATTTCAAACGGATCTGTAGTTGGTTTGTCAAAAATGAATCGTATTGTAGAATATTATGCAAAAAGACCTCAAGTTCAGGAACGTTTAACTATTCAAATTGTAAAAGAATTGCAAACCGTTTTAAAAACAGAAGATGTTGCATGCATTATTGATGCCAAACACATGTGCGTGAACTCTCGTGGTATAAAAGATATTGAAAGTAGCACCGTAACTTCTGAATTTGGCGGAAAATTTAAAAACGAAAAAGTGAAAAGAGAGTTTTTAGATTATATTAAATTAGATACGAAATTTTAGCCAATAAATTAAAATTTAGAAATAGAATAATAGTAAAACAATAAATCATACAAAATGCCACTTTACGAAACCAATCCGCTTCAAGTGTATAATTCATTATCGGGGAAAAAAGAAAATTTTAAATCGATTCACGAAGGTCAAATTGGTATGTATGTTTGTGGACCAACAGTATATAGCAATGTACATTTAGGAAATGTTAGAACTTTTATGAGTTTTGACATGATTTATCGTTATTTATTGCATTTAGGTTACAAAGTACGCTACGTGCGAAATATTACAGATGCAGGCCATTTAACTGACGATGGTGATGTAGAAAATGACAGATTTGTAAAACAATCGCGTTTAGAGCAATTAGAACCTATGGAAATTGTACAGAAATACACTGTCGATTTTCATAAGGTTTTAGAAACGTTCAACTTACTGACTCCAACTATTGAACCTACCGCTACAGGACATATTTTAGAACAAATAGAATTAACTCAAAAATTAATTGAAACTGGTTTTGCCTATGAAAGCAAAGGTTCAGTTTATTTTGATGTATTAGAATACAACAAACGCGGATTAAATTATGGCAAATTAAGCAATAGAAATATTGATGAATTATTTGCCAATACAAGAGATTTAGACGGACAATCAGAAAAGAAAAACCCACAAGATTTTGCCCTTTGGAAAAATGCATCACCAGCACACATCATGCGTTGGAACTCACCTTGGGGAGCTGGTTTTCCTGGCTGGCATTTAGAGTGTACCGCTATGAGTACCAAATATTTAGGTGAAAATTTTGACATTCACGGTGGTGGTTTAGATTTAAAATTTCCACATCACGAATGCGAAGTGGCTCAAGGAACAGCTTGTAATGGTGTAAATCCTGTAAATTATTGGATGCATGCCAACATGCTCACTATGAACGGTTTGCGAATGAGTAAAAGTACTGGAAATTATATTCTTCCATTAGAATTACTTGACGGTAAAAATGATTTCTTCGAAAAAGAATTTAGTCCAAGTGTGGTTCGTTTTTGCTTCATGCAAGCACATTATCGTGGCGTTTTAGATATTTCTAATGAAGCTATGGTTGCTAGTGAAAAAGGCTACAATCGTTTGATGGAAGCTTTGGATGTGCTATCAAAAATTGAAGTTAGCAATTCATCTTCAGTTGATATTGCAGCTTGGAAAGGCGCTTGTTATAATGCCATGAATGACGATTTTAATACGACTATTTTGATGGCGCAATTATTCGAAGCCGTCAGAATTATTAATGGATTAAATGAAAAGAAAGAAACAATTTCTGCAAAAGATTTATCAGAATTAAAAACCACTTTAGAAGGTTTTGTTTTTGATGTTTTAGGATTAACAAATAAAAAAGCAGCAGGAAATAATAATAAATTAGGAAGTGTTATCGAAATGCTTATCGAAATGAGAATGGAAGCGAGAGCCAATAAAAATTGGGCTTTATCTGATGAAATTAGAGATAAATTGGCCGTTTTGGATATTGAATTGAAAGACGGAAAAGATGGAACAAGTTTTACTTTGTAATTTTGGATTTACTAATTGGGATTTACAATTTACGAAATAAAAATTATGAAGAAACTATTAATTTTTCCATTCGTCTTACTAATTCGGTTTTATCAAATTGTAATTTCGCCTTTAACACCCGCAACTTGTAGGTTCGCTCCTACTTGCTCAAGTTACAGTAAAGAAGCATTAGAAAAATACGGTATAATAAAAGGTAGTTGGCTCGCCTTTAAAAGAATTACAAGTTGTCATCCTTGGGGAAAAAGCGGTTACGATCCAGTTCCTTGATTCAATAGCAATGGCAATTGCAACCGCAAAATAAAAAAACAATAAACCAAAAACAACAATAAAATTATGATTTGGAATCCAACAGAAGGCATCGATTTAGGTTTTTTCATGATTCGTTTTTACAGCTTAACGTGGGTAACTGCTTTTGCTTTGGGCTGGTACATTACCAAATTCATCTTCAAAAGGGAAAATGAACCAATAGAAAAATTAGATAATTTATTTGTATATACAATTGTTGCTACGATGCTTGGTGCACGTTTAGGTCATGTTATTTTTTATCAACCAGAATTATTTTCTGAAGATCCGTTAAGTATTTTATTACCTATTAGCACAAAACCAGAATTACATTTTACAGGTTTTAGTGGATTAGCCAGTCATGGTGCGGCAATTGCAATTATCGTTACGATGTATTACATCAAAACAAAAGTATTACAACGTCCATTATTATGGATTTTAGATAGAATTGTAATTCCTGTAGCTTCCGGAGCTGTTTTTATTCGTTTAGGAAACTTTATGAATTCTGAAATTTTTGGAAAAGAGACTTCAGAAGAAAGTTTTATGGCTATGAAATTCGTGAAAGGTGAAGACAATTTGCCACCGCAAGTAGCCTCGCAATTGACAAATATCCCTGACGGAACACAAGCTTATAATGCGATTGCAAAAGACGTTCAGTTTAAAGGTATTTTAGACAAAATTCCATACAGATATCCAGCGCAATTATTCGAAGCATTATTATACATTCCAGTATTTTTCATCTTATTTTATATGTATTGGAGAACAGACGCCAGAAATAAACCAGGATTACTATTCGGTACTTTTTTAGTTTTACTTTGGTCGGTTCGTTTCTTTGTAGAATTTGTAAAAGATAGTCAAGGTGGTTTTGAAGAAAATCCAATGTTTAACGCTTTGTCAACTGGGCAATGGTTAAGTATTCCTTTTATTATTCTTGGGTTTTATTTTGTGCATATTTCGCAAAAAAAAGTAAAAATATAATACTATTATATATAAATAAATAAAAAGGCAAACTCTAAATAAGATGTTTGCCTTTTTTTGTGTTTTATCCTCTAAATTTCCATTCAAATTCATCTTTATCGTTGATGATGGCGCCAATTTCAACCTCAACTACTTCGTCGTAATCCACATGGAAAAACAGCCAATTGTCTTCGTTAAAATAAATATCTATACCTTCTTCTGAATCTTTTTCAAATTTGGTAATTTTGTTTAGTGCTAAATCGCCATTTACCAAATCCCAAGCTTTATTAATAATCGTATTTCCAAATAATTTTATTTCTGGCTGTGTAGTAGTAATATAGCCCAATTTCATGTCTTCCTCAACATAAAACGTCAACTTCATACGTTCTTTGTTATACACATAAATCGTATTGTTTTCGTCGTCTGTAAAGGTTTTATTTGGTTTTCCGTATAAAGCTTCAACGTATTTTGGAGTCATACCAAATTCTAATCTATCAATTCCGTTTTTTAATTTAATTTCCATGGCTTTAGGTTTTATACTAACAAAGTTAGGGATTTTATATATTGATTGTTCAAAATCTTACAAAATATTAAATCTAAAAAAAAACCACGAAAATCAAATGAAATTCGTGGTTTAGTATATTTATTAAAATCTAATTATATTTTAAAACGTTTTCTGTCCGTTTCAGTTAAATAAATTTTTCTTAGACGAATAGATTTTGGTGTACACTCAACATATTCATCTTTTTGAATGTATTCTAATGCTTCCTCTAATGAAAATATAATTGGAGGAATAATTCTAGCTTTTTCATCATTTCCTGATGAACGTACGTTAGATTGTTTTTTCTCTTTAGTTACGTTTACACACATATCATCTCCACGAGAGTTTTCTCCAATAACTTGACCTTCATAAATTTCAACATTTGGCTCTACGAAAAACTTACCTCTATCTTGTAATTTATCAATAGAATAAGGAATTGCTTTTCCTTTTTCCATAGAAATTAATGAACCTTTGTTACGTCCAGAAATTTCTCCTTTATATGGTTCATATCCTATAAAACGGTGTGCCATGATAGCCTCACCTGCAGTTGCGGTAAGTAATTGGTTACGCAATCCAATAATTCCACGAGATGGAATATTGAATTTAATAATCATACGCTCACCTTTAGTTTCCATACTCAACATTTCGCCTTTACGTAAAGTAACAAACTCTACCGCTCTACCTGATAAACTTTCTGGCAAATCAATTGTTAATTCCTCAATTGGCTCACATTTTTGACCATCAATTTCTTTAATGATAACTTGTGGTTGACCAATTTGTACTTCATAACCTTCTCTTCTCATGGTTTCAATTAAAACCGATAAGTGTAATACACCACGACCAAAAACCATAAATTTATCTGCAGAATCCGTCTCAGCCATTTTCATAGCTAAGTTTTTTTCTAATTCTTTTTCTAATCTTTCTCTAATATGACGAGAAGTAACAAATTTTCCTTCTTTACCAAAAAATGGTGAATCGTTAATTGTAAACAACATACTCATTGTTGGCTCGTCAATAGCGATAGAAGTTAGTGCTTCTGGGTTTTCAAAATCGGCAATAGTATCACCAATTTCAAATCCTTCTACACCAATAATGGCACAAATATCACCTGCAATTACTTCTTGTACTTTTTTACGACCTAAACCTTCAAAAGTATGAAGTTCTTTTATTCTTGATTTAGAAATAGTACCATCTCTTTTTACTAAAGATATTGGCATTCCTTCTTTTAATATACCTCTTTCTAATCTACCAATTGCGATACGACCCGTAAATGCAGAGAAATCTAAAGATGTGATTAACATTTGAGGTGTTCCTTGTCCAACATTTGGAGCTGGTACATGCTCAATAACCATATCCAATAATGCTTCTACATTATCCGTTATATTGTCCCAATGATCAGACATCCAGTTATTTTTAGCTGAACCATAAACAGTAGGAAAATCTAATTGAGCTTCTGTAGCACCTAATTCGTACATTAAGTCGAAAACTTTTTCGTGAACTTCTTCTGGTGTACAGTTTTCTTTATCAACTTTATTAATAACCACGCAAGGTTTTAAACCTAAATCGATAGCTTTTTGTAATACGAAACGCGTTTGTGGCATTGGCCCTTCAAAAGCATCTACTAACAAACACACACCATCGGCCATGTTTAATACACGTTCAACTTCTCCACCAAAATCGGCGTGACCAGGAGTATCAATAATATTAATTTTAGTTCCTTTATAAACAACAGAAACGTTTTTAGAAGTAATAGTAATTCCTCTTTCACGCTCTAAGTCGTTATTATCTAAGATTAAATCTCCAGTATTTTCGTTATCACGGAACAATTGACAGTGATACATAATTTTATCAACCAAAGTAGTTTTTCCGTGGTCAACGTGGGCAATAATTGCAATGTTTCTGATAGATGACATATATTCATTTTTTGAAAGTGCAAAGGTACGTTTATTATCTCGATATTCAAACAACAATTAGTTTAGTTTACATTTTAATAAATTTAGAAGTAAAACGATTCATTTTTAATACGCTAACCTTTACATTTTCAGCTATAACTTTTCCAATGCGTTGCCTGATGTTATTGAAGGCAACACAAAAGAAAAGATATTAAACAAAAAAAGTCCTGATTTTCATCAGGACTTTTTAACTATCTTAAATTGCTAATTATAATTTACCAACTAAT
Source organism: Chryseobacterium gleum (assembly GCA_945897915.1). Taxonomy (GTDB): domain Bacteria; phylum Bacteroidota; class Bacteroidia; order Flavobacteriales; family Flavobacteriaceae; genus Flavobacterium. Next base: position 99,416 of record CAMDGB010000005.1, on the reverse strand, counting down.
CTTGTTAACTTAGATTTTAAGTTTGAAGCTTTATTAGCATGTATAATATTTTTCTTAGCTAACTTATCAATCATAGAGATAACTATTGGCAATTTTGCCGCAGCATCTGCTTTTACTGTTGATAAACGTATGGCTTTAATCGCATTACGTGTAGTTTTGTGTTGGTATTTGTTCAATACTCTTCTTTTCTCGTTGCTTCTAATTCTTTTTAGAGCTGACTTGTGATTTGCCATTTTTTTTATATTTTAATTGTAAATAACTATTTTATACATCAGTAGAAAAACAAGAAAAACCTCCCACAACTGATTTTAAAAATCAATCACTTCAGTTTTAACTAACAAAACTAGTAAAGGAGACACCAAAACACGTTTCATAAAACCATTTCAAAACTAATTTGTAGTCCGTAGGGGAATCGAACCCCTCTTACCAGGATGAAAACCTGGCGTCCTAACCGATAGACGAACGGACCATTACATTTTCGTAATGCGAGTGCAAAAATACAACTATTTTTAATCTGTGCAATACCTAATGTGAAAATTTTCAGTTTTTTTAATGCTTACCTTAAGGCTTATATTTATATGGTATTTATTGTAAATAAAATTCCAAAATCCAAATCTTCAAATTGACACATTGGCTAATAAACACATTAATACGCTTTTGCAAAAAGTACTCTTCCTTTTGATGGCGCACCAGTAAAAATACAAATTCCAGCCTCTTCTTTTCTATTTAAAGGAATACATCTAATAGTTGCTTTTGTTAAATCTTTAATTTTATCTTCGGTTGCTGCAGTGCCATCCCAATGTGCCGATACGAAGCCTGTTTTGTTTTCCAACACTTCTGTAAACTCTTCAAAAGAATTTACCTCAGTAGTATGTGCTTTTCGATAATCTACAGCTTTATTAAATAAATCTTTCTGAATGTGCTCTAATAAATCTTGAATATAGGTTACTATTCCATCAGCAGGTTTCACTTCTTTGGTTAAAGTATCTCTTCTTGCTACTTCAAAAGTTCCGTTTTCTAAATCTTTCGGACCAATTGCTAAACGAACTGGCACGCCTTTTAATTCCCATTCCGCAAACTTGAAACCTGGTTTTTGCGTGGTTCTGTTATCAAATTTTACAGAAATATTTAGTTTTTTAAATTGCGCTACTAAATCATTAGCTACTTCAGAAATGCTTTCAAATTCTTCTTCAGTTCTAAAAATTGGAACAATGACTACTTGAATTGGTGCTACATTTGGTGGTAAAACCAGTCCGTTATCATCTGAATGCGTCATCACCAACGCACCCATTAAACGAGTAGAAACACCCCATGAAGTACCCCAAACAAACTCTTGTTTTCCTTCTTGATTGGTAAATTTCACATCAAATGCCTTAGCGAAATTTTGTCCTAAAAAATGTGATGTTCCGGCTTGAAGTGCTTTTCCATCTTGCATTAATGCTTCAATACAATAAGTTTCATCAGCTCCAGCAAAACGTTCTGTTTCTGTTTTTAACCCTTTTATAACTGGAATAGCCATAAAATTTTCTGCAAAATCAGCATAAACGTGCATCATTTTTTCTGATTCTTCTATTGCTTCCGCTTTTGTGGCATGAGCAGTATGTCCTTCTTGCCATAAAAATTCAGCAGTTCTTAAAAATAAACGCGTTCTCATTTCCCAACGTACTACATTTGCCCATTGGTTAATTAACAAAGGTAAATCTCTATATGATTGCACCCATCCTTTATATGTACTCCAAATAATAGCTTCAGATGTAGGACGAACAATTAATTCTTCTTCCAACTTTGCATTTGGATCTACCATTAATTTGCCTGGTTTATCTGGATCGTTTTTTAATCTATAATGAGTAACGATGGCGCATTCTTTTGCAAAACCTTCAGCGTTTTTTTCTTCCGCTTCAAACATGCTTTTAGGAACAAATAATGGAAAATAAGCATTACTATGACCTGTTTCCTTAAACATTTTATCAAGTTCTGCTTGCATTTTTTCCCAAATAGCATAGCCATATGGTTTAATTACCATACAACCTCTTACCCCTGAATTCTCAGCTAAATCAGCCTTTACGACCAATTCGTTATACCATGCAGAATAATCTTCGCTTCTAGTTGTTAAATTTTTACTCATTTTTATAATATTGGCACAAAATTTGTTTAATTTGTATTAATTTAGTGGTACAAAACTACTTAATTTTGCAAAGACCAACAATAAAAATTAATATATATGAAAACAAATCGCATTTTTCAGCAAAAAACACTTAGATTAATGAGTCTATTTGTTGGTGCTATCACAGTAGTAAGTTGTGGTTCGTACCAAAATTCATCTTATTATGATGATGATGGCGTTTATGGTCCTGATAATTCAGTAAAAACCAAACGAGTTGTACAAAACGAAACAACTTCAGGTTCTTACAGCAATGCTTATGCACAACAATTCAAAAGCATGAAAGAAGATTTTGGGCCTACAGAAGTTTTAACTGACGTAGATAATTATAAATCAGCTCCAGACACAGTGTATGTAAAAGAAAATGGAACTAGATATGGTGGATGGGGTGAAAACCAAACTAACAACAACATTCTGATTGTAAATGATAATTGGGGATGGAATAACTGGGGAATGAATGGTTGGGGATGGAACGGATGGTATGGCAATAACTGGGGAATGAACGGATGGTATGGAAATAACTGGGGAATGAATGGTTGGGGCTGGAATGGCTGGTATGGAAATAACTGGGGAATGAACGGTTGGGGCTGGTATGGAAATAATTGGGGTATGAACGGTTGGTATGGTAATGGATGGTACGGCAATAATTGGGGAATGAACGGTTGGTATGGTAATGGTTGGTATGGTGGTGGCCGAAATGTGGTAATCAATAACGGCCCTCGTGGTGGATACATAAATAATAATGGTAATTCTGGAAGACTAACTTCTGGAAGAGTTGGAAATAGTACTGGAAGTCCAAGAACTCAAATTGGACAAACTAGAGGAACTACAATCGGTACACCTAGAACGCAAGTTTCAGATCCAAGAACTTTTAATCCAAGAGGAAACACGAATACAGAAACTCCCAGAGCACCTATTTCTGATCCAAGAACTTATACTCCTAGAGGAAACACAAACACTGGAACTCCGAGAACTCAAACCTCAGAACCAAGAACTTATACTCCTAGAAATGATACACCAAGAACTATATCTACTCCAAGAAGTTCCGACTTTGGAGGCGGAAGAAGTTCAGGAGGATTTGGCGGAGGTGGAAGATCTGGCGGCGGTGGTCGTGGTGGAAGATAATAAATAAATACATAAAACCTGTTTAAAAAACACAAGCAGGTTTCTTTAAAAAATATAATTTTAGATTTATGAAAAAGATACTATTTTCTTTATTAATTGGAGGTGCTTTTACAGTTAGCGCACAAGAAACCACTATGTCAGATGCCTTACGTTACGGCATACAAAATTTAAATGGAACTGCAAGATATAGAGCAATGGGTGGAGCATTTGGTGCTATTGGAGGTGATTTGTCAGCCATAAATGATAATCCAGCTGGATCTTCAATTTTCAATTACAATCAAGCTACTATATCGGTGTCTAGCTTTAACAAAAAAAATACGGCTAGTTATTTTGGAACAAATAGTAAAACCAACGAAAATTCACTGGACATCAATCAATTGGGTGCAGTATTTGTTTTTAATGACAGTCAATCAAAAAGTGGTTGGAAAAAATTCGCTTTAGGTTTAAATTATGAAAATGCTAATAATTTAAATGATTTTATTGTAAGCGAAGGTACAAATCCTTATAATTCAATAGATCTTTATTTTAAACGATTTGCTAACGGTAATAATGGTGTAGGGAATTTAGATGGCACATACTATGATGAATTAAATTTTATAGAACAACAAGCCTGGTTAGGATATAATTCCTATGTTTTAGATTATAATGCTACGACAAACGGTTATGTCTCAAATGTGCCTTTTGGAGGAAAATACACACATATAAACACCATTCAAGCAAAAGGATATAATGGAAAATTCACAATGAACTTTTCTGGTGCTTATGAAGACAAATTATATGTAGGTATGAATATGAATTTTCATTTTACGGATTATTTAAGAACTACTTCATTATTTGAAAGAAATAATAATTCTATAAATAACACACCTAATAATTATGCCATAAGAACTGCTAGTTTCAACAACGAATTTTACACTTATGGCTCTGGTTTTTCTATAAATTTTGGTGCGATATATAAAGCAAATCAAAATATTCGTCTAGGATTAGCATATGAAACTCCAACTTGGTATCGCTTAAATGATGAATTAATACAAAGTATTTCAACAACTTCAACAAATGGAATAGTTCCTTTTGAAGATTTTGTTAATCCAAATTTTGTAAACGTATATCCAACATATAAAATTCAAACACCAAGTAAATTAACAGCAAGTGGAACTGTTTTATTTGGTAAAAAAGGATTGTTAAGTTTGGATTACATAAGTAAAAACTATGCAAATACACAATTTAAACCAACTAAAGAAATTATTTATAGCAGTTTAAATACACAAATAGAAAATGAGCTACAAGATACTTACGAATTACGAGTTGGTGGTGAATACAAAATAAAACAATGGAGTGTTAGAGCTGGTTACCGTTTTGAACAAAGTCCATATAAAGTTGACCTCGCTTTTGGTGATTTAATGAGTTATTCTAGTGGTTTAGGATATAATTTTGGAGATTCTAAATTAGATATTTCTTACACAAACGAATATCGTGCCAGAACAGAAGCTTTATTAACTTCTGGCCTAAATGATCCGGCAAGAATTAAAAATTTCAACAATAATGTTACTTTAACGTACGTGGTAAATTTTTAAATAACTTACAAAAATTTCACAAATGTCGCTTTACTTCAAGTTTAGCGACATTTTTTTATTAATTTTGCACCCTGAAACAAAACAATTAGTATGAGAACCAAGTCTTTAAAGAAAAATAAAATTAACGTCATTACCTTAGGTTGTTCTAAAAATGTGTATGATAGTGAAATTTTAATGGGACAACTTCGTGCCAACGGAAAAGAAGTAACACACGAAGCCACAAAAGACGAAGGAAACATCATAGTTATTAATACATGTGGTTTTATAGATAATGCCAAAGAAGAATCGATAAATACGATTTTAGAATATGCCGAAAAGAAAGAACAAGGTTTAGTAGACAAAGTTTTTGTTACCGGTTGTTTATCTGAGCGATACAGACCCGATTTAGAAAAAGAAATTCCAAACATAGATCAGTTTTTTGGCACAACCGAATTACCTTTATTATTAAAAGCATTAGGTGCCGATTATAAACACGAATTAATTGGAGAACGTTTAACCACAACGCCAAAAAATTACGCCTATTTAAAAATTGCAGAAGGTTGCGACCGACCTTGTAGTTTTTGTGCGATTCCACTAATGAGAGGAAAACACAAGTCTACTCCTATTGAACATTTGGTAATTGAAGCTGAGAAATTAGCAAAAAACGGCGTAAAAGAATTAATATTAATCGCACAAGATTTAACCTATTACGGTTTAGATTTATACAAAAAAAGAAACTTAGCTGAACTTTTAGAAGCCTTAGTTAAAGTAGAAGGAATTGAATGGATTCGTTTACATTATGCCTTCCCTACTGGTTTCCCAATGGACGTTTTAGAATTAATGAAACGGGAATCAAAAATTTGCAACTATTTAGATATTCCTTTACAACATATTTCAGATAGCATTTTAAAATCGATGCGACGCGGAACGACTCAAGAAAAAACGACGAATTTAATTCAAGAATTTAGAGCGTTAGTTCCTGAAATGACTATTAGAACGACTTTAATTGTGGGTTATCCTGGAGAAACTGAAGAAGATTTCAATATTCTTAAAAATTGGGTTGAAGAAATGCGTTTCGAACGTTTGGGTTGTTTTACCTATTCTCACGAAGAAAACACGCACGCATATTTGTTGGAAGACGATGTTCCTGAAGAGGTAAAACAAGACCGAGCAGCCCAAATTATGGACATCCAAGCACAAATTTCTTGGGAATTAAATCAAGAAAAAATTGGTAAAACATTCAAATGTGTCATCGACAGAAAAGAAGGCGAACATTTTGTAGGAAGAACTGAGTTTGATAGTCCTGATGTAGATAATGAAGTATTAATTGATGCTTCAAAATTTTATTTAAAAACAGGCGATTTTGTAAACTTAAAAATTATTGACGCTACAGAATTTGATTTGTATGCGGAACCTGTATAAAAGTAAACTCTAAACCTTTTTCCTTATACCTTTTTCCTTAAAGCAAAACCTAATTCAATTGTTCACTGAAAATAGCAATTAATGTATGCGCGTCAACAGTATGATTTGGAGAATCTTCAATGAGCTTTAAAACGCGTTTCATCGCATAAGGATTTAGTCCCATATGAATGCCAATTTCATTAATTTTAACGGTTTCTCTTTCATGCAAAACATTATCGGAACGCATCAACAAAGCCAATCGATAAAACTGACAAATTCTGTTCATTTCGTCTTTTATTACTTTAATTTCTCCTTTATTTTCATATAATTTCAATAAAGTAGCTTTATCAATTCGCAATTCATACGCTACAATTTCAATAAAATCGTATTCTCTATCGTGCAATTCGCCGTCAATTAAAGCAAACGAAATCATTTCTTGCAACAAACTAATTTTTTCTTGAGTAGTTTCCATCAAAATTATTACTTTTATACTATTCTTCAAATATAAAAAAATGCAACAATTTTTAAGACTATTTCTATTCTTTTTTTTCTTTACAATTACGAAAACAGTCGCACAACAGCGATTTTCAACCTTTGAAATAGACGCGCCACAACTGCAAACGAAAAAGAAAATTTGGATTTATTTACCATTAAATTACGGAAAATCAACTAAAAAATATCCAGTAATTTACATGCACGACGCTCAAAATTTATTTGATGAAGCCGCCTCCTATGCAGGAGAATGGAATATTGATGAGACTTTAGACAGCTTAAAAGCCAAAGTAATAATTATTGGTATTGCTCACGGAAATGAAAAACGAATAGACGAACTTACTCCGTATAAAAACGAAAAACACGGCGGAGGAAATGCCAACGCGTATTTAGAGTTTATTGTAAAAACGTTAAAACCTTATATTGATTCGACTTATAGAACTAAAACAAATGCGAAAAATACTGGTATTTTTGGAAGTTCGCTTGGCGGATTGGTTTCGTTTTATGCAGCTTTTCAATATCCAGAGGTTTTTGGAAAAGTAGGTTGCTTCTCACCTGCTTTTTGGATAAATAAGAAAGAAATTTTTCAGAAAATGGAGGACACACCAAAATTTACTACCAAAATTTATATGCTGTGTGGCGATAAAGAAGATGACGGAACAATGGTTTCCGACATGAAAGAAATGGAAACGCAAATAAATTCAAAACGTTGCGAATGCAAAAAGCTAAATAAATCTGTAATTGTAAAAGAGGGCAAACATAACGAAAAATTATGGAGAAATGCTTTCGCAAAAGCGTATCTTTGGCTTTACTAAATATGTCGATAACAAACAATAAACGATAAAATGAACAATAACGATATCTTCAAAAAACTACGTGTTGCTTTACAATTAAGAGACGACCAAATAGTTGAAATCTTAAACTTAGTCGATTTTAAAATGTCGAAAGGCGAATTAGGTGATATTTTCCGTGCGGAAGACCACGCTAATTTTATGGAATGTGGTGATCAAGTTCTACGTAATTTCTTAAACGGATTAATTATTCATTTACGTGGTACGAAGGAAAACCCAAAAAACCCTCGAGAAGTAATTAAGACTCACAAAGATTACGAAACACAAACCGAGAAAACGGATAAAACCATTTACGAACCTAAAAAACCTTATAATAAAACGGATAGTAAAACACAGTATAAACCAAGAACTGGTGAAAAGAAAGAATTTAAGCCCAAAACCGGTGAAAATTCAGATAAAAAACCAGCGTTTGGAAAAAATAAATTTGGCAACGATAAAAAACCTGCCAAACAAAATCCAGTTGAAAAATTTAAATTTAAGGACGGAAAAAAATAACATTAAATCCTCAATAGTATTGAGGATTTATTTTTATATTTGATTCAACCCTAAATTTCTAACTATGAAAAATCTATTTACTTTATTATTTTTTGCTTCAATAAGCTCGCTACACGCTCAAAACGAATTGAAATTCGATAAAAGAAATGTGCAATGTGAAGACAAATGGGTAGCCTATCAAATGAATAAAGATAGTCTCTATAGTTTTGGTTTTATTTATATTGATGCTACAGCAGGTTTAACTTTAAACTATGAAGGAGATTTTAAAATTAACAAAACAGGAAAATTTATTCCTGTGGAAAAAGAAGAAAATAGAGATGTTAGTTTTTTAAAAGTCAGACTTGAGCCAAATCGTGTTGCAATAGCCGAAATCCCTGATTCTAAATTCACAGAATTAAAAATTGAGAAAACACCTAAATGGTTAGCAATTTACAAATCGGATGAAAATTCTATTGAACGTCTTTATCGATGGGGATTCATGTATAACGGATGGAATGAATGTGAAAAGGCATTAACTTATTTAGAAAAAGCAGAGAAAATTGATCCAAATTTTAAAGGATTACAAACAGAATTAGCGTTTTCTTATAATGCTTTAAAAAAATATGAAAAGGCAGAAAATTGTTTATTAAAAGCCATTAAAAACAATCCAAATGATTGCTATACCTATAAGGAACTAGCATATTCATATAATAATCAAGGAAAAACAGATGACATTATAAAAACATATTTTACAATGGTAAAAACGTGTAAAGAAGAGAATTATAAACAAGAAACTGCCTATAATCTTGCTTATAAATATTATGAAACAAAGGATAAAGTTAATTTTAAGAAATGGAAAATTGAAGCTGAAAAATGGTCGAAAACTGAAAATCAGTTTACTAAATACTTAAAATTAATGGAAACTGAATTGAATAAATAAGATTATCACAAATTCTCAAAGTAATCCAATAAAACAATATCATTTATTTTTTCAGGCGTGAAAATTTCTAAAATAGATGGTCTATTATCGTTAGAAATAAAAGAATCCCAAACAGCATGAAGTTCCACTTCGTTTTGAACTGAAGTATATTCAAACGCATACATTTTGGCTAAATGTTCCGCTGTCAAGTGGTGAGAAGTTTCAAAAAAAGTGTTAAACGTTTCCGTTTCTTCATGACCAGGTAAAATTCTAAAAATACCGCCACCACTGTTGTTAATTAAAATAATTTTGAAATTCTTTGGAATATAATTGTTCCATAACGCATTACTGTCGTATAGAAAACTTATATCACCCGTAACGAAAATTGTAGGCTTTTTATTTGCTACAGCGGCTCCAATTGCCGTTGATGTACTTCCGTCAATCCCACTTGTACCACGATTACTAAAAACCTCAATTGTTTTATTCAACGCTACCAATTGCAAATATCGTATTGGCGAACTATTGCTGACTTGTAACTGAATATTATCTGTTAAATTACGACTTAAAAAATCGAAAACTTTAAAATCTGAAAATGGAATTTCAGACATGTATTTATTGTGATTTAATACTCTATTTTGCCAAATGGATTGAAAACCGTGCTGATAATCAGAGGTTATCAAATTATTTTCAACTACTAATTGACTTAAAAAACTTGTACTGTTTGTTTGAAAATGTTGCGACAAACTACCAAATGTATCATAAGCTCTAATTTCATCTACATGCCAATGTTGCTTTGGCTGGTAATTTCTCAATAAGGATTTTATACGTTTAGAAACTACCATACCACCAAATGTTAGCAGAATATCTGGTTGAAAATTAAGCTTTTCTTCTTCAGAAAAAGTAGAAATTAAAGTATCAATTCTATCGATAAAAGTAGGATGATGCAAATTTGATGTTTTTTCCAAAAGCACCAATACACTTTCGTCTTTAGCTAAAAATTCAATATACTTTTGTTCGATAGCATTTGGTAACAACTCGCCAACTAAAATTAATTTCTTTTTTGCTGATTGCCATTCTGATAAGAATTTCGCATCCAAATTAAACTCGGATTTTTCAATAAATGAATTGGAAATTATCGGAATATAAGTTGGTTCCAAAAGTGTTTCATATAACGGTTCCTCAAAAGGTACATTAATATGTGCCGGACCTTTTAGAAAAATTGCTCTTTCAATAGCAGAAACAATAAGATTATCATTTTGCGCTGAAGCATTTTCACTTAAATTAGCCGAAAAAACAATATGATTGGCAAACACATTTTCTTGACGAATGGTTTGTCCGTCACCGATATCAATCATATTTTTTGGTCTATCAGCTGAAACAATAAGTAAAGGAATTTGGCTATAAAATGCTTCAGCAACGGCGGGATAATAATTTAAAACTGCCGAACCAGAAGTGCAAACAACCGCAACAGGTTTTTGTAATTGTTGTGCCAAACCTAATGCAAAAAAAGCCGCACAACGTTCGTCTGCAATGCTATAACATGTAAAATCTTCCTGATTGGTAAATCCGATAGTTAAAGGAGCGTTTCTCGATCCTGGAGAAATTACAATATGCTGAATTTCTTTTTGACGAAAAATTTGAATAACCGCTTGCGCTAATTGTATTTTTGGATATAAGTTGACTTTCAATTTAGTTTTTTAATGAAACACGCAAGAGATAGATTAATTTTAAATTAAAACTATGATTCTTCATGTTTAAAAATGTTAGTTACAAATTTACTAATAAATACAGATTTTTTTATATTTTTATGTCATAAATAAATACTAAAATGAATCCATCAATTCAAACGTACCAAAAGGAAGATTGCTCAGCTATACTTGAAATTATTAATGAGCAAATTTTAACTGGCACAGCTTTATACGATTACCAACCGAGAACTCTAGCACAACAACTGGCCATTTTTGATGATAAATTGCAAAAAGGGTTTCCTATTATAGTCGCAAAAATAAATACTGAAATTGTAGGATTTGGGTATTACAGCGAATTTCGTTTTAGAGAAGCCTATAAATTTACAGTTGAACATTCGGTTTATGCCAAGAAAAACTACATCGGTAAAGGGATTGGACATTTGTTACTATCTGAATTAATTGACTTGGCAAAAAAGCAAAATCTTCATACAATGATTGGCGTGATTGATTCGGAAAATGAAAGTAGTATTACTTTTCACGAAAAATTTGGATTTGAAAAAGCGGGGTTTATTAAAGAATCTGGTTATAAATTTGACCGATGGCTGCATTCTGTTTTTATGCAGAAAATACTTTAAAAGAAAGTGTTCAGTGTTCAGTTACTGCCAACTAAAAACTGAACACTGAATACTAAATTTATTTTCCCTCAATCCAATTGATAATTGAAGTGTCATTTGGAACAACTCTTGGCGACATAACCGCTGCTAAATGTCCTTTTTCGTCAATTAAATATTTTTGAAAATTCCATTCTACATCGCTGTCTTTTAACCCGTTTTTACTTTTTTGAGTTAAAAACTGGTATATAGCATGCATATCGCTTCCTTTTACAGATATTTTTTCCATCATTGGAAAAGTTACGCCATAATTTTTTTTACAAAATGCACCAATTTCGGCATTTGTACCAGGTTCTTGTGAACCAAAATTATTTGCTGGAAAACCTACAATTACAAAATTACTATTTTTATACTTTTCGTAAACGGCTTGTAATTGCTCGTATTGTGGTGTTAAACCGCATTCAGAAGCCGTATTTACAATTAAGATTTTTTTACCTTTAAGAGAGGCAAAATCAAATTCGTTTCCTGATAAATCTTTTACTTTAAAAGTATAAATTGAACCTTGTTCCATAGTATTTGTTTTTGGAGTGTCTAATGAAACATTTTCGTTTGTGTTTTCTACGAAATGTTCCCAATTTTCTGATTTTTTTTCTTCTGATTTGGTATTACAAGCCAATAATATCAATACTGCGCCTGTAAACGTGTGAAATAGTTTCATAAACAAATTATTTAAATTCAAAAATATAAAAAGATATAGCAAACAAAAGTTAATGTTGGGTTAAAAAAACCCAAAATGTCACATTATTTCTTCTTGTACAATTTTTTATACTTAATAAAAGCTAAGACAGAAATTATCAAAACAATCACTAAAGCATATAAATAATACACCACATTTTGAGATTCTCCAGAAGCGTACGAATGCTTGCCGCTTAAATGAAAATTGACTCCAAAATACGTCATTAAAATACTTGCAAAAGCCAAAACCGACATAAAATTATAAGCAAATAAGCCGCGTAAAGCAGGCACAAAACGAGCATGAATTACAAATGCATACACCATAATACTAATTAAAGCCCAAGTTTCTTTTGGATCCCAACCCCAATAACGTCCCCAACTTTCATTCGCCCATTGTCCGCCAAGGAAATTACCTATGGTTAACATGATTAAACCAACCGTTAAAGCCAATTCGTTAATATAGGTGATTTCTTTGATGTTTAATTCCATTTTGGCTTTGTTGTTTTTGTTGGTAAAAATCATTAAAAACAAAGCTACTAATCCCAAAATCATAGCTAAAGTAAACGGGCCATAACTTGCTACAATAACCGCCACGTGAATCATTAACCAATACGAATTTAAAACTGGTTGTAAATTGGCGATACTAGGATCCATCCAATTCCAATGCGCCACCATTAATATCATAGCGGTTACAAAGGCAGTTGATGCAATAGTAAGTTCAGATTTTCTTCCGAAAGCTACACCAAAAAACATGGTTGCCCAAGCTACATAAATCATACTTTCATAAGCGTCAGACCAAGGCGCGTGCCCCGAAATATACCAACGAACAATTAATCCAGCTAAATGTAGAAAAAATAGTAAAACTATAGTTACGTGGAAAAATTTTACTGTATAATTTACCCATTTCTTTTTATTAAAAATTTGAACAATTACAAATACGAACATTAAAACGCCAGCATACATATACCACGAGAATAATTTCTTGAAAATATCGTATTTGTTATATTGAATTTCTGCTTCTAATTTATCGTCTGAGAGCATTACTTTTCCGCCAAATTTCTTTTGATAATCTGACAAGCCTTTTAATAAACTTTCTGCATTTTTATAGTCTTCAGATTGCGATGCTTTTGCCGCTTCACTAAAATAAAACGGAATGATATTTTTTACGACATCTAAATTGGTTTTTGTTGGATGTTGCAATTCTAAATACGAAGCCCATTTATTATTGGCGTCTTTTGGAAGTGGAAAAAAACGTAAAATTTGACCACTAATTGCCGAATACAACAAATTTACTTTTTTATCTGCCTCTAAAAAATCTTTTTGAAATTGATTGGGAACTGCTTCTTTATAAGCTTCATCCGTTTGTTTTTGTAATTTATAATTTCCGAAATCATCGAAAAAACTAATTAACGGTGCGTATTTTGCTTCTGCATCAACACCAATAATTTTACGAATGCTGTCGTTTCCTTTTTTCAAGTAAACTATTGGAATTTGATACCAAAACTCAGGAAATTGGTTCATAGAAATCAAAACCTGATCTGAAGTAAAACCTTCAAACGTGTCGTTTTTAGAAACTTTTCGTAATAATTCAGACGAAAATGTATTTACCGGTATCATTCTTCCGCTGATATCTTGGATAACCAGTCGCCCAAATTTTTCAGCATGTTCCGCAGCAACCATGTACTTTTTTATCTCTTTTAAAGATTCTGCTGCCGTTGGCATTTTCGGCCTTTCTACTGAAGTTTCATTTTTGTGTGGATCAGTGCCGTGATTATGTCCATCGTGATTGGTATGATTATCTTGGGCAAAACCAAACAATCCAAAAAAGAATAAAATAGCCACTAAAGTTGCTTTTTTAGCACGAATTTTTTCTAGTTTTATTCTTAAATCATTAAATCTGGTATTTTTATCAAACAAAATCACCAACATTGCGAAGTATAATAAAAAATATCCGATATAAGTAATCCAAGTGCCCCAGAAATCGTGGTTTACAGAAAGTACGGTTCCTTTTTCGTCTTCATCAAAACTGGCCTGAAAGAAACGAAATTCTCTGTAATCTAAAATATGATTCATAAAAACACTATCGGTAAATGTTTTCGATTTTTCTTTGTCTTGAATTTCGATTTTACTTTTAAAAGCCGAATAGCTTTTTTCTGTTCCGGGATATTTTTCGGCGACGAAATCATTCAATTTAATTGAAAAAGGCAAGGTATGCACTTTGCTTCCATACATTAATGTAAAATCTAATTTACCAATTTTAATACTTTTTGGTTCGCCTTGCTTGCCTTTTGATCCCATTAGTGTTAAAATTTCCTCTTTATTTTGAGACGTGACTTTAACCACAATGGCGTCATCGGTTTTTTTATCTTTATAATCGTTATTGGAAGCTAAAACAACTTCGCCTTTTTGAGCCAATTCAGGAAAAACAAATTGACTTCCACCTGCATTATATAAAGAACGGAACATTAACTCACTTGTCTTATCTTTTGCAATTGTACCTTGCATTTTGTCTGCCATTCGCATAAAATTTCCATCAAAAGGTGTTTGAATAGTATAATTTTCAGCAGCTTTTGTAATGTTAATGGCACCTTGTGTAAACTTATTGAACGCAAAAAGTACATTACTAATATTTTTCACTTCGCCTTCAAGAAGAAAATGCTCTTTTCTACTTCCGGCAATGGCTTCAACTAATTTTATGTATAACTTTCCTTTTGCGTCTGGCTTAAATGTTTCAGATGCGTTCATGATAAATTCTTGCAATTCAATTTTGTAAGGAATATCTGAAAATTTATTAGAAAGTTGGAACGAATTATTTGTTGCTTGTGAAAGTAATAACTGCTTTTCAATTGTTTTACGCTTCATTTCGCCTTGATACTCACCATCTACAAAAGTGATTAAATATGGCATGTCTGAATAAACTGTATTAGAGGCAGCCCCTTCACGAATGGGCATCATTCCTTCATAACTTATATATCTGGTAACAAATGCACCCACAATTATAAAAATCCAAGACAAGTGTAACAATAAAGTAGCCCATTTTTCTTTTTTATACAATTGGTAGCGTTTAATATTTCCGAAAAAATTGATTACAAAAAATACCATAATGGCTTCAAACCACCAAGCATTATAAATCCAAATTCGAGCCGTTTCGGTATTGTAGGCGTCTTCTATGAAAGTTCCTGCTGCCATGGCTGCTGCAAAACCAATAAATAAAAGTGCCATTAGGCGCGTAGAATATAGTGCGGAAAGTAATTTTTGTAACATAAAATGTAGTCTTTTTATAAGTCGTGCAAATGTACAGAATAAGAAATTAAGTGTAACTATTTTAACAAAATTTAATACATGTTTGGAGTAGTCTAACATAACATTTTTAGTTCTTTTATATCAAACAACTGCAATGTATCATCTTCTAACGTTAATTGCAACAAACCAGTTGGCGTAACTTGTCTGATACTTCCCATAAATTTTTCTTTAGCCGCGTTTTCAAAAGCTGTAGGTAAGTTCTTTTTAAATAAATTTTCGTGGTACGAATTCCAAAAATAGGCAGCACCTTCATTTTTATATAAATTAATGTTGTTTTGAAATTGGTCAAGAAATAACATTAAAATCTCATCTTTATTTAATTCTTGATTTGTACAATTTTTTAAAGACGTGGCTTGCGGTAAATTGATGAAATTTTCTTGATTCACATTTATGCCAATCCCAACAATAGAAAGTATTTCGGTAGTACTTTTAAACTGATTTTCAATTAAAATACCACAAATTTTCTTTTTATCTGCCAAAATGTCGTTTGGCCATTTTATAGCTAAATTTGAAATTTTAAGCTGTAAAAATGTTTGAAAAAGACTGACAGCTACAACAACATTTAAATTAAAAACTTCCTCAGCAATTAATAACACATCTTTAATCAAAATACTGAATGTTAGGTTTTTACCTTTTTCCACTTCCCAATTTGCACCTCGTTGTCCTCGTCCATTCGTTTGGTTTTCAGCTACTACGACTGTGAAATTATCAACCGTTTGTTTGGCTGACATTTCTTTTAAATAAGTATTTGTAGAATCAATGGCATTGAGTTTGATAATATGCATATAAGAAATTTAATGATTACTTAATTTAAGTTACAAAAATAAAGACAAAAAATGATACCTTTGCATAAAACGAACAAATATTAGATGACAAAAAATATTAGCACAGATGATTTACTAGCAAGTATCATCAAAGGAATTGAAGATGTAAAAGGATTAGATATTGATATTCTAGATTTAAGAGAGATTGAAAATAGCGTTTGTGATTATTTTGTAATTTGTAATGGAAATTCAAATACACAGGTAAATGCAGTTGTAAGTTCTGTACAAAAAGGCGTGTCAAAAGAATTAAAAGACAAACCTTGGCATATTGAAGGAACAGATGTTGGCGAATGGGTATTGATGGACTATGTAAGTATTGTTGTTCATGTATTTCAAAAACACATTAGAGAATATTATAATATTGAAAGTCTATGGGGTGATGCTAAAATTACGTCAATAGAAAATAAATTTTAACCCATTATGTCAGAAAACGAAAACAAAAATAAGCCTATTATTAAGGTAGTGAAACTTGGCCCTTGGTTTTTTCCAATTTTAGCCATTTCTGTAATATTACTAATCAATTTTTTTAATGGTGGTTTCGATATGAATTATCCGAAATCGACTTCTATTTCTTCTTTTTATGATTTATTAAACAAAAATCAAATTGAAAAAGTAGATATTTTAACAAGCACGTCCGGCAACACAGCTGAAGTTACCTTAAAAAAAGCGGCTTATATTTCATCTAAAGATGAAGATTTAAAAAAAGTTACTAAAGAAAAAGGACCTCATTATTTAGTAAAGGATGTAGGGAGTTTAGAGCTTTTTCAAAACGAATTAAAAGAAGCTAAAAAAAACAAGTTAATTTCTGCATATGATATACAACCAACAGGTAATTGGGGTGACTGGATAGGTTTGTTGTTACCAACCTTAATTTTCATCGGATTTTTCTATTTTATTTCTAAAAGAATGGCTGGTGGACCTGGTGGAGGTGGACAAATATTTAGCATAGGAAAGTCTAAAGCCAAGTTATTTGACGAAAAAAATGATGTAAAAGTTACTTTTGAAAATGTAGCAGGATTAGAAGGTGCCAAAGAAGAAATACAAGAAATTGTAGAATTCTTAAAAACACCAGAAAAATACACAAGTATTGGTGGTAAAATACCAAAAGGAGCTCTATTAGTAGGACCTCCAGGAACAGGAAAAACATTACTAGCGAAAGCGGTTGCTGGTGAAGCCAACGTGCCTTTTTTCTCATTATCAGGATCTGATTTTGTAGAAATGTTTGTAGGCGTAGGAGCATCTCGAGTTAGAGATTTATTTAAACAAGCCAAAGAAAAAGCGCCAGCTATTATTTTTATTGACGAAATTGATGCGGTAGGAAGAGCCCGTGGCAAAAACAATATGTCAGGCGGTAACGACGAAAGAGAAAATACGTTAAATCAATTACTAACTGAAATGGACGGTTTTGGTACTAATTCTAATGTAATTGTACTAGCTGCAACCAACAGAGCAGACGTTTTAGACAAAGCATTAATGCGTGCAGGACGTTTTGACAGACAAATTTATGTAGACTTACCAGATATTAGAGAGCGTAAGGAAATTTTTGAGGTGCATTTAAAACCCATTACAAAATCTGAAACGTTAGATACTGAATTTTTAGCCAAACAAACTCCCGGATTTTCTGGAGCAGACATTGCTAATGTTTGTAATGAAGCTGCTTTAGTAGCAGCAAGAAAAAACAAAAAAGCTGTAGACAAGCAAGACTTTTTAGATGCTGTTGACAGAATTGTAGGTGGTTTAGAAAAGAAAAATAAAATTATTACTAAAGAAGAAAAACACGCCATTGCCATTCACGAATCAGGTCATGCAACCGTAAGTTGGATGCTACGACACGCTGCTCCGTTAGTAAAAGTAACTATCGTTCCTCGCGGACAAAGTTTAGGTGCTGCTTGGTATTTACCCGAAGAAAGACAAATCGTCCGAACCGAACAAATGTTAGACGAAATGTGTGCCACTATGGGCGGTAGAGCTGCTGAAAAAGTAGTTTTTGATAAAATTTCTACAGGTGCACTTTCAGATTTAGAAAAAGTTACCAAACAAGCTCGTGCTATGGTTACCGTTTATGGTCTGAATGATAAAATTGGAAATATTACATATTACGATTCATCAGGACAATCGGATTATAATTTTTCGAAACCCTATTCAGATGATACGGCAAAAATAATTGACAATGAAATTTCAGGATTAATTGAAGAACAATACCAAAGAGCCATTACTATTTTGACTGAAAACAGAATAAAACTTGAAGCTTTGGCTGCTATTTTAATTGAAAAGGAAGTTATTTTTAAAGACGATTTAGAAACTATTTTTGGTAAAAGACCCTATGACATTGTTGAAGAAGAACCAGAAACTATTACGGAAATAATTACAGAAACAGATTCAGAAATTATAGCCGAATAAATTGTTAACAAAATATTTTATAAAAAATCTTAATTTGAAAGTGATTTTAAGTTAAGATTTTTTTATATTTGGAGCTTAGGAATTGTTAGAAAAACAAAATGAATATTTTCAAGAAGATATTTGGCAAGCAAGACGAAACTGATGATCAGGAAAAAAAGGTCGAAACGAGTCAATATGCAGCCGATATAGATACGCCAGTAGATGAATTATTTACCATTAATTTTAAAAATAATGGCGGAAAATTTATTTATTGCTCTAACATGGAAGAAGCGCATGAGAACTTTGAAAATATATTAGAAGAAAATGATTGGTTTGAAAACGAGGTACAATGTTTTGATTCGAGACTTTTTAATTTTCTTGATGAAAACAGACTAGAATACAAAAATGCCACAAACCCATCTTTCTTTTTTACTGCTTGTGAAAACTTAATTGCCGATGAAGGTTCAATATTATTTTCATCCAAACAATTAAAACAATATAAAATAGACGAATTACCTACCAACATTATTGTTTATGCTTCTACTAGTCAGCTTTTAATGACTAAAGGCGATGGCTTAAGAAACATCAAAACAAAATACGACAAAGAATACCCTACAAACATTACTGCCATTAAGTATTTTGAAAAAACAAAAGAAGAAGATTTTCTTCATTATGGAAGTTGCCATAAAAACTTATACTTAATTCTACTAGAAGATTTATAAAATGACTGAAAATGTAACAAGAGCTATTAGTGGTGCTGTTTATATTGCACTGCTTGTTTTTTGTACGTTATTTTCACCAATAACATTTCATATTCTATTCACCGTTTTTATGTGTTTAAGTATTTATGAATTTTCTAAAATTACAAACTATAAATTGTATTATTTATTCGCAATTGGTGGTGTTTTAATTTCTGTACTTTTCTTTTTAAATCAGTCAGCACCAGTTAAATTATTTTACATATCAATTGGTTGTGTAGGATTTAATATTTTGCTTTTGATAAATTTATTTAGAAACATATCTTTTCATAAATACCACAAAACATACAGTCATTTTTTTCTATACATTACATTGCCTTTTATATTACTACTTTCTTTACCTAATTTTGTAAATCCTGCAAAATATGAAATTGTTTTAGCCCTATTTATTATGATTTGGTGTAATGATACATTTGCTTATATAATAGGCAAATCAATTGGAAAACATAAGTTACTAGAAAGCGTTTCACCAAAAAAAACAATTGAAGGATTTATAGGCGGAGTAGTTTTTACACTAATCGCTTCGATAATAATTAGTCGATTTTATACTTTTTTTAATGTAACTTTGTGGATTATTAGTGCATTTATTATTTCAATATTTGGTACTCTTGGCGATCTAGTAGAATCAAAATTTAAGAGAGAAGCAGGTGTAAAAGATAGTGGAAATATTATGCCCGGTCATGGTGGAGTTTTAGACCGCTTAGATAGTGTTATTTTTGTTATTCCTTTTTTATATATATTATATTTAATTTATTTCTATTATGCTTAAGTTTCATCCAGAAGGCTCTAAAATTATATTAATTGCTACTTTAATTACCGTTTTAGGTATTTTCGGTGTAGACCATTTATTTCACGAAAGCAATATAATAATTTGCAAAATTTTACAAGTAGTCCTTTTAGGATTTTTGGTACTAATTCTTCAGTTCTTCAGAAACCCAACACGAATTGCTCTAATTAGCGATAATCACGTATTAGCGCCAGTTGATGGAAAAGTTGTAGTAATTGAAGAAGTATACGAATCCGAATATTTCAAAGACAAAAGATTAATGGTTTCTATTTTCATGTCACCAATTAATGTTCATGTTACTCGATATGCTATAAATGGAATTGTAAAATACAGCAGATATCACCCTGGAAAATTTTTAGTAGCATGGCATCCAAAAGCTAGCGAAGAAAACGAACGAACCACAATTGTTATTGAAAATAATGTATATGGCGATATTATGTACCGTCAAATTGCTGGTGCTTTAGCTAAAAGAATTGTGAATTATGCCGAAGTTGGCATGACTGTGATTCAAGGTGAAGATGCAGGTTTCATTAAATTTGGATCTAGAGTAGATTTATATTTTCCGATTGGAACACCTATAAATGTAAAATTAGGAGATAAAGCGACCGGAAACAAAACAGTAATATCAAAAAAATAAATGAGCGAATTATCTTTAGATGAAAGATTCAAGGAAGCGATTCAAAATGCCAATGAAAAAATTCCTAAAACTTCTGTGCCACAAGACGTGCAGTTAGTGCTTTATGCTTATTATAAACAAGCACTTTCCGGAAACATAAGCTATAGCCATCATGGTTATGAATCGGATGAAGTAATTACCGCTTTCAAACAAAATGCTTGGATGCAAGTTAGACATTTAACTGCCAACGAAGCCAAAGAAAAATATATTGAAATAATAAATCAAATGCTAAAAGATAGACAGTAATGTGTGTCTTTTTTTATTTTTGTAAACACCTAAAAATTCTTAAAAATGAAAAAGAAAATCCTTGTTTTACTATTAATTTCGGTTTTAAGTACTAGTTGTAAAAAAGAAAAAGAACTAATTGAAGTTACCATTCCTGAACCAGAAAAAATTGAAAAAACTACTTTAGGCAACCCTTCTGATGTGCAAGCTGAAGATGAAGATGGTGCTTTTCAAATGAATGGCTTACCATATTCTTATAAAAGTTTAGAACCTTTTATAGATGCAGAAACTATGGAATTACATTATTCAAAACATCATTTAGCTTATTGCAATAAACTTAATGCCGCATTAAAAGAAACTGATTTGGCTTCAAAATCTATAGAAGAAATTCTAAAAAAATTAGATACAAGTAAGTTGGACATTAGAAATAATGCTGGTGGCTATTATAACCATAATTTATTTTTTGACATATTAAGTGCAAATGGCGGTGACGCAACAGATGAAGTTTTAGAAGCTTTAAATAAAGATTTTGGTTCCTTTGAGGCGTTCAAAAATGAATTTTCTGAAAGCGCAACTAAATTATTTGGTTCAGGTTGGGTTTGGCTTATAAAAGACAATTCGGGAAAATTAGTTATAACAACTACTGCTAATCAAGACAATCCACTAATGCCAAATGCAGAAAAAAAGGGTATACCTATTTTAGCGCTAGACTTATGGGAACATGCTTATTACATCAAATACCAAAATAAAAGAAAAGACTTTATTAATGCTTTTTTCAACGTGATTAATTGGAAAAAAGTAAACGAAAAATTTAAAGAATCAACCAACATTACGGAATAAAAAAAAGAGAAACGCTACAATATTGTAGCGTTTCTCTTTTTAAAAATAGTAAAAAAATTATCTCAATTGAAAACTACTTTTTGAAACCAACTCACCTTTTTTATCAAACACATTAACAAAATAAGTTCCTTCAGAAATACTTTTAACAGATAAATCTTCTTGAACTTGCACTGTTTTGTTTTCGTATTTAATGGTTTTCTGAAAACTGTATGGTAAATATGTAGCCCCAAAAGATTCTGTTTTCTTTTCTCCTAAAACATTGTTTTTACTATCGATAACTTGAATATAATATATTCTGTCCCCTGTTTTTGCAACTTGATTTTCTGCAATCGTAAAACCAATTTTTAAAACATCAGCTCTACTTGCCTTATCTGTATTAATTTGCTTTCCAGAACCTTTTTGCTTTACTGCTAAAGTGGTTAAATTAAGAACAGATAATCGTTGAGCTTTTTCAACTGTTTTAGATAGATTTTCATTTTTAGCTACTAATGTGTCATTTGCTGTTTTTGCATTAGTCAAAACCATATTTGTGCTATCTAAGTTTTTAGTTAAGGTAGAATTGTTTTCTTTTAACACATTGTTTTCGGTAATTAAATTGTCCATTTCGCGTTTAAGTTTTACATACTGCATTTTATATTTAGACAATTCAGCTATACTCCCGTCAGATTTTTTAATTTTATCTAACAATTCCATAATTTTAGCTTGTTCTTCTTCTAATTCTCCTTTCAAAGCTGTATTATCTGCAATGGCGACATCATATTCTGCAATTTTTGATTCCAATTCAGCTTGAAATTTTTCCTTCTCCGTTAGTGTTTTTGATAAACTTGAATCTACTGCATCTTTGTCTTGTTGCAACTTATAAACATAAGCCAATGATCCCATTAACAACAAGACTAAGATTAATACAACAACTTTTAATCCTGAATTTCTAGAATTTGATTGATTTAATTCCATTTTTAATTTGATTTGATTTTAATTTCACACAAAAATAAAATTTTATTTATTTCTATTACTATATAACGTAATGTATCTTTAAAATATTATATTTGAAAACACTTTTTAAACATAAAAATGGATAAATTAAATGTATTCAGTTCAAGAGATATAGCAAAAATTACGCAACATAGAAGTGGCGAAATAAAGTTTGGCGAAAAAATACTTACAGTTCCAAGTGATGAAAATTGGATAGGATTTATAACGCTTTCCGAAGCAAAATTTGTTTTGATTGGTTTACCTGAAGACATAGGGATAAAAGCCAATTTAGGCAGAACTGGCGCTGCTTCAGCTTTTCAAAGTACTTTAAAAAGTTTAGTAAATTTTCAACATAATAAATTTTGCAAGAGCGACGAATTGCTTGTCTTAGGTGAAATAAATTTTTCTGTAGAAATGGAAATTTCGAAAACTTTAGATACACAAAATAAAGAAGATCGAAAAAAACTATTTCAATTAGTAGAAAATATTGATAAAGATGTTTCATTTGTTATAAGCACCATTATAAAAGCCAACAAAATTCCAATTATTATTGGGGGCGGACACAACAATGCCTACGGAAATATAAAAGGTTTAGCATTAGCAAAAGGAATGCCCGTAAATGCGATAAATTTTGATGCACATACTGATTTCAGAATTATGGAAGGTCGTCATAGCGGAAATGGCTTTACTTATGCATTTGAAGAAGGATTCTTAAAAAAATATTTTATTTTCGGCTTACATGAGAATTTTGTATCAAAAAGTGTATTTAATACACTAAAATCTATTGAAGAAAGAGTGAAATATGTAACATATGAAGAAATAGCAGTACGAAAAACCAAAAGTTTTACTACAGAAATTACACAAGCCATAAAATTTATTTCAAACACCCCATTTGGTGTAGAACTAGATTTAGATGCGCTTCCAAATATTCATAGCAGTGCAATGACACTAAGTGGTTTTAGTGTTGAAAAAGCCAGACATTTTATTCATTTAGCCGGAAAAGAAGAACATGCCAGTTATTTTCACATTTGTGAAGGAGCTCCTGACTTAGATTCATCGAACAATAATCATTTAACAGGAAAATTAATTGCAACACTAATTTTAGATTTTATTAAGAGTAAAAAAACAGAAGAAAACTAAAAAAAGTTTACAAAATAAAAAAACTTTATTTTTTTTTGAAAAAAAGTATTGAATTTCGATATTGAAGTTTTAAATTTGTAGAATCATGAAAAGAATTATGTTATAATGAGTGAATTGTCTAAAATTATTGATTCCTTAGAAGTAAAATTCTTTAAATTATCTAAAAAAATAGAAAATTTAGAGCAATTAAACGAAAATTTATCTAATGAATTGAAAAATTTAAAACAAACCACTCAACTAGAAAATGAGCATATCACTTCGTTAAATAACGAATTGGAAAGTTTAAAAATAACAAATTCTCTTCTGGGCAGTGAAGAATACAAGAAAGAAACAAAACTGAAAATAAATTCGTTGATTAGAGAAATCGACTATTGTATAGCACAACTTTCTGAATAATTATGACAGAAAAGTTAAAAATAAAAATTTCAATTGCAGACCGAGTATACCCATTAACAGTGGAAACTACTCAGGAGGAAGGTCTACGGACAGCATCAAAAAAAATTGATGTTACAATTAAAAAATTTGAAGCTAACTATGCAGTAAGAGATAAACAAGATGTACTGGCCATGTGTGCCTTACAATTTGCTTCTCAAATAGAACAAACCCAAATAGATACTTCTACAGACACTGTAGATGCATTTGAGAGACTTAAAAAACTCGACGAAAAAATTGAAAGTTTACTTTCAAAATAAGAGAAAAACGTTCATACAAAACACTAAAGTACTGCCCACATTAGTAAATATTTGATAAACTCAACACTAACTATTAAATGAGTGAATTTGCGATACTAAAGCACGTTCCGATTCATAGGAAATCCTTGAACATCGTTTTAGCTCAAATCCTGTCTGAATCGAGTTTATTCAAACACCTAATGTGGGCTTTTTTATTAAACAAAACCTAATTATGGAATTATCAAGTATAATAATTGGAATCGTCGGATTGGCTATAGGATTTGCAATTGCTAAATTTTTTGAAAAAAGCAATGTCTCAAATCTTATTAAAAACGCTCAAAAAGAAGCCGGTTCAATTTTAAGAGATGCGAAAGCAGAAGCCGAAACTGAAAAAAGAAATAAGCTACTACAAGCAAAAGAAAGATTTTTAGAATTAAAATCGGAACACGAAAATGAAATTTTGTCAAAAGACAAAAAAATGGCTGAAGCCGAAAAAAGAACAAGAGATAAAGAATCACAAGTTTCAAGTGAATT
Source organism: Chryseobacterium gleum (assembly GCA_945897915.1). Classification (GTDB taxonomy): domain Bacteria; phylum Bacteroidota; class Bacteroidia; order Flavobacteriales; family Flavobacteriaceae; genus Flavobacterium. The sequence continues at coordinate 74,297 of CAMDGB010000005.1, read as the reverse complement.
AGCAAAAGCTAAGAAAATCAATGACGACGCTGAAGCTAAAATTATAGAATACCAAAACAAAATTGAAAATTTAGAGAAAAAATCTCAAGAAGTTGACAAATTACACAAGAGTCAAATTGAACAACTTGAGGTTATTTCTGGTTTATCCGCAGATGATGCAAGAAACCAATTAGTGGAAAGTTTGAAAGCAGAAGCCAAAACAAATGCTATGGCGCACATTCAAGAAACCATTGAAGAAGCAAAAATGCAAGCACAACAAGAAGCTAAAAAAATTATTATTAGCACTATACAACGTGTAGGTACTGAAGAAGCTGTTGAAAATTGTGTATCTGTTTTCAATATTGAATCGGACGATGTAAAAGGTAGAATTATTGGTAGAGAAGGTAGAAATATTAGAGCCATTGAAGCGGCAACAGGCGTTGAAATCATTGTAGATGATACTCCAGAAGCTATTATACTATCATGTTTTGATCCTGTTAGAAGAGAAATTGCACGTTTAGCACTTCATAAATTAGTAACTGATGGTCGAATTCACCCTGCTCGTATTGAAGAAGTTGTTGAAAAAACCAAAAAACAAATTGAAGAAGAAATTATTGAAGTAGGAAAACGTACTGTTATCGATTTAGGAATTCACGGATTACACCCAGAATTGATTAAAATTGTAGGTAGAATGAAATACCGTTCTTCATACGGACAAAACTTATTGCAACACTCCAGAGAAGTTTCTAAATTATGTGGTTTAATGGCTGCAGAATTAGGACTAAACGTAAAATTAGCCAAAAGAGCAGGTTTGTTACACGATATTGGAAAAGTTCCAGACACAGAAACCGAATTGCCACACGCCATCTTAGGAATGCAATGGGCTGAGAAATATGGTGAAAAAGAAGAAGTTTGTAACGCAATTGGCGCCCACCACGATGAAATTGAAATGAAATATTTAATTTCTCCAATTATTCAAGTGTGTGATGCGATTTCTGGAGCCAGACCAGGCGCACGTCGTCAAGTATTGGATTCTTATATTCAGCGTTTAAAAGACCTTGAAGAAGTAGCTTACAGTTTCCCAGGTGTTAAAAATGCTTATGCTATTCAGGCAGGTAGAGAATTACGTGTATTAGTAGAAAGTGAGAAAGTTTCAGACGATTTAGCTGCTACATTATCATTTGAAATTTCACATAAAATTCAAACAGAAATGACGTATCCAGGTCAAGTAAAAGTAACTGTAATTAGAGAAACCAGAGCAGTAAATATTGCGAAGTAATTTCTATATTATATAAATTATAAAAGCCCAATTTCAAATGAAATTGGGCTTTTTTTATTGATATGTATCTACAAAATTTAAATGAAACAAGGAAAGAATCAAAAATTGACATCCTTATTATATTCTAAATTAATATTATTTCTTTCCAGTTGGTTTTTTGGTCTTACCATTAATTACTTTAATGACAACATACATAAACAAAATAAAAGAAAGAAGTCGTAATGACATAAAAATACTTTCACTTTGCATAAATCCTAAAAATTTTAAATCGAAAGGAAACGCTAAAACTGCAGAAATTAAAGCTATAAATAACAACTTTGAATTAGTCATATTTTTAAAAAAATTCATCATACATTAAAAAAATTAATTAAAGAAAGAATCCACAAATTCTATTTTATTAAATACTTGTAAATCTTCAACACCTTCTCCCACGCCTATATATTTAACTGGAATTTGAAATTGATCTGAAATACCTATTACAACGCCACCTTTTGCAGTTCCGTCTAATTTGGTAACTGCTAAGCAAGAAACTTCTGTAGCAGCAGTAAATTGTTTGGCTTGTTCAAATGCGTTTTGTCCTGTAGAGCCATCGAGTACCAACATAACATCATTTGGCGTATTTGGAACTACTTTTTGCATTACATTTTTTACTTTGGTTAATTCATTCATTAAACCCAATTTATTATGCAAACGACCAGCGGTATCAATAATAACAACATCTGCATTTTGCGCTACAGCTGACTGCAAAGTATCAAAAGCAACAGAAGCTGGATCAGAACCCATTTGCTGCCTTACCATCGGTACGCCTACTCTATCCGCCCAAATTTGTAACTGATCAATTGCAGCAGCTCTGAATGTATCAGCAGCACCCAAAACAACTTTAAATCCCGCTTTATTAAATTGATAAGCTAATTTTCCTATGGTAGTTGTTTTTCCCACTCCATTTACACCAACAATCATAATTACATAAGGTTTAGTATTTATTGGAATAGTGAATTCAGAATCGTTACCAGAATTGGTTTCGGATAATAACGATCCAATTTCTTCTCTTAATATGATATTAAGCTCGTCTGTACCTAAATATTTATCTTGAGATACTCTTTTTTCAATGCGTTGTATAATTTTTAAAGTTGTATTTACTCCAACGTCTGATGAAATAAGCACTTCTTCTAAATTATCTAAAACCTCATCATCTACTTTAGATTTTCCGGCAACGGCTTTAGTTAGTTTAGAAAAAAAAGAGCTTTTTGTTTTCTCTAATCCTTTTTCTAATTGCTGCTTTTCCTGTTCAGTAATTACAGGTTCACTTTTGTTAGATGAAAATATTTTTTTAAAAAAGCTCATTGAATTTGGTCTATAATGATATGATTTTTCATTATTGTTGGAACAAAAATAAAATAAAAAAAGCTACTTTCAAATGAAAATAGCTTTTTTAATATCTTTAATTCCAGATTATTTCTTTTTTAAGAACGCATCTACTTCCTCAGGAGTCATTACTGATTCCACAAATGTATAAGCACCAGATTTAGGAGACTTCACCATTTTGATTGCTTTAGTCAATCTTTTAGAAGATGTTTGTAAAGTTGCTACGGTTTTCTTTGCCATGACTTAGTATGTTTTATTTGAAACTTAAATTAAGCTTCTAATTATTTAATTTCTTTGTGAACAGTTACTCTTTTCAAGATAGGATTGAATTTTTTGATTTCCATTCTATCTGGTGTGTTTTTTTTGTTTTTAGTCGTAATGTAACGAGAAGTTCCTGGTTGACCAGATTCTTTATGCTCAGTACACTCTAAAATTACTTGGATTCTATTGCCTTTCTTTGCCATTTGTATATATTTTTAAATGATTAAACAGATTTTACAAATCCATTTGCTTTGGCTTTTTTCAAAACTGCGGCAATACCATTTTTGTTAATTGTTTTTAATGCTGCTGTAGATATTTTTAGGCTCACCCATCTATCTTCTTCTGCAATATAAAAACGTTTTTTTACTAAGTTCACAGAGAATTTTCTCTTAGTTTTATTCATCGCATGAGAAACGTTGTTTCCAACCATTGCTCTTTTTCCTGTTAGTTCACAAACTCTTGACATTATTCTAAACTTTTAAATCGTTATTCTAAATAAGGGTGCAAAGAAAAGAATTTTTACTTTACTATGCAACTATTTTTAGTTAGTTTTTTGAAATTTCTTTATACAACCATTCCAATGCTTTATAAACTGCCCTATCTGTGACCTTTTCGCGAGGTTGACCAAAATTAAATTCTTCAACAAAAACTTCATTTGGAGTAGCTATTGCTATACAAACAATACCTATTTCGGCTTCACTATTTCCCTTAGCTGGTCCTGCATTTCCTGTTGTGGCTATGGCATAATCTGTATTAAAAATAGTTTTGCAATTAATAGCCATCTCTTTTGCCACTTCTTTACTAACCACAGAAAACTGTCGAATTGTGTCAGCATTTACTTTTAACACATCTATTTTTATTTGATTAGAATACGCTACTATTCCACCTTTAAAACAGGCTGAAGCACCAGGAACAGCGGTTATTATTTGTGCGATTTTTCCACCTGTACAACTTTCGGCGGTAGCTAAAGTAAGGTGTTTTTCGGTTAATGCTCTAGTTAAAACTACTTCGATGGTTTCCTCTTCGTCGAAACCAACAATAATATCACCAATTAAAGGTTTTAATTTTTCAATTTCCGATACAATAGTATCTTTTAAAATGGCTTCATCTAAGCCCCGAGCAGTCAATCGTAATCTAACTTTACCAGGACTTGGCAAATATGCTAATTTGATAAAACTTGGCAAATTAGTTTCCCAATCTTCAATTTGCTCAGCGATTAAACTCTCTCCTCGGCCATAAGTCATAAGTGTTTTATGAACAATATAAGGCCGCTCAAATTTCGCAACCAAATACGGAATTACTTCATTATCAATCAAATATTTCATTTCATATGGCACACCAGGTAAAGAAACAAAGACGGTATTTTGATGTTCCATTAGCATTCCTGGAGCGGTTCCCATCTTATTAAATAGTATTTTTGATTTGGATGGAACAAATGCTTGGTCTATATTTAATTGCGTAATAGGTTTTTTATGTATGCCTTCAATAATACTTTTTACTTGATCAAAAACAGCATCGTTTTTAACCAAAAAATCATCAAAATACTCACAAAATGTTTTTTTGGTAATGTCATCTTTTGTTGGACCTAATCCACCTGTAATTAAAACTACATCAAAATTATTTTGAACTTCACTTAATGTTTTTAAAATATGGTTTTTATCATCCGAAATGGATAACATTTCATAAGTAGCAATTCCAATTTTATCTAATGCTTTTGCAATGTATGAAGAATTTGTGTCAATAATTTGACCTATCAATATTTCATCTCCAATTGTGATAACTGCTGCTTTCATTTTTATAATTTCGGTAAAAATAAGAAAACCACGCTTAAGGCGTGGTTAAAAATTTAATAAAGTATCTTTTATAATTTAAAATCTTTTTTAATTTCATCTGCTGCGTCACCAATTCTTGCTTTTAGCGATTTATACACTTCTTTAATTTCTTTTCGCTTGCCTTCTTCTTTAGTCCATTCGATAATTAACAGAACGTCTTCATAAGCCATATCCATGCCTAATAAATCTAAAGTTGGTTTAATTTTGTGAGCAGAAGCATAAGTTTGCTTATAATCTTTTAGTTCAATTGCGTTTTTCATTTCCTGAATTTCGAAAGGCACTTCTTCTAAAAACAAAGAAGCAATTTGAAGTGCAAATTCGTTATCGTTTTCAGAAATTTCATATACTTTTGATAAATTATACTGTAAAGCCATTATTTTACTTGTATTTTAAACATTTGCTTGCCTTCTAAAAAACCTTCTAACACATCATTTTCTTTTACAGCTGCTACTCCTTTTGGAGTTCCTGTAAAAATAATATCTCCTTTTTTTAATGTGAAAAATTGCGAAACGTAAGATACAATTTCATCAATATTCCACAACATCATTGAAGTAACACCTTGCTGAACAATTTCATTATTTTTCCTTAATTCAAAGTTAATATTTTCTAAAGAAGGAAAAATTATTTTCGGTAAAAAGTCACCAATAATCGCTGAATGGTCAAATGCCTTCGCTTTTTCCCAAGGCAACCCTTTTTCTTTTAACGCATTTTGTACATCACGAGCTGTAAAATCGATTCCTAAACCAATTTCATCATAATATTTATGAGCAAATTTTGGATTGATGTATTTTCCTACTTTACAAATTTTTACCAAAACTTCCACTTCATGGTGTACATCAGTAGTAAATTCAGGAATGACAAATGGTGTTTTTTTAGGCAAAATAGCCGTATCGGGTTTCATAAAGATAACCGGCTCAGCTGGACGTTCGTTTTGTAATTCTGAAATATGGTCGGCATAATTTCTACCAATGCAAATGATTTTCATTTTACTTTTTACTTTGTATTTAACCTTCTCAACTTCAAACCTGTTAACACTTTTTTTGTATATAGCGGAAAATCTGCACCTTGAATCCAACCAAAATAACCTGGATCTTTATCAAACACCTCATCCACTAAAACATTTTTATATTTTCCAAAACTAAACATTTCTTGGTCTTTATCATTCATCACAATCATACCAGCAAAATCGACAGATTTTTTACGAGTAGTAAATTCAGATAAAACTTTCATGTCATTTTGCAAATCGGGATATCTTTCCAATTGGCCTAACAAAATTTCGTAAGTTGCCATAGTATCTGCTTCTGCTGTATGCGCGTTTTCTAATGTTTTTCCGCAATAGAATTTTAATGCTGCAGACAATGTGCGTTCTTCTTTTTTATGAAAAATAGTTTGGACATCAACTGAAACGCGGTTTTTCATATCAAAATCAACACCCGCACGAAGCATTTCTTCTGCTAATAATGGAATATCAAATCTATCAGAATTATATCCTGCTAAATCTGAATCTTTTATCATATTGTAAATTTGAGATGACAATTCTGCAAAACAAGGCTCATTGGCTACTTTCTCGTTTGTAATACCATGTACCGCTGTAGTTTGAGGCGGAATTGGAATTGTTGGATTTACCAACCAAGTCTTACTTTCTTTATTTCCGTTTGGAAAGACCTTAAATATTGATATTTCAACGATTCTATCTTTTCCAACATCTACTCCGGTGGTTTCTAAATCAAAGAAACAAATTGGCCTTGTAAGTTTAAGCTCCATTTTTATATTTTAAAGTACAAAGTTAAAAAAACCCAATAGTAAATGAACTATTGGGTGAATTATTATTTATTTTTTCTTAGAAATCTCTATTTACATCAAAGGCTTCTAAGTATTCTGCTACACGTTTCACAAAACTTCCACCCAAAGCACCATCTACAACTCTGTGATCATAAGAATGTGATAAGAACATTTTCTGACGAATTCCGATGAAGTCACCTTCAGGAGTTTCAATAACTGCTGGTACTTTTCTAATGGCACCCAAGGCTAAAATACCTACTTGTGGTTGGTTTATAATTGGTGTTCCAAAAACAGAACCAAATGTACCCACATTAGTAACGGTGTAGGTTCCGCCTTGCGTATCGTCTGGTTTTAATTTTCCTGCTTTAGCACGACCACCTAAATCATTTACTGCTTTTGCCATACCAACCAAATTTAACTGGTCTGCATTTTTAATTACAGGAACAATTAAGTTTCCGTTTGGTAAAGCAGCTGCCATTCCTAAATTGATATTTTTACGTTTAATTATATAATCGCCATCAACAGAAATATTCATTCCTGGAAAATCTTTTAAGGCTTTTGCTACCGCTTCCATCATAATTGGCGTAAAAGTTAGTTTTTCTCCTTCACGTTTTTCAAAAGCTGTTTTTACTTTTTCTCTCCATTTTACAATATTTGTTACATCCACTTCAATAAAAGATTGCACGTGTGCTGAAGTTTGAACCGAAGCTACCATATAACCCGAAATCAACTTACGCATTCTGTCCATTTCCACAATTTCGTCACCTCCGTTTACTGAAACAGTCGCAGAGTTTTGGGTTATTGGTTGTTGGGTAGAACTTGCAGGCACGACAGCATTTGGATTTGCGACTTGCGGCTTGCGGCTTTCAATATATTTTAATAAATCTTCTTTATTTACACGACCATCTTTGCCTGAACCTGAAATAGATTCTAATTCAGTTAACGAAATACCTTCCGTTTTTGCCATGTTTTTTACCAAAGGCGAAAAGAATTTATCTGAACTTGAAAAATCTGCTGGAGCACTTGCTTCAATAGCAACATCAACCGTTTTAGCAACTTCTGAAACTGCTACTGGTGCTACCGCTTTTACTTCTGGAGTTGTGGCAATTGGTCCGCCTTCTGTATCTATAATGGCAATGGTTTGCCCTACTTGAACTACATCATCAACTTGAAACAAAATTTCAACTAAAGTACCAGAAACTTCAGAAGGCACTTCACTATCAACTTTGTCTGTAGCAATTTCTAAAACCGCTTCATCCATGTCAATATTTTCGCCTACTTTTTTTAACCAATTTGTTATGGTTGCTTCTGCTACACTCTCTCCCATTTTTGGAAGTTTCAATTCAAATCTTGCCATATTATTATTGTAATGTTGAGTTCTTTAATTATTACTGCAAAATTAATAAATATTTTGATGTTTTATCACGAAAAAATCAAAAAATCAAAAAAATAGCACTTCACCTCTATCGGTTGAATTATTACTACCAATTAAGTAATTTGATTGCGAAATATAGTTTTTAAAAGTAATATTCTTTGATTTATGGTTTTCCATAAAAAGAATTATTTCAGTAAAAGAAAAAGAATTGGTATCAAAAACCAATTCAATGTTTAACTTTTCATTATTTGTAAATTGCTTAAAATTACTTAAATACTCAATTGGTTTGCTTAAATTTAAATGAATATTATCTTTTGAAAACACAATGTATTTATCAATTTCTCTAGACAATTTTTGGGGCTTCTTTTGTTTGAAAATCGTAAACAAGAAGCTCCCGATTTGTATAAAACTATCAAAAAATACCGAATTTTTAAAATGTTTATTATAAAAAAACTGCATCGCCTCACGAAAGTGTTTTAAGTATTTTTCATCTCGAATGGTGCTTTCGCCTTTATAATGAATTACTGTTGTTTCGTGAAAATAGAAATTCTCTTTTCCTAATTTAAGAATCATATAGCTCAAATCTATATCATCAGAATACATGAAACAATTTTCATCAAATCCACCTGCTTTTAAGTACAAATCGCGTTTCATAAACATAAAAGCGCCAACTAAAATATCAACTTTTCCCGATTGATTTTCAGTCAAATGTTGTGCATAATATTTTCCGAAAATTTTTGAAATTTTATATAAACCAAAAATTTTAGTAAAAGCAACCCAAGGCGTTGGAACACCACGTTTACTCTCAGGAAGAAAGTTTCCAGTACCGTCTATCAACTTACATCCAATTATTCCAGCTGACACCTTAGAGCTTTTAGCTAACAGCTTTTTAAACGTATCTTCCGCAACAACAGTATCTGGGTTTAGGATGCAAATATAATCGCCTTTAGATTCTTGTACAGCGATATTGTTCCCTTTTGGAAACCCTAAATTTTCTTTATTTTCAATAAGTGTGATATTTGGAAAAAGTTGTTTCATCATTATACAACTTTCGTCAGAAGAATTATTATCTACAACAATTATTTCTGCATCGATATCTACTAGAGCTTTCTGAACACTAAGCACACATTGCTCTAAAAAATAGCGCACATTATAATTAAGGATGATTACGGATAGTTGCATTTTGTTTTAATGTGTCAATTTAATTAGTCAATTTGCCAATTGGTTGATATGTCAAAGTTGCAATATTTATTTATGAAATGCAAAAATCTAAATTTTAAATCTCAAATAATAAGTCTACTTTTGCAAAACAATTGGCGTTTTGCCACATTGTCTAATCGACAAATTGACAAATGAATTACCTTTCAGTAGAAAACATATCAAAATCATACGGAGAACGTGTCCTTTTTAAAGACATTTCATTCGGAATTAATAAAGACCAAAAAATTGCTTTTATCGCTAAAAATGGTTCGGGTAAAACCACAATTATGAATATGATTAATGGTTTTGATGAGCCTGATACTGGACAAGTTGTGATTAGAAAAGGAATTAAAATGGCTTTTTTGAGTCAAAATTTTAATTTACAGGACGAATTAACAATTGAAGAAAGTATTTTCGCATCGGATAATGAAGTTTTACAAGTAATTAGAAACTACGAAAAAGCGTTAGAAAATCCAGAAGAAGAAGATAAATATCAAAAAGCGTTTGACGATATGGATCGTTTTAATGCTTGGGATTTTGAAACACAATACAAACAAATTTTATCGAAATTAAAATTAGAAGATTTAAAAATAAAAGTAAAAAAATTATCTGGAGGGCAAAAAAAACGTTTGTCGTTAGCCATTATTTTAATTAATCGACCTGATTTATTAATTTTAGATGAACCAACCAATCACTTGGATTTAGAGATGATTGAGTGGCTAGAAGATTATTTTGCCAAAGAAAACATCACCTTGTTTATGGTTACGCACGACCGTTTTTTCTTAGAACGCGTTTGTAACGAAATTATTGAATTAGACAACGGAAAATTATACCAATACAAAGGAAATTACTCCTATTATTTAGAGAAAAAAGAAGAACGCCAAATTTCTGAAAACTCAAGTATAGATAAGGCACAAAACCTTTTTATTAAGGAATTGGCTTGGATGCGTCGTCAACCAAAAGCGAGAACTACCAAATCAAAATCTCGTCAAGATGATTTTTATGTGATTAAGGAAAAAGCAGAAAGTCGACGTAAAGAAAATGTCGTAGAGCTAGAAATTAATATGGAGCGTATGGGAAGCAAGATTATCGAAATGGTAAAATTGAACAAAAATTTCCCAGACAGAACCATTTTAAAAGACTTCACTTACGCGTTTCAACGTGGTGAACGTATTGGAATTATTGGAAAAAACGGAACAGGAAAATCGACTTTCTTGAACATTTTAACCAAAACTATGGAGCCAGATTCTGGGAAAGTAATTATTGGCGACACGATTAAAATTGGGTATTATACGCAAAGTGGTATCAACCCAAAACCAGGACAAAAAGTTATTGATATTATAAAAGAATATGGCGAATATATTCCGTTGACGAAAGGAAAAATTATTTCCGCTTCGCAATTACTAGAACGTTTTTTGTTTGATGCAAAAAAGCAATACGATTTTGTTGAAAAATTGAGTGGTGGCGAACTAAAACGTTTGTATTTATGTACAGTTTTAATTCAGAATCCAAATTTTTTAATTTTAGATGAACCAACGAATGATTTAGATATCGTTACATTGAATGTATTAGAAAGCTTCTTATTAGATTTCCCTGGCTGTTTGTTAGTGGTAAGTCACGACAGGTATTTTATGGATAAAATTGTTGATCACTTATTTGTATTTAGAGGCGAAGGTGAAATTGAAGATTTTCCAGGAAATTACTCAGATTTTAGAAGTTATGAAGATTCCGTGGAACCAAAAGTTTTAAATAGCGTTAGTACCGATAAAGGGAGTTGGAAACAAAATCAACCAGCAAAAGCAGGTTTAAATTTCAACGAACAAAAGGAATTTAATAAAATCGAAAGAGATATTAAAGATTTAGAATATCAAAAGAAACAAATTGAACAAGAATTTGCCGATGGGAAAGTTTCTGATGACAAAATAGAAACGAAAGCAAACGAATTGCAAAAAATCATTCAAGTATTAGAAGAAAAAGAAGCACGTTGGTTTGAATTGTCTTCTAAAATTGAATAATTATAACACAGAGTTTCACAAAGAAATCAGAAAGTTTCGCAAAGCTTTATTTTCTTCGTGAAACTCTGTGAAAACTCTGTGAAACTCTGTGTTACATAAAATAAAATCATACATAAAATTCCTTTGGAACTCCAAAAACGAACATGGTGTTCATTCGCCGTTTGTGTTTGATTTAGTTACGAAATGTATTTACGATAAAACAAAATTTCCAGAATATTCTCATTTAAAAAATAATTCAAAAAGAGTCCGATCATTTTATAGAATTATTAGATATTTCAAACCCAAAACTATTTTAGTAATCGGAAATTTAACTGAAATAGATACCAATATCTTTTCTTCAGAAATTACCACATTTGAAGAGTTTCAAAAAAACAAACTTTCTAACAATAACATTTCTTTCGACTTAGTTTACTTAAACCGAAACGAATCTCAAAAAAATATGTTAGCGTATTTTGAGTTGTTATTACCTACTATTACAAATGAAACAGTTTGTATAATTAATGACATTCATCAATCAAAAGAAAATGAAAATACTTGGAAAATCATAAAAAAACATCCTAAAGTAAAAGTTACGATTGACACGTTTCGATTAGGAATTGTGTTTTTTAGAGCTCAACAAGAAAAAGAACATTTTGTGATTAGAGTTTAATTGATAGTAACACCAGATTAGACGAATTAAACGGATTTACTAAAAAATAAAAATTGATTTTTATTATTGATTTTTAAATTTAGTTGTAACAAAATCTTCAATTTGACTACTTATTATTTGTAGTAATAACTATAATCTAAAAACTGCGAATAAAACTATGAGTACACCAATAATAGACATTAAAGGCATAACACGTGATTTCCAATTAGGAAGTGAAACCGTATACGTTTTAAAAGGTATAGATTTACTAATTAACAAAGGTGAATATGTGGCGCTTATGGGGCCGTCAGGTTCTGGGAAATCCACTTTAATGAATATTTTAGGATGTTTAGACACGCCAACTTCTGGAAGTTATATTTTAAACGGAAAGCAAGTGAGTGAAATGCACGATGATGAATTAGCTGAAATTAGAAACAAAGAAATTGGATTTGTTTTTCAAACTTTTAACTTAATGCCCCGAACAACGGCTTTGGACAACGTGGCCTTACCTATGGTTTATGCTGGTTTTTCAAAAGAAGCAAGAAACAAACGCGCTACTGAAGTTTTAACACAAGTAGGTTTATCAGACCGAATGGATCATAAACCAAATCAATTATCAGGAGGTCAGCGTCAGCGTGTGGCTGTTGGAAGAGCTTTGGTAAACAAACCTTCAATCATTTTAGCCGATGAACCAACTGGGAATTTGGACAGTAAAACTTCAATTGAAATTATGAAATTATTTGGTGAAATTCATGCCAATGGCAATACAGTAATTTTAGTAACTCACGAAGAAGAAATTGCAGCCCATGCGCATAGAATAATTCGTTTACGTGACGGAATTATTGAAAAAGATTTTCAGAATAAAGAAATTATTTCTTATTAAAAATCTATTGAATTTTTTTTATAAAAGCTATACATCCAAACTTCCAGCAAAAACCATTTCAGCTGGACCGGTTAAGAATACATTTTTATAAATATTGTTTTCAACATCAAAACTGATTGTTAATTTTCCGCCTAAAACATTAATATGAATGCGATTAGCGGTGGTTTTTTCAGTAGCGTGCATTGCAATTGCAACGGCGGTTGCGCCAGTTCCACAAGATAAAGTTTCGTCTTCCACACCTCTTTCATAGGTTCTAACTGAAAAAGTGTCAGTATTTTCTTGTGCTACAAAATTTATATTACAACCACTAGCGTCATATAAATCGGAATACCTTAACATTTTTCCTGTATTTTTTACATCAAAATCTTTTAAATCTGATACCAATTGCACATGATGCGGCGAGCCTGTATACACATAATCATGTGTGGTAAAATGCTTCACTTTAGTTACATCAATCATTTGAAGTGCAATTAAATTGTTTTCAAATTTTGCAAAATGATAACCGTCCGATGCTTCAAAATTTGCTTCGTTTTCAATAATACCTAATTGTTTTGCAAAAGCTACCAAACAACGTCCACCATTTCCACACATAGTACTAGTGCTTCCATCGGAATTGTAATACACCATAGTAAAATCATATTTTTCATGATTTTCTAATAAAATTAAACCATCGCCACCTATGCCAAAACGCCGGTCGCATAAAAATTCAATTAGTTTGGTATTATTTTTGGGAAATGTGTTTGTACGATTATCTATCATAACAAAATCGTTTCCAGTACCTTGGTATTTATAAAATTGTATTTGCATACTACAAATATATTTATTTTTTTAGTGTTATATAATTTTAAAAATAAAAGAAATACAAATTTCACAGATTTACACGAATTAACTGTTGCAATCTAAATAATCTGTGTACCTATAAAATATAAAAAGTTGTTAAACATTGTTAATCGTTAGTTAAACGAATTTGTATTTTAAAAAAACGTATTTATATTTACAAAGTCAAAAAAAAATTTAAAATGAACAAGATGAAAAATTTAGGAAGCTTATTTATTGTATCATTAATGAGTGGTGCCGTTACTTTGGGTGCCTACAAATTCATTGAAAACAGAAAAAATGATAACGATGCATTTATTACCACTTCACCTGACTACAACAAAACAGTTAGTTATAAAGGTGCTGAAAGTGTAGATTTTACAATTGGTGCCGAAAAAGCAATTCATAGTGTGGTCAATGTAAAAAATGTTTCAGTACGAACTTTTACCGATCCATGGGCATCATTTTTTTATGGAGGTGGTACACAACAACAAGAACAAATAGGTACTGGTTCTGGAGTGATTGTTTCAGAAGACGGCTATATTGTAACCAACAACCACGTAATACAAGACGCTAATGAGCTTGAAGTGACTTTAAATAACAACAAAGCGTATAAAGCAAAATTAATTGGTACAGACAGTAAAATGGATATTGCTTTACTAAAAATAGATGCGGATGAGAAATTACCATTTATTGTTTTTGGAAATTCAGATAATATTAAAGTGGGCGAATGGGTTTTAGCAGTTGGAAATCCGTATCAATTGAATTCTACTGTAACGGCAGGTATTATTTCGGCGAAAGCTAGAAATTTAGATAAAGCAAGTATTCAATCGTTTATACAAACTGATGCAGCAGTAAACCCAGGAAATAGCGGTGGAGCTTTAGTGAATACAAATGGTGAATTAATAGGAATTAATACGATGATTTCTTCGCCAACAGGAAGTTATGCTGGATATTCTTTTGCAGTTCCTGCAAATATTACCAAGAAAATTATTGAAGATTTAATGAAATTTGGAAATGTACAACGCGGAATTTTAGGTGTTGAGGGTGGCGAATTAAACGCAGAAGCATCAAAAAAATTAGGTATTAATCAAACGGAAGGATTTTACATCAATAAAGTCAATAAAAATTCTGGCGCTGAGAAAGTCGGTATTGAAAAAGGCGATATTATTGTAAAAATAGATGGCCAAAAAATTACATCATCTGCTGAAATGGCTACCGTTATTAACACAAAAAGACCTAATGATATTGTTAAAGTTACTTTGCTGAGAGATGGCAAAAACTTAGCTTTAAATGTACCACTCACAAAAAAAGAACTAATTGCTTACGAATTCAATGGAATTGAATTTGAAGAGTTAGATGCTACCGATAAAAAAAGATTTAATTTAAAAAGCGGCATAAAAATCAAACAAGTAACCAATGCAGATTACAAGGAATATGCTGAAGATTTAAAAGGTTCTATTGTAACACAAGTGGATAATATGCGAGCCGTTGATATGGAAAGCGTTTCTGCGTATTTAGCAAAAAAAGAAGTAACTGAAAAAACACGTTATCAAATTATTGCAAAAAACGGACAGATGTATCGCATCTTTTTATAATAATTTATATGTATTTTAAGATTCGCAAAGTAGTATTATTTTGCGAATTTTTTTTGCCTTTTCTTCTAAAAAATAATTAGAAAAAAAATTGTAAAAAATGTTACGAAAACGATTGAAATCTATACTTTTGCAAAAAATTTGTAACACAATCTATATTTTCATGAACAACAACACTATTTACGAAAAAGAAGTAGCTTTTCAGGCAGACAGAAGAAAAGCATGTGTAGAATTTGTAAAAATTATAAGCGATTTATGGTTTGACAAATCTATTGAACTGGTATTATTTAGAAATCAATTAATTGACAGAAACGTTTCAGATATTATCAACTTACACGAATATGCAGTTGCTTTTGTAGAAAAACCAATCAATATTTTTGATACTTTAGAAATTGCAAGAGCCATTGAAAATTTAGATTTACCGCCCTCTCGGATTGATATTGGAAAATTAACCTATGAATTTCATTTAGAAGATGACAAATATAATGACGCTAAAGCATTTGTAATTGACAAATTAAAATATGCAAAAGATACGTCTGAAATTGTTCCTAAAGATGTAGTGCTTTATGGTTTTGGTCGCATTGGTCGATTGTTAGCTCGCGAAATGATGAGCAAAATCGGAAAAGGCCAACAATTGCGTTTACGTGCGATTGTAACTCGCGATAAAAATGATGCCGTTTTATTAGAAAAAAGAGCCTCTTTGCTAAGATATGATTCGGTTCATGGAGATTTTGAAGGTTCGGTTTCTGCCGATCCAGAAAACAATGCTTTAATTATTAACGGAACTACTGTGTACATTATTTCAGCTAATTCTCCAGAAGAAATTGATTATACCGAATACGGAATAAACGACGCGTTAGTTATTGATAATACAGGGGCTTTTACAACTGAAGATGCTTTAGCAAGACACTTAACATCCAAAGGAGCAGATAAAGTATTACTTACCGCACCAGGAAAAGGAGTGCCAAATATCGTTTATGGTGTAAATCATGAAGATTACAATCCAGATGACGTACATATTTTTTCAGCAGCTTCTTGCACCACAAATGCCATTACACCCATTTTAGCTGTTGTTGAAGAAACTTTAGGAGTAGTAAAAGGACATTTAGAAACCATTCATGCCTATACAAACGACCAAAACCTCGTTGATAATATGCATAAAAAATACCGTCGCGGAAGAGCTGCGGGTTTAAATATGGTAATTACAGAAACGGGTGCCGGAAATGCCGTAGCTAAAGCTTTACCAAGCTTAGCAGGTAAATTAACCTCCAATGCTATTCGAGTTCCTGTACCAAATGGTTCTTTAGTAGTTTTAAATTTAGAGGTTAGTAGAACAACTTCCGTACAAGAATTAAATAATATCATGAAAACCTATGCTTTGGAAGGCAATTTGGTAGAGCAAATTAAATATTCATTAAACAACGAATTGGTTTCTTCAGATATAGTCGGAACTGCACAACCAGCTATTTACGATAGTAATGCAACGATTGTTTCTGGAGATGGAAAAAACATTGTATTATATATTTGGTACGATAATGAATATGGTTACAGTCATCAAGTAATTCGTTTAGCAAAATATATTGCTAAAGTAAGACGTTATGTTTATTATTAGTCGGTAACAAAATGAAATTAAAAATCCGTTCCGATTACTTCGGAACGGATTTTTTTTATCTAAATTATTTTATTCAGCTTTCTTTTGTGTGATATAATAAATTGGAATTCCTAACAATACAATAAACAATCCCAAACCTGTATTTTTCGTATCGTAAATGAGCAATATTATACTGATTATAGAAATCAATACAATATACAATATAGGAACAAATGGATAACCAAAAGCTTTATAAGGTCTAGGTGTATCGGGTTCTTTTTTTCTAAGAATAAAAATTCCGTAAATAGTTAAAACATAAAATAATAAGTTAGCAAAAGTGGCATACGTTAATAAATCACCATATTTTCCAGACAAACACAATACAGAAGCCCAAATACATTGCATCCAAAGTGCTTTTTCTGGAACTTGATTTTTATTTAACTCACCAGCACTTTTAAAAAACAACCCATCTTTGCTCATCGCATAAAATAAGCGTCCTCCAGCTAGAATTAGGCCCGAATTACAACCAAAAGTAGAAATCATAATTAAACCTGCCATTATAAAAACACCTGCATTCCCAAATATTACAGAAGCAGCACTTGCGCCTAATCTATCTTCGTTAGCATATTTAATACCTTGCCCTAAAAAGTCATTAGCTAATGGGTTTCCATCTAAAGGTAATAATGAAAAGTAAGCTAAATTGGCTAATAAATATATTATTGTAACGATTAGAGTTCCTAAAAACAAACTTTTGGGAATGTTTTTCTGAGGTTCTTTAATTTCTCCCGCTATAAAAGTAATGTTATTCCAAGCGTCAGAAGAAAATAATGAATTAATCATAGTAAAACCCAACATACCTATTATTGCAAAACCAGTTAACACTTCAGTAGTAATTTTACCATCAACAACTGTTGTTTTAGACGCTGACCACATATCTATAAAATTATTGGCTAAAGTATCAGATTGTAAACCAATGTATAAACCAAAAACAATTAAAGCAAATAATGCAAATAATTTAGCCGCAGTAAAAACAAATTGTAGATTTTTTCCTGTTTTTACACCTTGATTATTTATAATTGTTAGCACAACAATACTCAAAATAGCTAAAAGTTGTTGGTATTGAATTTTATAAGTTCCTATTTCAAATATATTTTCGCTTAAAGCTGGGAAAAAAATAGCGGTATATTTAGCGAACGCTACAGCTACAGCTGCAATTACTCCAGTTTGAACCACAGTAAAAACAGTCCAACCGTATAAAAACGACATCATTTTACCATACGCACGCTGAATATACACATATTGCCCTCCTGCTTTTGGCATCATTCCGGCTAATTCGCCGTAACTTAATGCTGCGGCAAGAGTTAAAAATCCAGTTAAAATCCAAGCTAATAAAATCCAACCCGCTCCACCAATCTCTCTTGCCATTATTGAGGTAACAATAAATATTCCAGAACCAATCATCGAACCTGCCACTAAACTCGTCGCATTTAACAATCCCAATTCTTTTTTAAATTCAGTTTTATTTTCCATATATAAATTATAGTTTTGATAAAGATAAAAAAAGAATGTAAGGAAAATAAAAAAAGGTGTAAAATTATAAATCCTACACCTTTTTCTATTCTACAATACGTTTTATCTTTTATAATTCTGTTTTTTTACCCATTCAGCATATTTTGCAGCCACCTTTAAATGCGCAGTATAATCAGTTGCAAATTCGTGGTAGCCGAATCTTTCAACACTGGCACAGAAATATAAATAATTGTGTTTTTCTGGATTTAAAACTGCATCAATTGCCGATACATCTGGCATAAAAATAGGCCCTGGAGGCAAACCCGCATTTTTATAAGTGTTGTATGGCGAATTTACTATTAAATCGTTATGCATTACCCGTTTTACAACTAAGTTCCAATCATTTGATTTTTGTTTTAAAGCAAAAATTACTGTCGGATCAGCTTGTAATGGCATATTTTTGTTTAATCGATTTAAGTATACTCCTGCAACTTTTGGTCTCTCATCAGATTTTGCAGTTTCTTTGTGAACAATTGAAGCTAATGTATATACTTGGGCTGGCGATAGATTTAATGCTTTTGCTTTCGCTAATCTGCCATCATTCCAAAATCTTTTATATTCTTTTGTAAGTTTCTCTGAAAGTTCTTCAGGTGAAATGTTCCAATAAAATTCGTAGCTATTAGGAATAAAAAACGACATTACATTGTCTTTATTCAAACCATTTTCTTGTAAAAAAGTATCGTTTGTGAAAATTTCTTTCAATTTTGTAGTATCTGGTTCTATTTGTGAAGCAATTCGGACAAATAAATCTTGTACTTTTTCTTGGTTATTAAACGCTAATTTTACTGGTATATTCAATCGCAAAGCACGAACAATACTAAAACTGCCCATTCCTTTTTTTAATAAAAATTTACCCGCTTTTACATTAGAGTCATACTCCCTTTTAGAAGCTACCCAGTCAATTTTAGATTGATTTTCAACATACGGTGCTAAAATTTTCTTTACATCTTCGTATTTTGAATCAGTAGGTACATATACATATACTACTTCTTCTTCAAATTTTGTATTTCCTGTAAAAGCTTTATTAATTATATATCCACCACTAATAATTATTATAGCAGCTCCAATACTAATGATTCTTAAGAATAATTTTTTTGCTTCCAAAATTTTTATTTTACGTTTATAAATTGAAAAAGTACTTCATCTTCGAATGTACCATTTATTTTACTCCAGTCTTTTTTTATGCCAATTTTCTGAAAACCAAAATTACTAAAAAGCTGTAAACTAGCTTCATTATTTACAGTAATATTTGCAAATAATTGATGTAAATTCAAATGTGTGAAAGCATAATTTGAAAGTAATTGCAAGGTTTCTTTTCCAATACCTTGATTTCTATAGTTTTCCGAAATTATAATTCCAATTCCAGCACGACTGTTTTTGGCATCAAAATCAAACAAATCGATGAATCCAACATTTTCATTGGTTTCGGTCCATACAATTACCAATCGCAATTGTTTGGCTTCATAAATATCGAGATGTGCGTTTTCTAAATATTGCTTCAATACCCATTTACTATATGGTGTTTGCGTATTGCTTACTTCCCAAATAGATTTGTTGTTTTCTATTTCGTAGAGAAAATCTAAATCTTCTGGTTCAAGCGCTCTTAAATGAATATTTTGTCCTTTTAATGTCATTTCTTTGTTTTTATGGTGCACAGAGATTATTTATTTGATTTAAATGCTGCTTAAAAAATATTAATTACCCAATGCTTCTTTAATTTTCAAAGCACATTTTTCACCATCGATGGCAGCAGAAACAATTCCGCCAGCATATCCTGCTCCTTCTCCGCAAGGATATAATCCTTTAATTTGAACATGTTCTAATGTAATATTATCTCTAGGGATACGAACTGGTGATGAAGTTCTACTTTCTGGCGCGTGCAAAATGGCGTCATTTGTCAAATATCCTTGCATTGCTTTTCCGAAAGCTGAAAAACCTTCTCGCAGCGTTTGTGTTAAAAACGTTGGAAAAACTTCTCCTAATTCTACTGAAGTTGTGCCTGGAACATAGGATGTTTTTGGGATGGCAGTTGAAACTTTTGTTTGTGTAAAATCAATCATTCTTTGTGCAGGAACTTTTTGTGTTTTACCCGCTAATTGCCATGCTTTTTGCTCAATAGCTTTTTGAAATTCCATTCCTGCTAAAGGACCAAATTTTTCATAAGGCTTAAAATCTTCTAAACGCAACTCGACTACAATTCCAGAATTAGCTGTTGCTTGATCACGTTTACTTGGACTCCAACCGTTTGTAACCACTTCGCCATCAGCTGTGGCACTAGGCGCAATAACGCCACCTGGACACATACAAAACGAGTACATGCCACGTCCATTGACTTGTTTTACGATTGAATATGGTGAAGGCGGTAAAAATTCGCCACGGTAATCACATGAATATTGAATTTTATCTATTAATTCTTGTGGATGTTCTGCACGAACGCCTAAAGCAAAAGGTTTTGCTTCGATGAAAATTTCTTTTTTATGAAGCAATTCAAAAATATCACGAGCCGAATGTCCTGTTGCTAAAATAATTTTTTTTGCGTGTATAGTTTCTCCATTTTGAGTTACAATTCCGTCTACTTCATTATTTTTTAACAATATATCAGTAACTCGTGTTTCAAAAAAAACTTGTCCACCACACTCGATAATTTTCTCTCGAATATCTTGGATAATTTGCGGTAATTTATTGGTTCCGATGTGTGGATGGGCTTCTACTAAAATTTCTTCAGTTGCGCCAAATGCTACTAATAATTGTAAAATTCTATCAACATCGCCACGTTTTTTAGATCGCGTGTATAATTTTCCATCGGAATACGTTCCTGCACCACCTTCACCAAAACAATAGTTGGAATCGGCATTTACAATACCATCAACATTTAAAGCTTTTAAATCTCTACGACGACCACGAACATCTTTTCCGCGTTCTAATACTATTGGTTTTAGTCCTAATTCTATTAATTGTAAAGCGGCAAACAATCCGGCAGGTCCAGCTCCAACAATTATAACTTCTTGTTTATTACTTACGTTTGGATAATTAGGTAATTCTATTTTAGATGCTACAAATACCTCATCTTTAAAATAAATAGTTAATTTTAAATTGAATTTTATTGTTTTTTGGCGCGCATCAATAGAACGTTTAAGTACAACAATTTTCTGCAATTCAGACACAGAAGTGTCTACCAATTTAGCAACATATTGGTATAACATTTGTTCGTTATTCGCCATTTCTGGAGAAACTTGAATTAGTAATTCGCGAGGCATTAAATTAGACTTAAATTATTGGGCAAAAGTACGAATTTTATTAAGGAATAGAAATCTATTTGAAAAGCGCTAAAATGATTTGTAACTTTGCTATATGGGACAAATAAAACTAATATGGGATTTTCGTGGACATTTTGCTGCTAAAACAGCCGAACACCATGTAATTCATTTAAAAGAATTTATAGAAAAAGAAAATTATAAGATAAAAATTACTGGCTTTGAAATTTTTAACGAAATGTACGCTATTGCCTATTTAGTTGTAGAAGAAGCCGATATGATTGTTTTTAGAGATGCGTTACGGCCACATAGAGGGGAAGTTTATTTATAAAAGTCGAATGTCTAAAATAAATTCTGATGTTACTTTATGATTTTCGACTTTATAACTAAATTTTAATTTGCTACTTCGCTGATAAATTTGATTCTCATTAATCGTAATTCTTCTGTATCGTATTCACCATCAAATTCTTTTAGGGCATTTTCAATACTGTCAGATTCGGAATCCATAAAATAATCATAAATTTCTTCTTGCTGATCTTCGTCTAAGATGTCATCAATCCAATATTTAATATTCAATTTTGTTCCAGAAAACACAATTTGTTCCAATTCTTTAAGCAAATCGTCAAATTTTATTCCTTTAGCCGAGGCAATATCGTCTAAAGCTAATTTTCTATCGATATTTTGAATGATATATAATTTATTAATCGAATTGGCACCTGTTGATTTCACAACTAAATCATCTGGGCGAATAATATCATTTTCGTCAACATATCTTGAAATTAATTCAATAAATGGGTTTCCAAATTTCTTTGCCTTTCCTTCTCCTACGCCATGAACGTTACTTAATTCGTCAATGGTAATTGGAAATTTTAGCGCCATATCCTCTAAAGAAGGATCTTGAAACACTACAAATGGAGGAACATTATGCTTTTTGGCTTCTTTTTTTCTTAAATCTTTAAGCATAGACATTAATATCACATCAGCTGTACCTGTAGCTTTTGCTGCTGCAATTATATTTTCATCTTCCTCTTCGCTAAATTCATGATCTTCTGCCACCATAAACGAATATGGTTTGGCAATAAAATCATTTCCAGCTTGTGTTACTTTTAAAACGCCGTAACTTTCAATGTCTTTTGATATAAATCCGGCTACTAAAACCTGACGAATTAATGCCATCCAATATTTTTCATCCTGTTTAGCGCCACTTCCAAATGTTTTTAGGGTATCTATTTTTTGAGCTTTAATTATAGCATTAATTTTACCAACTAAAGCCATTATGACTTCTTTAGATTTAAACAATTGTTTGGTATCGTTAATTACTTTTAGCAAGGTAACTATCTGATTTTGAGCTTCTGTTTTTACTTTAGGATTTCTAACATTATCATCCATGTCTGCTCCTTCTCCATTAACTTCATCAAATTCTTCTCCGAAATAGTGCAATAAATATTTTCTTCTAGAAATTGAGGTTTCAGCATATGCGACTACTTCTTGAAGTAATGCGTAACCAATTTCTTGTTCAGCAATTGGTTTTCCTGACATGAATTTTTCTAACTTTTCTATATCTTTATAAGAGTAATAAGCTAAGCAAATTCCTTCGCCATCATCTCTTCCTGCTCTTCCTGTTTCTTGATAATAACTTTCTAATGATTTTGGAATGTCGTGATGAATTACAAATCGGACATCTGGTTTGTCAATACCCATACCAAAGGCAATTGTTGCCACAACAACATCAACATCTTCCATAAGAAACATGTCTTGATGTTTGGCACGTGTTTTAGCATCTAAACCCGCATGATAGGGCACTGCCGAAATTCCATTTACTTGTAAAACTTGTGCAATTTCTTCTACTTTTTTTCTACTTAAGCAATAAATGACTCCTGATTTCCCTTTATGTTGCTTAATAAATCGTATGATATCACCTTGAACATTTTTTGTTTTAGGACGTATTTCGTAATATAAATTTGGTCTATTAAAAGAAGCTTTAAAAGTATTCGCATTTGGCATATCTAAATTTTTCAAGATATCTTCTTGCACCTTGGGAGTAGCTGTTGCTGTAAGTCCAATAATCGGCACATCACCTAATTGTTTGATTATGCTTCTTAAATTTCTGTATTCTGGTCTAAAATCATGTCCCCATTCAGAAATACAGTGCGCTTCATCAATGGCTACAAATGAGATTTTTACTGTTTGTAAAAACTTAATATAATCTTCTTTAGTTAATGATTCAGGTGCTACATATAGCATTTTAGTTTTGCCTGATAAAATATCTGCTTTGACCTGATTTACTTCTGTTTTATTTAAAGATGAATTTAATACATGTGCAACACCAACATCAGACCCCATACTTCTAATGGCATCTACTTGGTTTTTCATTAAAGCAATAAGCGGAGAAACTACAATAGCTGTGCCGTCTAAAACCAATGCTGGCAATTGATAACATAATGATTTACCACCACCAGTTGGCATAATAACAAAGGTGTTGTTACCAGAAATAATACTTGTAACTACTTTTTCTTGTAGTCCTTTAAATTGAGAAAATCCAAAGTATTTTTTTAATTCTTTGTATAAATCTATATTCTGTTCTTTCATGAAATAATGGGTTGTACTTATAAACAAATAATTTTAGACAATTATTATTTGAATTTTGTCTAAATTTGCAATTATAAAGATACAACTATTCTTTAAAAACAAAAACATAATTCATTTAATTTTGAATACAACACAAACTATCATAGAAAACGCAAAGCAATCTATACTATCCCAAAGCGAAAGTATTGCGAAACTTACGCATTATCTTACAGAAGATTTTGCAAAAACAGTACAACTTATTTTCGAATCCAAAGGAAGATTAGTAGTTACTGGAATTGGAAAAAGTGCTATTATTGCTCAAAAAATTGTAGCTACATTAAATTCTACGGGAACGCCATCTATATTTTTACACGCAGCTGAAGCCATTCATGGAGATTTAGGAATGATTCAAAAAGGAGACCTTGTTTTATGTATTTCAAAAAGTGGGAATAGCCCTGAAATTAAAGTTTTGGCGCCCATAATTAAAAATTTCGGAACCACTTTAATTGGAATGACGGCAAATCCAACCTCTTTTTTAGCGACTTCTTCCGATTTGGTTTTAGTAGCACATGTAGATGAAGAAAGTTGTCCGTTAGGTTTAGCACCAACAAATAGTACAACTG
Organism: Chryseobacterium gleum; assembly: GCA_945897915.1. Lineage (GTDB taxonomy): Bacteria > Bacteroidota > Bacteroidia > Flavobacteriales > Flavobacteriaceae > Flavobacterium. The sequence goes on along the minus strand of CAMDGB010000005.1, from coordinate 49,682 downwards.
CACAGTTGGTTTTAGGTGATGCTATTGCTGTTTGCTTAATGAAATTAAGAAATTTTCAGACAGAAGATTTTGCTAAATACCATCCAGGTGGCGCATTGGGTAAAAAACTATTGTTACGTGTAAAAGACATGTTGGATAATACTCAAACTCCACAAGTAGCTCCAAATGCTTCCATTAATAAAGTAATCATGGAAATATCGGAAAAACGTTTAGGTGTTACAGCTGTTATTGAAAATGAGGTTGTAATCGGAATTATTACTGATGGTGATATTAGAAGAATGTTGACCGATAGAGAATCTTTTTCAGATATAACAGCGCAAGATATTATGACAAAAAACCCTAAATCAATTGCTTCAACTGTTTTGGTTGCTGAAGCTTTAGATGTTTTGGAAGATTATAAAATTACACAATTAATGGTGATTGATAATGGTACCTACAAAGGCGTATTGCATTTACACGATATTTTAAAAGAAGGAATCGTATAAATATAATTTGGATAATAAATTATAGACAAAAAAATTACTATATTTTAGAATCAACATCAATTAATAACAATAAAAACTTAATGGCAAAAAAGAATAAAAAAAACATTAACGAAATGACTTTCTTAGATCATCTTGAGGAATTAAGATGGTTATTAGTAAGAAGTTCGGCTGCTATATTATCAGGCGGAGCCATTGCTTGGTTTTTTAACGATTTTATTTTTAATACTATCATTTTCGGGCCCATGAAAGGTGATTTTATTACATATAAGTTTTTTTGTGATTTAGCTAACAAATATGATTTAGATAAAAGTTTTTGCGATGCCACATTAAACTTCAGTATTCAAAATACAGAAATTGAAGGACAAGTTTCCTTAATGGTTTGGACATGTATTACTGCAGGATTCATTATTTGTTTTCCATATATTTTGTTGCAATTTTGGAATTTTATAAGTCCGGCTTTGTATAAAAAAGAAAAAAGAAATGCGGTAAAATTTATAGTTATTTCCTCTTTATTATTCTTTTTAGGGGTGCTTTTTGGGTATTTCATTTTGACACCTTTATCACTAAATTTTTTATCAACATTTACCGTATCTGATGTAATTAAAAACGATATTAATGTAAATTCTTATATCGGAACCGTAAAAACAACCACTTTAGCCACAGGTTTGGTTTTCGAATTACCAATTATTATTTATTTCCTATCGACTTTAGGATTAGTAACACCTTCTTTTTTAAGAGAATATAGAAAATGGGCGTATGTAATTATCCTAATTATAGCCGCAATAGTTACGCCGCCAGATGTAATTAGCCAAGTTATAGTTACTATCCCATTAATAATCCTTTACGAAATTAGCATTTTTATAAGTGCCTTCATATTTAAGAAAAACAACAATTCAATAACCACAACATAATGAGTGATTTAATTACCGAGTTTAACGACTATCGTGCTAAAATGAATGAAAAATTATTAGCAGATGATAATAAAGTAATCAAAAGAATTTTTAATTTAGATACCAACGCATATAGTGAAGGTGCTTTAGATGTAAAAACTAAAGAGTTATTAGGATTAGTAGCTTCAGCCGTTTTACGTTGTGATGATTGCATTAAATATCATTTAGAAACGGCCTATAAAAACGGAGTAAACAGAACAGAAATGATGGAAGCCATGAGTATTGCAACTTTAGTTGGTGGTACAATTGTAATTCCACACTTAAGAAGAGCTTATGAATTTTGGGAAGCTTTGGAAAATGAGATAATTAAATAATTAGCCAATGTGCCAATTATTCTAAAAAGTTAAACAAATAATAATAAAGTTTCAACTTCAATTATATTTAATATTTTTACAAAATATTGAAAGATTGGCACATTGCCATATTGTCTAATTGACAAATTAAAAAAAATGAAATTAAGAGCCGAAAATTTAGTTAAAACATACAAAAAAAGAAGTGTTGTAAAAGGCATTTCCGTTGAAGTAAATCAAGGAGAAATTGTTGGTTTATTGGGTCCAAATGGTGCTGGAAAAACAACTTCTTTTTATATGATTGTGGGTTTAGTAAAACCAAATTCTGGAAATATTTATTTAGACGATATGAATATTACAAATTTTCCAATGTACAAACGTGCACAAAACGGAATTGGTTACTTGGCGCAAGAAGCTTCAGTTTTTAGAAAATTGAGTATTGAAGACAATATTTTGTCGGTTTTACAATTGACCAATTTGACCAAAGCTGCACAAGAAGCAAAAATGGAAAGTTTAATTGAAGAATTTTCTTTAGGCCATATTAGAACTAATAGAGGTGATTTATTATCGGGTGGAGAACGAAGAAGAACAGAAATTGCAAGATGTTTAGCTACGGACCCGAAATTTATTTTATTAGACGAACCTTTTGCTGGAGTTGACCCAGTTGCGGTTGAAGATATTCAAAAAATTGTCGCACAATTAAAAAATAAAAATATCGGAATTTTAATAACCGACCATAATGTGCAAGAAACTTTAGCTATCACAGATAAAACCTATTTAATGTTTGAAGGCGGTATTCTAAAAGCTGGAAAACCAGAAGAATTAGTAGAAGATGAAATGGTAAGACGCGTATATTTAGGACAGAATTTCGAATTAAGAAAAACAAAAATTGACTTCAATGCACCGAAAGAAGTTGAGTTAGATAAGTAATTTTAAAACCCGCAAACCTATCATATGAAAAACCCATCAAAAGAACAATCAGAAATTTGGCGCAAAGACCCAAATAATTGGAAATATGGCTTGTTTTATTATAACCCTGAAGACGAAAGATTATTACCACCAAAAAGACTAGGTTGGACGGGTTGGACAACTAACTTTGCCAATTCAAAATCTGTTGCATTATTAATTGCAATTATTTTTTTTATGGTATTTTTTATGGCATTTTTACCAAAAAAATGGATTATTTAATACACACTTTCTTCAAATCTTCAACAGTTCCGTTGAAAACATTCACATCCACTAATTCATTAATCCCGTGAAGTTTGGCTTTTTCTGTGAATTGCCACATCAAATAATCATCTTCAATTTTTTCTTTCCAAGGATTGTAATTGGCTATCCAAAATTTATAATTTGGAAAATCTTCTTGTAAAAAATCTTCGTAATATTTTTCACTTGTATAAATTATCGGTTGCACTTCGAAATGTTTTTCTACTATTGTTAACCAATTTTGCAAACCTTCTTTGAGTTTACTCATTGATTGTCCTTTAGGCATTTTTTCGATATCTAAAATCGGAGGTAAATGTCCTTTTCGTAATTTGACATTCTCAATAAAATTATTGGCTTGATCGGTTGAATTTTCATCAGGACGGTAATAATGATAAGCACCTTGAATATAGACGGAAGCCGTTAAATTCTTCCAATTTTTCTTGAATTTTAAATCGACTTTATTACTTCCTGCAGTAGCTCTAACGATAACGAATTTAATTTCAAATTGTTCCTCAATAGCTTCAAGATTTTCCCAATCAATTGTACCTTGGTATTGAGAAACATCAATTCCAAAAATTTTACCTTCATGATTGGCTACAATATCATTTATGCGCTTGTCTTCTAATTTTCTCTGATTTGCAGTTAATTCGGTGTTTTTAGTTTTAAATCCCAAATAATTTAAAAACAAATCTTTTTTTTGATACACGAAAATTATCGTAATCAATAACAAAAAAAGTCCAAGAATCCATTTGAGAGATTTCGGACTAATTAAAGTTTGTTTTTTTCTTTTAGAAGTATATTTTCTTCTGGTTGCCATTAAACTTTTTTAAGAATCGTATTATTCACAACCGATAAAATAACATATAATAAAATGATAATTGGAATCGCAATGAATTCAAAAATCGCAATTAAAATGATTGAAATAATCATAAAAACGACTTGCATTTTATATTTTTCCCAGCTGAAACTTTTTACTTTTAAAGAAAATAAAGGAATTTCTGCGTTTAATAAATACGAACTTAAAACCGTAACTCCAACTAATACGAACGGATTACTTAAAAAATCAACCAACCATTCAAATTCTGAATGAAACTGAATCATTGGAATACTCATAATCAGTAATGCATTTGCTGGTGTTGGCAAACCTATAAACGAATCTGTTTGACGGGCATCTACATTAAATTTAGCCAATCTATAGCAAGAAGCCAAAGTGATTAAAAAACCTAAATAGGGCACAATACCCATATAATAGGTTTCTTCTGTTAAATTATATTGCGATTGGTTTTCCTGAATATCTGCTAACATTTTATACATTACCAAACCTGGCACAACGCCACTTGTAACCATATCCGCTAAAGAATCTAATTGTAAGCCAATTTGACTTTGAACTTTCCAAATTCTGGCGAAAAAACCATCCCAAAAATCAAAGAAAACTCCCAAACAAACCAATGAAAAAGCTTCATTGTAATTTCCGTTAAACGCATGAATTAAAGCAAATAATCCAGCGAGTAAATTCAATAAAGTAATTGAGTTAGGAATATGTGTTTTTATGCTCATTGAGTTAAAATTTTCTATATTATGAATATTCTATAGCAAATGTAAACAATAAAATGAAAGAATTTGAGTTTATTAGGTAAGAAATTAAGATATTTGTAGCTAGATTAAATTTGATTTGAAAAAAATAATTGTATTCACCGTGCTTTTGACTTCCACGTCATTTTTTGCGCAAACTATACGTAAATATTCCAACGAATTTTTAAACATTGGAGTGGATGCCGCAGCTTTAGGTATGAGTAATGCGGTAACAGCACAAACTTCCGATGTTAATTCAGGATATTGGAATCCTGCTGGGATTTTACAATTGGAAGACAAACAAATTGCACTTATGCACGCTAATTATTTTGCAAATATTGCACAATATGATTACGCTGGCTTTGCTATGCCAATTGACGACCGAAGTGCTTGGGGAATTTCATTAATACGTTTTGGAGTAGACGATATTTTAAATACTACGCAATTAATTGACAGTCAAGGAAATATTGATTACAATAGAATTTCGCTTTTTTCTACTGCAGATTATGGCGTAACTTTTTCTTACGCACGAAAATTACCAGTACAAGGTTTTAATTATGGTGTAAATGCAAAGGTTATACGAAGAATTATTGGCGATTTTGCATCTTCTTGGGGATTTGGCTTTGATATTGGATTGCAATTTCAAAACAAAAACGATTGGAAATTTGGTTTAATGTTAAGAGACATCACTACAACATACAACACGTGGACCATCAACGAAGATGAATTTAATAAAATAAAAAATGCGGTTCCAGGTGAAAATCAGGAATTGCCTGAAACTAGTGAAATCACTTTGCCAAAAGCACAATTTGGTTTGTCAAAAAAATTCGAATTCCATTACGATTACACCTTAACAACCGCGGCCAATTTGAATATGGAATTTGCCCAAACAAACGATATTATTTCTACAAGTATGATGAGTATTAGCCCCGCAATCGGTTTGGAATTTGGCTATATTGATTTGGCTTTTTTGAGAGCTGGAGTTGGAAATTTTCAACAAATTACACAAATTGACAATACAAATAAAGTAAGTTTTCAACCAAATATTGGTTTGGGGTTCAAATACAAGGGGATTCAAGTAGATTATGCTTTAACTGATTTGGGAAATCAAAGCGCGGCACTTTATTCTAATGTATTTTCAGTAAAAGTGGATTTAGGAATTTTTAGGAGGTAATTCCAAAGTAATCAGTGTTCAATAAAATATAATCAGTGCAAACCATTTAAATCATTAAAATCTGCGTACCTATTATGCTAAAAAAAATACTTTTTTTATTATTGCCCGTTATTGGTTTTTCGCAAAACGTAATTTTATCTGACGATGCAAAAGTGAGTATCTTAACTTGCGGAACAGCGCCAGTTTCTTATGCCATGTATGGTCATACTGGAATTAGAATAACAGATTATGTAAACCAAATTGATGTAGTATACAACTATGGTGCTTTTGATTTTACAACGCCAAATTTTATACTGAAATTCGTAAAAGGCGATTTGCAATATTTTATAACTAGCGAAAATTACTACGATTTTGAGTACAATTACAAATTAGACGGCAGAAGTATTGTATCACAAGAATTAAATTTAACTTCAGCACAAAAGCAACAACTTTTAAATGAGCTCAACACCAGTATGACTTCAGATGAACGTTTTTATACCTATAAATTTATTGATAAAAATTGCACAACAATGGTTGTAGATAAAATCAATAAAATATTGGGTAATGAAATTTTAAAGCAACCAAAATCGGAACAAAGTTATAGGGAAATTTTATACCCTTATATGTCGGATTTTTATATGAAATTGGGGATTCAAATTATTTTTGGAGCTAAAGTTGACCAACCTGCAACACGTTTATTTTTGCCTTTAGAATTGGAAAAAGCATTAAATACAGCTTCTCAAAACGAAAAAAAAATAGCAAAACCTACCAAAATTTTAAATATAGAAACCATCACAACACCATTTTCTTATATAAATTCTATATATTCTTTATTGTTAGCGATTGTAATTTTGATTGTAATAAACAAAAAAGGTATTCAAATTACCTATTTTGTTTTTGCAGGATTGTTAGGTTTATTTTTCAGTCTAGTGGGATTGTTTTCTCTACACGAAGAAATTTTATGGAATTACAATATCATGTTATTTAATCCATTATTGTTATTTTTTGCCTATTTCTACTGGAAAAAAAATAGTCGAAAAACACTTTTAATTGCACAAATTTGCATTGCTTTTACGCTAGTTTATTTGGCTTATATCCTAAACAAAGTACAGTTACTAATTATATTGCCAATTGTGGCCTTGCATTTGTTTTGGATGATTAAAATTGTAATTTTGGAGAAAAGACATAGTAAAAAATAATTTTTACCACAAAAAAAAACTCCAAGCCTAAGCTTGGAGTTTTCATATTTATTAAAAACCTAACTAAGCTTTTCCAGCAGCAATTAAATTTAAAGCTGAACCAGCTACAAACCAACCAATTTGGCTTTCGTTATAGGTATGATTGGCTAAAATAATATCTTTTGTTCCATCTGCGTGGATAAATTCTAACGTTAAAGGTTTGCCTGGTGCAAATTCTGTTAAATCTAAGAAATTGATGGTATCATCTTCTTGAATTTTATCGTAATCTGTTTCATTTGCAAAGGTTAAACCTAACATACCTTGCTTTTTTAAATTCGTTTCGTGAATACGAGCAAATGATTTTACTAAAACGGCAGTAACGCCCAAAAAACGTGGTTCCATTGCAGCATGCTCACGTGAAGATCCTTCTCCGTAATTATGATCACCTACAACAATTGAAGGAATTCCAGCTGATTTATAAGCTCTAGCTACAACTGGAACTTCAGCATATGAGCCATTTAATTGATTTTTAACCGAATTAGCTTTACCATTAAAGGCATTTTCTGCACCAATTAACATATTATTAGAAATATTATCTAAATGTCCACGGAAACGTAACCATGGTCCGGCCATAGAAATATGATCTGTTGTACATTTCCCGAATGCTTTGATTAACAACTTAGCTCCAGCAATATTTTTTCCATCCCAAGCGGTAAAAGGCGCCAAGAGTTGTAATCTATCCGATGTTTCAGAAACCACAACTTCTACAGAAGAACCATCTTCAGCAGGGGCTTGAAAACCAGCATCTTCTACAGCAAAACCTTTTGTTGGCAATTCGTCTCCAACTGGGGGATTAAACTTAATAGCTTCTCCTTTATCATTTAATAATGTATCAGTTAAAGGATTAAAATCCAAACGACCTGAAATCGCTAACGCGGCAACCATTTCTGGAGAAGTTACAAAAGCGTGAGTATTCGGATTTCCATCCGCTCTTTTAGAAAAGTTACGATTGAACGAATGAACAATAGTGTTTTTCTCCCCTTTATCTGCACCTGCTCTATCCCATTGTCCAATACAAGGCCCGCAAGCGTTTGTAAATACTTTAGTTCCCATTTTTTCGAAAGTAGCAATAATGCCGTCTCTTTCAATGGTATATCTAATTTGTTCCGAACCAGGATTGATTCCAAATTCTGCTTTTGGAGTAATTCCATGAGCCACTGCTTGTTCTACAATAGAGGCTGCTCTTGACATGTCTTCGTAAGAAGAATTAGTACAAGAACCTATTAAACCCCATTCTACTTTTAAAGGCCATCCATTTAGTGCGGCTACTTCTTTCATTTTAGAAACTGGCGTTCCTCTATCCGGTGTAAAAGGACCATTAATATGAGGCTCTAATTCTGATAAGTTAATTTCAATTAATTGATCGAAATATTGCTCTGGATTGGCATACACTTCAGCGTCACCAGTTAAATAATCAGCAACTTTATCGGCAGCATCAACCACATCTTGGCGTCCTGTTGCAGCTAAATATCTTCGCATTGAATCATCGTATCCAAAAGTTGAAGTAGTTGCTCCAATTTCTGCACCCATGTTACAAATTGTTCCTTTACCTGTGCAAGACATTGAAGTTGCGCCTTCGCCAAAATATTCAACTACTGCACCTGTTCCGCCTTTTACAGTTAAAATATCTGCAACTTTAAGAATAACATCTTTGGCTGATAACCAGCCGTTTAATTTACCAGTTAATTTTACGCCAATTAATTTAGGGAATTTTAATTCCCAAGACATGCCCGACATTACATCAACGGCATCGGCTCCACCAACACCAATTGCTAACATACCTAAACCACCGGCATTAACCGTATGAGAATCGGTACCAATCATCATTCCGCCTGGAAATGCATAATTTTCTAAAACAATTTGGTGAATAATTCCTGAACCTGGCTTCCAAAAACCAATTCCATATTTATTTGAAACAGAAGAAAGAAAATCGAAAACTTCCTTTGACTGTGTGTTTGCAAAAGCTAAATCTGTAGCGGCTCCAATTTTGGCTTGGATTAAGTGGTCACAATGAACCGTTGTTGGTACTGCAACTGTTTTCTTACCTGCATGCATAAATTGTAACAAAGCCATTTGTGCAGTTGCATCTTGACAAGCTACTCTATCTGGGGCAAAATCTACATAATCTGCTCCTCTTTTAAAGGTTGAGGTAGGATTTTTTTCCCATAAATGAGAATATAATATCTTTTCAGTTAAAGTAAGTGGACGACCAACCAATTCACGTGCTTTATCCACACGAACAGCCAGGTTTTCGTATACTTTTTCAATCATTTTGATGTCGTATGCCATACTATAATTTTATTATTTGATTGTATTATTTTTTATTTGTGATGCAAATTTAACCAATTCTTTTTAGATTAAAAAATTTATAAAAAAAAACGATATAATTGGAATTATTATATGTATTTATTCTGTTTTGATGATTTTAATTCAAAAATACAACAGAAAAGATGTAATGATTTAAGAATTCTTAATTTAAGTAATTTAAACTACGAATTTCGAAAAAAAACGGGTGTATTTTATCAAATTAATAAGTTGTACTGCTTTTAAAATAGTTTTCTAATGATGTCTTCTTCCGAAATGCCTTCTGCATCCGCTTTGTAGTTTTTGACAATTCTGTGACGTAAAATTCCGAATGCTACAGCTTGAATATCCTCAATATCTGGAGAGAATTTTCCATTAATAACTGCATTTGTTTTTGCGGCTAAGATTAAATTTTGGGAGGCACGAGGACCAGCACCCCAATCTAAATAGCTTTTAACAAAATCAGGTGCTAACGGATTATTAGGGCGCGTTTTTGAAACCAGCGTTACCGCATATTCAATTACATTATCTGTAACTGGAATTTTTCGAATTAGGTTTTGATAATCAATAATTTCTTCTGCAGAAAACAGCGGATTTATAGTTGTTTTTATATCTGAAGTTGTTGCTTTTACCACTTGAACTTCTTCTTCAAATGTAGGATAATCTAAATTTATAGCAAACATAAAACGATCTAATTGTGCTTCAGGCAAAGGATAAGTTCCTTCTTGCTCAATAGGATTTTGAGTTGCCAATACAAAAAATGGTAAATCTAATTTAAAACTTTGCCCCGCCACAGTAACCGATTTTTCTTGCATTGCTTCCAATAAAGCGGCTTGTGTTTTTGGTGGTGTTCTGTTAATTTCATCAGCCAAAATTATATTAGAAAAAATAGGTCCTTTTATGAATTTAAAATTTCGTGTTTCGTCCAATATTTCACTTCCTAAAATATCGGAAGGCATTAAATCTGGGGTAAATTGAATACGTTTGAAATGTAACCCTAATGCTTCTGAAATCGTATTTACCATTAAGGTTTTTGCTAAACCTGGTACGCCAATTAACAAAGCATGTCCGCCAGAAAAAAGACTCAAAACAATCTGATTGACTACATCATCTTGACCTACAATAACTTTAGCAATTTCTTGTTTCAATTGCTTTTGTTTGCTTACTAATTTTTCAATTGCTGCTACGTCTGACATCTTTTAGGGAAAAGGGTTTTGGGAAAAAGGTATTGAATAAATGGCTATTTTTTTAACCAATTATTTTCAAATGTACACTCTTTATAATCGTTACTTATTTTTATATAATTTTTATCAATTTTTTCGGCCATCCATTTTCCGATTTCTTGCAATTGTTTATCAGAAAGTGCTAATTCTTTAATTTTGATATAATCTGTACCAAAATCTGCTTTGTGTTCCTCTGTTTTTTTATTTACTTTAAGGATTTTAAAGAATTTTGTCCCTTGTCTTTCTTGGTCTAAAATTACTTTAGACATTTCAGCTTGCGAAATTCCATTAACCTGATTGTACAAAGCTGGATCTAATTTTGAAATTTCAAAACGAGGTTCTGAAGAACGCGGATTTAATAAAAGTCCACCGTTATTTTTTGTGTCTTTATCATCTGAAGAAGCTTTTGCAGCGTCTTCAAAGGTAATTTCTCCTTTTTCAATTTTTTCACGAATTCCATCAATTTTTTCTGAAGCTTCTTTCATGGCTTTAGAGGTAACTTTTGGACTTACTAAAATATGTCTTAACTCGATATCTTGACCAATAATTTTTTCTACAAAAATAATATGAAAACCAAATTCTGTTTCAAAAGGTTCTGAGATTTCACCTTCATTTAAACGAAAAGCCACATCTTTAAATTCTTTTACAAACTGTGTTTTTTTATTCATTTTATAATATCCACCATTGGAGCTTGAACCTGGATCTTCAGAATAAATTACGGCTTTACTGTAAAAACTTCCACCGTTATTAATTACATCGTTTCTAATTTCTTTTAATTTATCAATGGCTTTTTGCTTGTCTTCTTTAGAAATTATTGGTTTCACTACAATTTGAGACAATTCGATTTCTGCACCAATTGTTGGAATCTTATCTACTGGAATCTTATTAAAAAACTGTTTTACTTCATCTGGTGTTACTGTAATTTCATCAACAATCTTACGTTGCATTTGCGATGTTAACTTGTTTAATTTAATAATTTCGAAAAAATAACTCCTAAAATCTTCTTCATCTTTTTTCTTATAATATTCAAATAATTTTTCTTTAGAACCAATTTGTTCTACCATAGTATTCATTTGGCTATCCATAAAAGTATTCACTTCTTCATCTGTAACCACAATACTATCCTGAACAGCTTGATGGGCATATAATTTATCTTCTAATTGTTTTCCTAATAATTCACATCTTGTAATTTTTTCAGTATCTACACCTTGCGTTTTTAATTCTAAAAGCATTAAATCTATATCAGAATCTAATACTATATAATTTCCTACAACTGCTGCAACACCATCAACTTTTTGTTTCTTTTGTGCAAAAGTAATTACTGAAAACAATAAAAAAGCAAACGCTAAAAGATTGGTTTTATTTATAAATTTCGAAATCATTGGTTTTATTGGCATCATTGGTTATTTCTGTTTTTATTATTTTAATTGCTGTTTAACATATTCAAAAACAGCGGTATTGATATTTATTTTAAATTCTTTTTTTAACTCATCTACCCAAGTGGACTCTAAATATTGTTGGTAATCGTTAATCACTTTACTTTTACAATCTATAAGTGCTTTTGTTTCTGCAGGTTTGGTATTTTTAACATGAACTACAAAACTATAATTTGCATCTTTATATGTGTTATTTGCGCCCATTGATAGATTTGGAATTTTATCTAAAATATCATAATTTTTCTCAAATAAACCAGATTTCACCATGATAGCGATTTTATCATTTTTATTTAATTTTGATTTGATATACTCAATACTTTTTCCTTTTTTAAGCATTTTTTGAGCTGATTCAATCACAGCTGCATCTGTTGATGACAAAATATCTACATCAAATCTTTCTTTCCAATTGTATTTTGATACATTAGAATTATAGAAATTTTGAAGCCCAATAGTATCTGTTTTAGATTTATCCCAAATTTCTTTTTCCATCAAATCAAATAATAACAAACCATCTCTGTATTCGTCCATCACATTTTTAAAATCGATGAATTCGTTTTCTAAATTATCAGTATAATACGCAATTAATTGTTCGTCTTTCCAAGATTCGAATAATTCAGCTACTAACTTTTTTACAGGTTTCGTAGAAAGTTTATTTTTCTGTTGCGATTGCATGTAACTAGCAAAAGAAGTTGTTGGTAGCTTTTTAATCTTATCAATAATTAAAATCTCACCTTTTATTGAAAGATCTTCTTTAGGAATTTCCCACGTTTGACTATAAATTGCATCCGTAACCGTTTTTTCAATATTCTTGTATTCCGATTTATTGACTTCTTGAGCATATTTTATTTTCAATTTACTAGCCAAAGTGTTGGTAATAATTATAGAACGCTCGTCTCTTTTAATTTTATTTTCTAATTCGGATTTTGAATCAGCAAGAGATTTTACTGGATGTTTTTCTATTAATTTTACAATATGCCATCCAAAACCAGATTCAAATGGTTGTGATATATCGCCTTTATTTTGCAATGAAAACGCGGCACTTTCAAAAGCTTCAGAACTTAATTGCCCTGTTCCAAAACGTTGTAAAATACCACCTTTAACCGCAGTAGATTTATCTTCAGAAAACTGACTTGCTAATGCTTCAAAACTTTCGCCTTGTTGAATTTTTTTAGAAATATCATCAATGGTTTGTTTGGCTTTGAATTTTGCGTCTTCTGAAGCGTCTGTTGGATTTAAAATCATAATATGGGCAACAGTTACTTCTCCTTTATTGTCTCTTATGTCAGTAACTTTAATTAAATGATAACCAAAACGGGTACGAACTGGGTTTGAAATTTGTCCTATTGGCGTTTTATATGCTGTTGATTCAAAAGGATAGACCATTCTAAAAGCAGAAAAATAGCCTAAATTACCTTTATTGTCTGCAACAGAAGGATCTTGAGAATTGGCCAATGCAACTGATTCAAAACTTTCTCCTTTTTCAATTTGTTTTTTTAAAGCAAGTGCTTTATTGTAAAAAGCCAATGTGTCAGCGCCTTTAATACTTTCATCAAATGAAAGCAAAATATGAGAAGCTTTTACTTCTTTTAAACTTCTATTGTAAGCTTCTTCAATTAATTGATTAGTAACTTTTGAATCATTTAAATAGGATTTAGAAAGTTGTATTCTATAGGAACTTAGTTCATTTTGATACTTTGAATTGTTTTGCAAGCCTAACTTGTATGCCTTATTTACTTTTAATTTATACCCAATAAATAATTCTAAATATTGATTTAAATCTTTCTGTGAATCATCTTTTACTAAATCTAAATTTTTAAGATAAATTCTTTTAAATTCATCAATTTTATATTCATTTGAATCAATAGTAAAAAGCACCTCTTTTGTTGAGTTTTGGGCAATTGAATTAAAGCATATTGTTAAAAATAATACTAAATAAAAGTTTTGAATTTTCATTTTTTTAAATTGGTTTTATTTGCAATAAGCAAAAATAGGAAATGATTACAATTAAACAACTAATTGGAGATTTATTAACTTAATTTTTAGATTTTTAGACTTAAAATTAAGCGATTTTAATTCAAAAAAAATCTCAACTTAAAAAATTGAGATTTCTTTTGTTTCTTTTATTTTCTGTTTTCCCTTGCAATTAGTGTGTTTTTCAAAAGCATTGCAATTGTCATAGGACCAACTCCGCCTGGAACTGGTGTAATAAATGATGCTTTTTTGGAAACATTTTCAAAATCAACATCTCCTACAATTCTATATCCTTTTTCAGTTGTTTCATCAATAACACGAGTAATACCAACATCAATTATAACAACATCATCTTTTACCATTTCTGCTTTTAAATAATTTGGCACACCAAGCGCCGATATAATAATATCTGCCTGCGAAGTAATTTGCGTAATATTTTTAGTATGAGTATGTGTAACTGTTACCGTTGAATTGCCTGGAAAACCTTTTCTTCCCATTAAAATACTCATAGGACGACCTACAATATGACTTCTTCCAATAACTACAGTGTGTTTTCCTTGCGTTTGAACTTTGTATCTTTCTAATAATTCTAAAATTCCAAATGGTGTAGCTGGAATAAATGTACTCATATCCAAGGCCATTTTTCCAAAATTTTCCGGATGAAAACCATCTACATCTTTTGATGGATGAATGGCCATAATAACTTCCTGAGTATCAATTTGTGGAGGCAAAGGTAATTGCACAATAAAACCATCAATATTTGGATCTTCGTTTAATTCAGTAATTTTTTTAAGTAATTCTGTTTCAGAAGTAGTACTAGGCATTTTTATCAATGTCGATTCAAAGCCCACTCGCTCGCAAGCTTTTACTTTACTACCCACATAAGTTAAACTTGCTCCGTCATTTCCTACAATAATTGCAGCTAAATGAGGGACTTTTTCACCATTTGCTTTAATTTTTGCTACTTCAGCAGCAATTTCCTCTTTAATTTCTTCAGAAACTTTTTTTCCGTCTAGTAGTTGCATGGTTTTTGTTTTAAAGTTTCAAAGTCAAATATTTTAATTAATTTTTAAAACATTTGCCTTTACTATTTAGTTATTATTTTAATCCAGGCATTGAAGGCATTCCTTTCATTCCGCCCATCATTTGCATCATTTTTTTTCCGCCACCGCCTTGCATCATTTTCATCATTTTGCTCATTTGATCAAATTGTTTCATCAACTGATTGACATCTTCAATTTTTCTACCAGCACCTTTTGCAATACGCATTTTTCTTTTTACATCAATAATCGCTGGTTTACTTCTTTCTTTTGGTGTCATAGATTGGATAATGGCTTCTACATGTTTAAAAGCGTCATCTTCAATTTCAACATCTTTTAAAGCTTTTCCCGCTCCAGGAATCATTCCGACAAGATCTTTCATGCTTCCCATTTTTTTAATTTGTTGTATTTGCGCTAAAAAATCATCAAATCCAAATTCGTTTTTTGCAATTTTTTTCTGAATTTTTCTGGCTTCTTCTTCATCATATTGTTCTTGAGCTCTTTCTACCAATGACACTACGTCACCCATTCCTAAAATTCTTTCCGCCATACGAGAAGGATAGAACACATCAATGGCATCCATTTTTTCTCCGGTACCAATGAATTTTATGGGTTTATTTACTACCGATTTAATTGAAATTGCAGCTCCCCCACGAGTATCTCCATCCAATTTGGTAAGAACAACACCATCAAAATTCAACCTATCATTGAATGCTTTTGCAGTATTAACAGCATCTTGACCTGTCATTGCATCTACCACAAATAACGTTTCTTGAGGTTGAATGGCTTTGTGAACGTTTGCAATTTCGTTCATCATTTCTTCATCTACAGCTAAACGACCAGCGGTATCAATAATTACTACATTAAAACCATTTGCTTTTGCATGTTTTATTGCATTTTCTGCAATTGAAACTGCATTTTTATTTTCTAGTTCAGAATATACTTCCACACCAATTTGTTCCCCAACAACGTGCAATTGATTAATTGCCGCAGGACGATAAATATCACAAGCTACTAAAAGTGGGTTTTTTGATTTCTTTGTTTTTAAAAAATTGGCAAGTTTACCCGAAAAAGTAGTTTTACCTGATCCTTGCAAACCAGACATTAATATTACGGTTGGATTTCCAGATAAGTTTACTCCTGCAACATCGCCACCCATTAATTCGGTCAATTCATCTTTAACTAATTTTACCAACAACTGACCTGGCTGCAATGTAGTTAAAACATTCTCCCCAATTGCTTTGTCTTTTACTCTTGTAGTAAAATCTTTAGCAATTTTAAAGTTCACATCGGCATCTAACAAAGCACGACGTACTTCTTTTAAAGTATCCGCAACATTTACATCGGTAATTTTCCCGTGTCCTTTTAATATATGGAATGCTTTATCTAACTTATCGGTAAGATTATCAAACATAATAATTGAGCTTTTTAATGAAGTGCAAATATAAACTAAAGTTGCAAAGTAACAAAGTGAGCTTCTTGCAAAATTTTAATATTTAAAAATAAAAAAACCGTTCTGAAAATTCGGAACGGTTGTTTAACTTGTTTTAAAACTTATTATTTTTTTGAACAACAAGATTTTTTCTCAGTTGAAGCACACGATTTTTTATCGGCTTCTTTTTTGTCTGAACAAGAAGACTTTTCAGTTTTTGCTTTTTTCTTTTCTTTTTCTTTTTCTTTAAAGCTTAGTACAGAAGCAGAAGAAACCATAAATGCCATTAAGGCAACAATTGACAATACTTTTTTCATGATATTTATTTTTATTTGTTATACTTATTAACTTAATATATTTCAAAAGTAATAATTTTATTTTACTTAAATGATAAATTTTTCTTAATTTTTATCAAAGGTTAAATAATCTGTTCCGCCGTTACCTCCACTCACATCAATCAATTGAATTTTAGTATCGGTTCTTGAAACGATATCCCAGTCATCCGATAATTCTAAAAAGTTAACTGGAGAAGTAAAAGCAATATTAAAATCTAAATCGTTTAAAGTATCGTCGTTACTATTTGTGTCCGTAACAGACCAAGTTCCTGATATTGTTAATCCGTTTCCTACTGCTGTAAGTACATTATTAGCACCAAATGTAAAATTATAACCTGTAAAATTAGTAGTTTCGTTTACACCCGAATCAACATAATTAGTAATACGCCAAGTTCCTGATATTACGGTATTAATTACTTGTGTTTGGTTTACATTTGTTGGAGAATCATCGTCGTCACTACACATGGAAGCCACATTAAGCACAAACAAAAGTACTAAAACTGAAATTATTTTAATTTTTTTCATAACTTAATTTATTATGGTTTATAAACAAATATAGTTTTTTTTTATTAAAAAATTGAAATACAACACTTTAATTCTTACAGCTTCCACCGCATCCTAAATTAAAAACTGCCTGAAACAAAAAGAAAATACCAAAAATAAAAAATAGCCATTGATTTTGTTCGTAAGCTGTATAAAAGCAGAACAGGGCTATTGCAATTCGGAAATAGCGCATAAAATGCCACTTATTTAAAAATGTTTTTTTCATAATTTAAAAATCTTAAAATTGGAAGTAAATAAACGGTTGTGGTCCGGCAGCTGCTGTAGCATAAACCAACCAAAAAATTAATCCTAAAACAATAGCTCGTGTAATTAAAGGCATTGCTTTAAACACATTTTGAATGGCGACAGTAACTTTTTCAGGAATGTAATGCCAAAAATAGCCTAAAAACATCAAAATAAATACATTTTGATAACCTTGAATAATGGTGAACCACTGATTGAAATCAAAGGTTACTTTTCCAATGTTTTCAATTATTTGTAATGCAATTGTAAAATCTTTGGCTCGAAAGAAAATCCAACAGAAAGCCACAAAATGAAATGTTACTAAAATAGAAAAAAACTTCAAAAAAGGCGTTAAGAAAAACACCTTACGCTTTGACGGCGGGTAATATTCTAAAAATATTTTGTGAATGGCCAAAGCCATACCATGTAATGCACCCCAAATTATGAAACGCAAACTTGCTCCGTGCCACAATCCGCCTAACAACATGGTTGTCATTAAGTTTACATTGGTGTACATGGTTTTTTCTTTTTCCCTTGAAAATAAAAAAGTGAAAATAAATATTATTGTAGATGCTACAGCTAAAATTAACGGAATGTTACTGGTTGTAGAAAATGAAATTCCCCAAATGATGATACCAATAAAAAATAAACTTGGAAATAAAAAACCAGCAAAAGTTCCGTAACGATTTCCGCCTACTGAAATGTATAAAAAATCTTTTAACCAAGTAGATAACGAAATGTGCCAACGGCGCCAAAAATCGGTTATTGAAGTCGATTTATATGGCGAACGAAAATTGGTTGGTAATTTGAATCCCAATAACAAGGCTACACCAATTGCCATATCTGAATATCCAGAAAAATCACAATATATTTGAATCGTATAACCATAAGAGGCCATTAAATTTTCAAAAGGCGTGTAACTATTTGGTAAGTCGAAAACACGATCGACGAAGTTTAATGATATATAATCTGAAATAACTGTTTTCTTAATTAAACCTCCAATAATTAATAGAAAAGCACGATTAATGTCGTCTTGGGTTACGTTTAATTTCTGATAAATTTGTGGTAAAAAGTCTTTTGCTCTAACGATAGGTCCAGCAACTAATTGTGGGAAAAAAGATACGAAAAACAAATAATCCATAAAGCGATTAGTGGGTTCAATTTCTTTTCGATATATTTCAATAATATAACTTATAGATTGAAACGTATAAAATGAAATTCCTACAGGTAAAATAACATCAAAAAACAAAAATTTTTCTCCAGTTAAGTTATTGGTAATATCTACTAAAAAATTACTGTATTTAAAATACCCTAAAAATCCTAAATTTAGAATAATACTAAATGTTAAACATAACTTTTTATAAAAAATACTAGAAGTTCGATGCACTAAATTCCCTAAATTATAGTCGACAACTGCCGATCCTAAAAGTAACAAAAAGTAGATTCCACTTGATTTGTAATAGAAAAACAGCGAAAATAAAATTACGTAAATCATTCGCATGGTGTCCGCTTTTCTAAGTAAAATATACCAGAAATAAAAGACTAAAAACAAACCTAAAAATAAGCCCGAATTAAAAAGTAATGGCTCTTTTTCATTGTAAACAAACCATTTTTCGATTACTTCAGGAGTAATTTTGCCTATATTTTTATAAAACCAATCTTCCAACACAATCTTCTATTTTTCAGATTTATATAATTCGTACGATTGAATAAACGCATCGAAAAATAATTCGCCTTGTTTATCATAACCTGCATTTGAATAATGCACTTTATCTCTTGCCATTAATCCCATTCTTGAATTAATGGTAATATTTTTATTTCCACCAAAAATATCTAATAAATTCCATACAGCATAGTTTTCAGTTGGTGCCATTTCAATAATTTTTTCGGCATATTTTTCAATATAAATATTTTGAGATTTTCCAAGTAAAACTGATGGTGGTGGCGTAGTTAGTAAAAAAGAAGCTTCTGGACACTTCTGTTTTATTCCGTCAATCATTGTTTTTAAATTTCCGAAATAAGTAGCAATATCTTGTTTGTCAAAGCTTTCGTTGGTGCCTAAAGAAATTACGTATAAATCTGCTTCTAAACTTGGTAATTGCTCAAAAAACAAAGGAAACTTATTAAAATCACTGCTTTTTGCGCCATTTACACCAATAGAAGAATAAGTAATTCCCGGATTTTCATTTTCTAAAATCAAGCCATTTAATGCAAATTCAGTACTGTTTTCATTTCCTATAATTGTAATTTTATCAATCGGTCTTTCAGAACTATAAACATTATATAATGATGTGTTTTCTAAAATAATCGGTTCATAACTGTATTTTACAGTTGAAATTGTTTTATAGGTTGTAACTGTTTTGCCGCCGGGAATTTTTAAAATTTTGCCATCTCTAATATTATCAGAAGACAATCCGTTAGCTGATTTTAATTGTTTTAATGATATGTTATATTTATCTGCAATACCGCCTAAAACTTCACCGGGTTTTACTTTATGAGAACTTATTGCGGGTGTTTTTACCGCCACTTTTTCTTGAACAATATTGCTTTTTTTCGCAAAAGACACATTAAAAATATTTTCGTTTTTAGGTGAAATGATTTTCAACTTCGTGAAATCGAATTGTGCTTCTTTGACTAACAAGTCAATATGAAAACTTTTTTGTTTAGGTTCGAAAGAAATCCCACTAATCCCTACTGGTTTTGATACTTCTGCATATAAATTTCGAGTTGCATAAAATCCGCTAGAACTATTAAATTTAATAGGTGAACTATTATTAGTATTTGCTAAACTATATGGAAATGTAAAACCAAAACCAGCATTTCCAAAATTTTGCTGCATTCTGTAACGTATTTTTGCCGTAAAAATATCTGCTTGAATATGCGAATCACCAATATGAACTATTCGAACTTTTCTGTCTTGATTTTCTTCTAATTGGTATAATTTATCAAAAATAGTAACTAATGCTTTTTCATTAGAAATTACATTATTAAACGCTTCAAAATTTGTTGTATCAATAGCTACCGTAGCGCTATCAATAACAACTTTTACAGTATCGTTTTGTGAAAAACTAAATGCTGTAAAAAATAATATGTATAGAAACTTATTCATTTAAAGTGTCTTTAATTAGCGATACAGAATCAATTACCGTTGGTTTTGGAATGTATTTTTTCTTAGCTAGAATACGTAGTCTTTTGTACTCTTTATAACCAGTATCTATTTGTTTATAAATGAGTTGTGCAATTTCTTTTGCACCTCTATAATTAAAATGTGTATAATCTTTATTAGCTTTTGCGGGTACATTTTCTACCCATTTTACCATTGAGCCATCACCGCCCATAAGTGTATATAAATTTACTAAACCAGCTTCCGATTTTACTGCATATTGTTTCTGAGCCATAATTAATGGCGCAACGGCAGAATCCGATTTCATTTGCATATCGTATTTAGTAGATTTATCAGCCGTAGTGATAATTAAAATAGCGGCTCCAGGAAAGCATTGTTTTACGTGATTTATAACGGAAGTCATTTTTCTTTCATACCAAGAATAATTTAATGAATCATAATTTAAAACATTGGTACCAAATTGTAAAATAATTAAATCATAACCCAACTTTTGCTGAAAAGCATTCATCAAATCAATATTGAATGAACCTAAAGGCAAACCAGAATTCCCTCGGGAAGAAAAATTATCAACATGAATTCCTTTTCCATTGTCAAAATTAAATCCGTAAAAAGGAATAGAATCTGCATTTATAAAATTTACTTTAATATTTTTTAAAGATGTTCCAATTTGAGTAGTATTTAAAATGGCGTTTGGCGTAAGCTTTTTATAAAAAGTATCTTTTCCAATAACTTGTCGTAACATTGCTTTTTTATTTTTAGAACTTCCATAAAAAAGTGTTGGATTATTTAAAGTTGATGAAAAACGATTTCTGCCAGCTTTATATTTTACCCAAATAGGATTTGCGGTATCTTTTGCAAAAAAAACGGAACCATTGACACCAAATGAACGCAAAGGACTTTTTGTTCTTAGATACGATTGTGCTTTCCAATTTGGAGAAAATTCATGTAAAATGGACCCTCTAGAGGAAGCTGATTCTGATGTAATATTTACAAAACCTACACCTTCTCCTCCATATACAGTTTGAAATTGCATGCGAACATCTTGAACAATCATATCGCCATCTGTCATTGAATCTCCAAAATAGGCAATTCGGGCTTTTCCTTTTTTATTGGTTTCTAATTGGTATAATTTTTCAAAAAACGGAATTAAGTATTGATATCCTTTATATTGTTCGAATTTCTCGCTAGAAAATTTTATTCCAAATGGATTTTTGACAAAAGAAATGGTTTTGTTGGTTAAAGTGTCTTCTTCAGAAAGATTGGCGCCTTCGGCTACAGCTTCTAACATCAAACTATCTACTACAATATTTTTGCTATTTGCGGTTGCTTCAGGGAAAAGTTTTTTTGGTAAAAACGATTTAAACCCAATAAAAGCAACAATTGCAATTACTACAATTAGCCATGATTGAAAAAAATAGGTTTTGTTTTGGTTCACTTTTATTTTATAATTATAAAATTGTATTTCAAACTTCGTAAATCGTAAATCTAACTTCGTAAATATTACTTTACATACGTTCAGGAACGCTAATTCCTAATAATCCGAAAGCGCTTTTAATTACCTGACTTACTGAATTTGATAGTTGTACTCTGAATATTTTTTTGTCTAAATTATCTTCCCCTAAAATCGACACATTTTGATAAAAGGAATTGAATTCTTTTACCAAATCGTATGTGTAATTTGCCACTAATGCTGGACTATGATTTTCAGCAGCACTTTGAATTACTTCAGGAAATAGTTGCACTTGTTTGATTAATTCTTTTTCTTTTTCGTGCAATTCAGAAAAAGTCACTTCCTTACTATGATCGAAAGTAGCTTTTCTTAAAATCGATTGAATACGAGCATAAGTGTATTGAATAAACGGTCCGGTATTTCCATTAAAATCAACAGATTCCTCAGGATTGAACATCATTTGTTTTTTTGGATCTACTTTTAACATGTAATATTTTAAAGCTCCTAAACCAATTATGTTATACAAACTGGCTTTTTCTGCTTCTGAATACCCATCTAATTTTCCTAAATCTTCTGAAATTTGTTGCGCTGTGGTAGTCATTTCCGCCATTAAATCATCGGCATCTACAACTGTTCCTTCACGGGATTTCATTTTTCCAGAAGGCAATTCTACCATTCCGTATGATAAATGGAATAAATTTTCAGCCCATTCATATCCTAATTTTTTCAGAATTAAAAACAATACTTTAAAATGGTAATCTTGCTCATTACCAACGGTATAAACCATTCCGCCAATATCTGAAAAATCTCTAACACGCTGAATTGCCGTTCCTATATCTTGCGTCATGTACACCGAAGTGCCATCTGAACGCAATACAATTTTTTCATCTAAGCCATCTGCAGTTAAATCAATCCAAACTGAACCGTCTTCTTTTTTGAAGAAAACACCACGAGTTAAACCTTCTTCCACTACATCTTTTCCTAGTAAATAGGTATTACTTTCATAATAATAGCTATCAAAATCTACTCCTAAATTAGTATATGTTACTGCAAATCCATCGTAAACCCATTGGTTCATGGTTTTCCATAGTTCGATGACTTCTGGTTTTCCATTTTCCCAATCTAAAAGCATTTGTTGAACTTCTTTACCTATTTTACTATAATTATTAAAATATTCATTTTTATAAAATTTTTTGTGGGCTTTATGTACCAAAGCTTTATAAAAATCAAATTTTTCGTTTTCAGAAAAAGTCAAAAAATCTTTATTATTCTTGACCTCTTCATTCAAAAATTCTTGAAATTCTTTCGATTTAGTCAGTTTTTCAAAATCATTTACAACTTCAGAGTTGACATCTGAACTTAACCATTTATTATATTCAACTTGAAATTCTTGTTCAAACTTGACATAAAAATTACCCACTAATTTATCGCCTTTTAAACCAGTTGAAGCAGGTGTTTGTCCGTTTCCGAATTTTTGCCAAGCCAACATCGATTTACAAATATGAATTCCTCTGTCGTTAATAATTTGTGTTTTATATACTTTTTTTCCAGATGCTTTAATGATTTCAGCAACTGAATATCCTAATAAATTATTTCTAATATGACCTAAATGCAGCGGTTTGTTTGTATTTGGAGAAGAATATTCTACCATAACTGCTTTTTCGCCTTCAGTTGGTGTTACAAATCCGAAAGAATTATTATTTTTAATGCTATTGAAGTAATTAATATAATATTGGTCAGAAATTACTAAATTTAAAAAACCTGCAACTACATTAAATTTTGAAACCTCAGCAACGTTATCTACTAAATATTCCCCAATTTTGGTTCCTATTTCTAATGGATTGCCTTTAATTTGTTTTACCAAAGGAAAAACTACTATAGTAATATCGCCTTCAAAATCTTTCTTAGTAGATTGAAATTCAACTTTTTCAATAGTAATTAAAAACAGTTTTTCAACGGCATTTTTTATGGGTTCGAAAAGAATTTCTTGTAATAACATAATTGTATTTTGAATAGCGTGCAAAGATAGAATTTTTAACCAATTGAAAAGTTCATTTGTAACAAAAATGCACAAATTTTGTCTAATGTACAAAATTCGTATTTTGCACTTTAATTACTCTACCCTTTTTGGGGGAATAATGGGAGTAATTTATTCGTTCAAATCATTAAAAAAAATCATGAAATTAAAACACATTTTTAGCGCCTTAATAGTTGTATTTTCAACAGTAAATTTGGTAGCCCAACAAACAAATCCAGGAATAATTAAAGGAAAAATTATTGACAAAACTTCAAACGAACCGGTTGGTTTTTCAACAGTTAGCGTTTTAGAAGGTCAAAAACCAATTGCTACCATTTCAACAAAAGAAGACGGAAGCTTTGAAATAAAAAATTTAGAAGTGAAAAGCTATATTTTAAAGGTCAATTTTATTGGGTACATTGATGCCTCAAGAAAGATTACTTTGACTGAAGAAAACAAAGAAATTAATTTAGGAAATATTGCTTTAGAGCAGAACGCTAATACTATTGAAACAGTTTCTATTATAAAAGAACGTTCTACAATTGAACAAAAAGCTGATAGAAAAGTAGTGACTATTGGTAAAGATTTAATTGCCTCAGGAACTACCGCATCGGAAATTTTTAATAACATTCCAACCGTAAATATTGACCCGCAAACTAAAGAATTAAGTTTACGTGGCAATAGCAATGTAAGGGTTTTAATTGACGGAAAACCAACCAATATTGATGCCGGACAGCTATTACAACAAATCCCTTCTGCATCTATAAAACAAGTAGAATTAATAACCAATCCCTCTTCAAAATACAATCCAGAAGGAAATAGCGGTATCATTAATATTATTTTAAATAAAAACACGCAAAAAGGATTTAACGGAAGTATTACTTCTGGATATACATTTGGAATTACACCAAAAACAAATCAGTCGTTGAACCTAAATTATAAAGTGGGAAAAGTAAATTTTTATACGAATTACGGCTTCAATCACGGAAGAAATAGAAGCTTTGGTTTTGTAGAATCGGATCGTCCTAATTTAGAAAACAGACAAGATTTTAATTTCGCCAATACTAACACGTCTCATTTGGCTAAAATTGGAATAGATTATTACATTAACGATAACAATACTTTATCATTTTTTACAAACTGGAATATTGCTGACGGAAAAGGAAATGCCAATACAAATATAAATTATTACAATAATGCTACGTATGCCGATGATCTTCAAACCAACACCAATAACAGTGGAAATATAACACAAACCTACGATTTAAACTTTAAACATAATTTTAAGAAAAAAGGAGAATTGATTGAGTTTCAAGCAAATTATGCCAAGACTTCAAACGAGGATCTTTCCTTTTTTAGAAACTATGGCGTATTGAGATTGAACGACTTGGATAGTAAAACAAATTACGCCCAATTTAATATTGACTATACAAATCCAATAGACGAAAACTCAAAAATTGAAATGGGTTTTGAAAGCAGAATTCAAGATGGGCAGAATAATTTTTATAATGAATCGTTAAACTTTTATGGCACTAATCCGTTTACTTTTAACAGAAACATTCATGCTTTTTATACAAACTACAGCAAATCTTTTGGAAAATTTAGTGCGCAAGTTGGCGTAAGAATAGAAGAATATACTTTAAAAGCCAAATTTGAAAGAAATGAAAAAAATCCAAATTATTTTGAATCAACTTCAGTAGCGGATGAAATATTTACAGCGTATCCATCTGCGTATTTATCTTATAAATTAGATGACAACAACACCTTTAATTTAAACTATACCCGAAGAGTAGATCGCCCAAGTATTGGACAAATAAATCCTATTAGAGAATGGACTACGCCTTTGTTAGAATCAAGAGGTAATCCTGCGTTAGAACCACAATTTACCAATTCATTTGAAATTAATCATACTAAAATTTTCAGTTTAGGAAGTGTAACTTCTGCAGTATTTTACCGATTAATTAATGCTGAAATTTCAAGAGTTATTTTCCCAAATCCGTTAAACAACATTCAAAATATTATGTCGTTTGATAATTTTGACAACAACAGTCAATTGGGTGCAGAAATTAATGCCAATTTAAAATTAACAAAATGGTGGTCAACCAACGCAAGTGCAGACGTGTATCACAAAACCGTTCGCGGAACCGTAACAAACATCAACACCAACTTACCAGAAAATAAAGAAATAAACGTAACCACTTTTAATACGCGATTAAATAACACATTTACCGCAACAAAAAAATTACGATTTAATTTATTTGGAATGTACAGAAGTCGCGATTTAGGTTTACAATATTTAAGAACCCCGATGTATCGAGTAGATTTTGGCGCAAACTACAGTGTTTTAAAAGGAAAAGGAACACTTTCTGCTAGAATGAATGATATTTTTAGAACCCAATTTTTCGGATTTAATGGAAATATTCCTTTCCGTCAAGATGGAGAATTTAGATTTGAAAGCAGAACATTTTACGTAGGTTTCAATTATAATTTTGGAAGCGGAAAAAACAAAGAACTACAACGCAAACAACGTGAAAAAAACGAAACCCAAGGTGGAGGGATGTTTTAGGCGTTGGTTTTAAGGCATAATAAAAAATAAAAAAAAGCGTTCAGAAGTTTCTGAACGCTTTTTTTATAATCTATCATCTATATTTATAATCTAAATTACCATTTAATAATTACACTTCCCCAAGTAAAACCAGAACCAAATGCGGCTAAAACAACTACATCGCCGCTTTTAATTTTACCTTTTTCCCAAGCTTCTGTTAGGGCGATTGGGATTGATGCGGCGGTTGTATTTCCAAAATTCATAATATTATTATACACTTGGTCATCAGACAATTTAAATTTCTGCTGAATAAATTGAGAAATTCTCAAATTTGCCTGGTGCGGCACTAATAAATCAATATCAGAGACCTCTAAATTATTGGCTTGTAAACCTTCGTTAATGACTTCACTAAAACGAACTACCGCATTTTTAAAAACAAATTGGCCATTCATATAAGGAAAGTAACTTTCGTCATTTGGATCATTATCCGCAATAATATCGGTAACCCAGCGTTTACCCATTCCTGGTGCTATAAGTGCTAATTCTTCTGCATGTTGCCCTTCTGAATGTAAATGTGTAGAAAGTATTCCTTTATTCAAATCTTCTTCTCTTAAAAGCACGGCTGCTCCTGCTCCATCTCCAAAAATCACTGAAACACCTCTGCCTTTATCAGACATATCTAATCCGGTGGAATGGACTTCGGAACCAATTACCAAAACATTTTTATACATACCTGTTTTAATGTATTGGTCGGCAATTGAAATGGCATACACAAATCCAGAACATTGATTTCTTACATCTAAGGCACCAACTGTTTTTAAACCTAAATCGCGCTGCACTAACACACCAGGACCTGGAAAATAATAATCTGGTGAAAGTGTGGCAAATATTACAAAGTCAATATCTTCTTTGGCGACATCTGCGCGCTGTATAGCAATTTCTGCAGCTTTTACTCCCATAGAAGTAGTAGTATCTTCTCCTCTAATGATATGACGACGTTCTTTAATACCTGTTCTTTCCTGAATCCATTCGTCATTGGTATCCATTATTTTGGATAAATCATCATTTGTTACAATGTTTTCTGGGACATAATAACCTAAGCCTGATATTTTTGAGTGGTACATTTTATGATATTTTTCTACGCAAATTTAAAGAAAATATGCATTATTTTATACTTATATTTCCCTTAATGTTAAATAAACACTACTTTTCTCTAGTAGTTCATTTTCTGATTCAAAAAAGACCATTTGATTGTTCAATTTAGCTTCTATCAAATAATATTTTCCTTTAAAATAGGAAGATATTACCTCAACTTGAATATCAGATTTTTCTACAATTTGCAATTGATTGGGATAAATTAACTGTATTTCCCCATTTATTTCTATTTCATTAATCTCACCAAATAAAGCTGCTGTGTAATGAAATTTAGGATGATTATATAATTCAAAAGGAATTGCTTTTTCTAAAATGGTAGTGTCTTTCAACACAATAACCTCATTTGAAAATGACAATACATCATTAATGTCATGACTGGCAACTATTGTTGTTATTTGTTTCTCTTTTAAATATTGAAATATTTTTCTTCTTAATTTATTTTTTCTAAAATTGTCAATATGCGAAAAAGGCTCGTCTAATAGCAAAACTTCTGGTTCTTGTGCTAAAACTCTTGCCAAAGCGACGCGCTGCATTTGACCGCCACTTAAAAATTTGGCTTTTACATGTTTAAATTCCGACATTTCTACTAAACTTAAAAGCTCATCTATTCGGTTTTGTTTTTCTTTTGGAAAAAAATTCGATAGAAATTTTCCTACGTTTTCACCCACTGTAATAAATGGCATTAAATCAAAATCTTGTGCCAAATATTTCATAAAAGGCATGCCTGGAATAAGATGAAATTTTGGTCCTAAAATAGGTTCTGATTTCCAAGAAAGATGGCCTTCATCGCAGTCATACAAACCGTATATTAATTTTAATAACGTGCTTTTCCCACAACCACTTTCGCCAATAATGGCTAATTGTTGCCCTTCCTTTAATGTAAATGTAAGATTCTGTAAAATAATTTTTTCTTGATAAGAAAAAGAAGGAATGGCTACTTGAAGCATTTGCAGATGTTAAGAAAATAATTTTAAAAATAAAATGTAAATGTATTAATTTATGAGCAACCAAAAAAATATTGTATTTGCAATAAAGTAAAAATGTCAATTTGTCAGCAAAAACAAAATTGGTACTTAATTTGACTATTCAAAATCATTAAATTAATTTAAAATTTACATCATATGACATCAGGAAAAATTAATGTTTCGGTGGAGAATATTTTCCCATTGATTAAAAAATTTTTGTACAGTGATCACGAGATTTTTCTACGTGAATTAATTTCTAACGGAACAGATGCCACTTTAAAATTAAAACATCTTACCAGCATTGGTGAAGCGAAAACGGAATACGGAAATCCGATTATAGAAATTAAAATTGATAAAGAAGGTAAAAAACTTCACATTATCGACCAAGGTATTGGTATGACTTCAGACGAAGTGGAAAAATACATCAACCAATTGGCGTTTTCAGGTGCAGAAGAATTCTTAAATAAATACGAAGACGCGGCTAAAGATTCTGGAATTATTGGGCATTTTGGTTTGGGATTTTACTCCGCTTTTATGGTAGCTTCAAAAGTTGAAATTTTTACAAAATCATTTAAAGATGAACAAGCAGCACATTGGACTTGCGATGGAAGTCCGGAATTTACTTTAGAACCGCATGATAAAACTGATAGGGGAACTGAAATTGTACTTCACATTGCAGAAGATTCATTAGAGTTTTTAGAAGAATTTAAAATCCGTGAATTATTGACCAAATACAATAAATTCATGCCGATTCCAATAAAATTTGGAACTAAAAAAGAAGCTTTACCAAAACCAGATGATGCTGGTGATGATTATAAAACCGAATATATAGATGTTGAAAATTTTATAAACAATCCAAATCCAGCTTGGACCAAACAACCAAGTGAATTGTCTGACGAAGACTATAAAAACTTTTATAGAGAATTATATCCATCTCAGTTTGAAGAACCCTTATTTCACATTCATTTAAATGTAGATTATCCGTTTAATTTAACGGGTATTTTATATTTTCCAAAATTAGGTTCTGATTTACAAATTCAGAAAGATAAAATTCAGTTGTATCAAAATCAAGTTTATGTAACGGATAATGTGGAAGGCATTGTACCCGAATTTTTATTAATGCTTAAAGGCGTGGTAGATTCACCAGATATTCCGTTAAATGTATCGCGTTCTGGCTTACAAGCAGATAGTAATGTGAAGAAGATTTCAAATTACATCACAAGAAAAGTGGCTGACAAATTGAAATCGTTGTTTACTGAAAATCGTGAGGATTTTGAAGCAAAATGGAACGATATTAAAATTGTTTTGGAATACGGAATGCTTTCTGAACCTAAATTTTATGAAAAATCAGGTGATTTTGTTTTGTATCCAACAACAGAAAACAAACATTACACTTTGGCTGAATTAAAAGAAGCAACTAAAGATTTACAAACGGATAAAGATGGCAAATTAATTGTTTTATATGCATCAAATAAAGAGACGCAACACAGTTATATTGATATTGCAACAAGCAAAGGGTATCAAGTTTTACTTTTAGATTCTCCAATTGTATCGCATTTAATTCAGAAATTGGAAGCAGATAATGAAAATTTAACTTTTACTAGAGTAGATGCAGACCATATTGACAAATTAATCAACAAAGAAGAAGTGCAAATTTCTAAATTATCAGATACTGAAAAAGAAACCTTAAAAACATCTTTAGAAGCTGTAATTCCAAAAGCGTATTCTGTACAATTAGAATCATTAGATAGTGACGCTACACCATTTATAATTACGCAACCTGAATTTATGCGTCGTATGAAAGAAATGAGTCAAAGCGGTGGCGGAGGAATGTTTGGAATGAGCAATATGCCGGAAATGTATAATTTGGTAGTAAATGCCAATTCAGAGTTGGCTAGTTCAATCTTACAAGCTGATGAAGCAACTCAAAAAGAATTGGTAAAAAATGCATTAGATTTAGCCAAATTATCTCAAGGCTTATTAAAAGGAGAAGAACTAACAGCTTTTGTAAAAAGAAGTTTTGATACGCTAAAATAATATTTGTTGCTAAATTATAAAATCCTGACAGTTCGTTTTTTCTGTCAGGATTTTTTTTATATTGCAGGTGAAAGTCGAATAATTATTATTTCAATACTCATAAATGAAAAAATTTTGGTTACATATCTTGAAAATCATACTGCCAATTTTTATTTTCTTTTTGGTTTTAGAAATTGCAATACGAAAAATCCCTAATGACTATCAACTAAAAAAATCCTATTTAGACAAAAATGCTTCGAAAATAAATACTTTAGTGTTAGGAAGTTCTCATAGTTTTTATGGCGTTAATCCAAAATATTTTTCCAAACACACATTCAATGCGGCTTATGTTTCGCAAACATTGGATTTAGACGAAGAACTTTTACATCGTTACAAGGATAAATTAACGAATATAGAAACTGTGATTATTCCAATTTCTTATTCTAGTTTATTTGAAACCTTAGAAACTGACGTTGAAAAATGGCGCTTGAAAAACTATATTTTGTATTATGGTTTTGAAAATAAATATCATTATACCTATAATTTTGAAACTTTTAATTATTACATTTTATTGAATATAAAGAAAGTAATAAAACATTATGTTTTAAATAAATCATATATAACCTCTTCAAATTTGGGCTGGGGAACAAATTTTAGTTCCAAGAACAACCAAAAATTTGAGGGCGAATTCACAGCCAAAAAACATACCGTAAATAACTTTAAATTATTTGACGCTAATTTAAAAAGTTTACACAAAATAATAGAATTGTGTCAAAAAAAGAAGGTGAAAATTCTATTTATTACCACACCTACGGATGCTTCTTATTATAAGAATGTAAATAAAATGCAATTATTAAAAACAACCAATACAATAAATGAACTCGTTCAAAAAAATCCAAATTGCGAATATATAAATCTGTTAGATTCAGAAAAATTTGTAGCTACAGATTTTCATGATGCCGATCATTTAAATGAAATTGGTGCTAAAAAGTTATCGTTGTTTCTGGATAAAAAAATGAGATAAAAGTTACAATATGTTTTACATAAAAAAGTATCTTTAAAAATTATTATTTTAAATTAAAAATTACATCTAATGAATCTTTCTATTGAAACTCCGGCTTTACTATTTTCTGCAACATCACTAATTTTATTAGCTTATACCAATAGATTTTTAACCATTGCACAAATTGTTAGAAGTTTGAAAAAAAACTACGATCAGGACAAAAACAAATCAATTTTAGTTGAGATTAAAAACCTCAACCAAAGAATCACACTGATAAGATACATGCAACTTTTTGGTGTTTTGTGTTTGTTTTTATCTGTATTTGCGATGCTTTTACTCTTTTTAAATTATGAAACATCTGGAATTTATGTGTTTGGATTAAGTTTATTAGTGTTACTTATTTCATTAGGGATTTCATTTTGGGAAATTAGTATTTCCGTAAATGCCTTACGCGTTCACCTTAAAGATTTGATGAAAGAAAATGATTACTAATTTGAAATATTTTTAAAATCATTAAAATGAAAAATAACATCCTAAAAGGAGTACTATTAGTAGCATTAGGCGCAACAAGTTATGGCATGCTAGCTACATTTGTAAAATTGGCTTATAAGGATGGTTTTACAACTGCAGAAATAACATCTTCACAATTTATTTACGGAATTCTTGGATTATTATTAATCAATTTATTCCAAAAAATATTCAAGAAAGAAAAAACAAAGACGGCAACTTCAAAAAATATTTTTCAATTAATGGTTGCAGGAACTTCCTTAGGAATGACGAGCGTTTTTTACTACTTATGCGTAAGATATATTGATGTTTCAATTGCAATTGTGTTATTAATGCAAACGGTTTGGATGGGCGTTTTACTAGAATGGTTTTTAGATAAAAAATTACCTTCTAAGCAAAAGATAATCTCGGTTATTATAGTATTATTAGGAACATTTTTAGCCACAAAATTATATGAGTTTAACCTAAAATTGGAATGGAAAGGCGTTTTTTGGGGTATTTTGGCTGCCGCATCATTTACTACAACTATGTTTACAGCTAATAAAGTAGCATTAGAAATATCGTCCGCACAAAGAAGTTTGTATATGCTTTTAGGCGGTGGTGTAATTGTATTTATTTTTTCAGCATTTACACAAGTTGGCGCTTTAAATTTTGATATTTTCAAAAATTATGGGTTGTTTTTAGCACTATTCGGGACTATTATTCCACCTATATTACTAAATGCGGGTTTCCCAAAAACAGGATTGGGTTTAGGGAGCATTGTAGCATCTTTAGAATTACCGGTTTCAGTACTAATGGCATTTTTAATATTAAATGAAAAAGTTGTAATTTGGCAATGGTTAGGAATATTTCTAATTATTTTAGCCGTAGTAATTATGAACCTAAATTTCTCTAAAAAGAGTAATTAATTTTTTTATGCTTAATTTATTTAACCAAGAACCTATATTTTTAAATTTGCCAGATGCCGAGTTTATTTATTATCCTAATTTTTTCTCCAAAGAAAAAGCCGATTTATTTTTAAAAACATTGTATCATGAAACAGCTTGGCAACAAGATGACATTACAATTTTTGGTAAAAAAATAGCACAACCCAGATTAACAGCACTCTATGGAAATGAAGGAAAATCCTATGGTTATTCAAATATTATTATGCAACCACATCCACTTAATTCCAAACTCACCTTCATAAAAAATGAAATTGAAAGCACAATAAACGAACACTTTACAACTGTTTTATTAAATTTATACAGAAACGAAAAGGACAGTAATGGTTGGCATGCCGATAATGAAAAAGAATTAGGAAGAGACCCTGTTATTGCATCTATTAGTTTTGGGGAAGCAAGAATGTTTCAAATAAAGCACAATACAAAAAAAGAGATTAAACAATCGTTATTATTAGAACACGGAAGCTTATTAGTGATGAAAAATGGTGCCCAAATTCATTATAAACATCAAATTCCAAAAGCTACTCAACCAAAAAAACCTAGAATAAATTTAACTTTCAGAAAAATACTTTAAAAAAAACAACTATTTTTTGCTTCAAAATATTTTTTTTACTAATATTGACTATTGAATTGAAAACAAAAAAAGAAAAATTAACAAATTATGCTTTTCAGAAATGAAAAAAAGTAAAAAGATTGAACTAAATTACGAACAAACAGAACGAGTAATTAGTATGGCGCAAGAGGAAAAAAAACCTTTTGAAGTAATTAAAGAAGAATTTGGAATTACTGAAAATGAAGTAACAGAAATTATGAAAAAGAAACTTTCTAAAGATAATTTTGAACTTTGGAAAAAGAAAGTTACTGCAGGAAAACCCAAACCAAAAGCATTTAAAACGAATGTTTTAGATGATGATATTGACGATTTAGATAGCAAATATTATTTTAAAAATAAATTCGATTAATAAAATACTGTCTGATGTGTAATCATGTAGGTATTTTTTATGCAGTTTTACTGTTTTAACTTCTAATCCAATAGAAAAAATTATATGAAAATAAGATTAAGCTATTAAAAATGCTTGGTTAAAAGGCCAATTAAATTGTAACCGCAATTATAAAATCCTCAAATTACTATTAATTTGAGGATTTTTTTATTTTCTTTGCACTTCATAAAATTGAAAAAAACCTATTAAAATGAAAAAAATACTAACAATACTTCTAGTCTTTCTTATAATTGCTTGTAGTAAAAAGGAAAACAATAAAACTGGAAATTTAGAATTATCTGGAAGCGTGGAAGGTTTAAAAAAAGGAAAACTATACATTCATAAACTTAATGATACTATTTTAGTGCTATTAGACAGCATTATTATCTCTGGAAAATCTAATTTTGAAACTAAATTTCAACTTGATGAACCGCAAATGTTATATTTATCATTAGACAGAGGAACTACGGAATCTATTGATAATAGTATTCAATTTTTTGCAGAACCTGGTAAAATGAAAATTGAAACCAGTTTACAAGGTTTTTATGTAAATGCAAAAATTTCAGGGTCCGAAAATCAAAAAATATATGAAAAATACTTAAAAATCAAGTCGAATATTAATAATGAAAAATTAGATTTATTGGAACAAGAATTAAAAAATAAAAAAGCAAATAACGCAGCAATAATTGAAGAAATTGAAAATAAACGCGATAAACTAACGATTAGAAAATATTTATATACTGCTAATTTTGCACTTATAAATCCAAAACATGAAGTTTCGCCTTATATCGCCTTGAGTGAAATTCCAGATGCGAATATAAAATTATTAGACACCATCAATAAGATGTTAGTTCCAAAAGTTGCCAAATCAAAATATGGAAAACGTTTAAATGAATGGATTAATGAAAGAAAAAAGGCAGAACAAAAATAATATAATTTCTTTTGGGTTTCTGAAACAAGATCAGAATGACAGATTTATCCAATTCCTTTCGTTATGAAAATAATTATAGATGGTGCTTTCAGTAAAATAAATTATTCAAACGAGTTATTTGAAACTGCGGAATACGATACATGTATTTTTGACTCCTGTACTTTTATTAAAACAACGCTTTCAAACAGTATTTTTGCGAATTGCGAATTTATCAATTGTAAATTTGAAGCCCCAAATATCAGTCAGACTTCATTTAAAGACATTTTATTTCAAGAATGTACACTTTTAGGGATTCCATTTGAATATTGTAATGACTTTTTATTTGAAGTTTCCTTCGATTCTTGCGTCTTACAAGTTTGTTCATTTTTCAAAATGAACTTAAAAAACTCAAAGTTTAAAAATTCAAGAATTATTGATGTTGATTTTTCTAATGCCAATCTTAAAGGTGTGAAATTTGATTCTTGCGATTTATCAAAATCTATTTTTGATGCAACTAATTTAGAACAAACAGACTTCAGCTCAGCTATTCATTTTTCCATCCATCCTGAAAATAATAAACTAAGAAAAACAAAATTTTCAAATGAAAATTTAAGCGGCCTTTTAAATAGATATGATTTGGATATTACTTAATTTCTAACCTTGAAATTAAAGGAAAATGATCGCTATTATAAAAATCATTTAATGTTTCAAAACTTTTAATCTGAATGGTTTTGTCTGCAAAAATATAGTCAATTCGTGCTGGATAATATTTAAAATTATAGGTTTTACCAAATCCTTCTCCATTTGATTCAAACGCGTCTTGCATAGAGCCTTTTATGGTTCTATATACAAAAGAGAATGCGCTATTATTCATATCGCCACAAATAATTTTTTTAAACTTACATTCTAGATAATGTTGCTTTATCAACAAAGATTGTTCATGTTGTTTGGTAAACGCATCGCTAATTTTTCTGAAAATATATTTGGTTTTAGATTCATTCATTTTCTGAATTTCCTCTTCTTCAATATCTGTACTAATTTTTATTGATTGCAAGTGCATACTATAAATTCGTAATGTATCATTCCCTTTAATAATATCGGCATAAACAGCATTATTTGTAGAATTTGGAAAATTGATTACGCCTTTATCTACAATTTTGTATTTTGAAAAAATAGCATTACCAACGATAATATTATTTCCTTTCTTAAAAATATGATGGAACTTGTAATTTGAAAATTTTGTGTTTTCTAAATCTGAATACTCTTGAATACATAAAATATCTGGATTTTTTTCACTTACAAATTCTCGAATTTTAGTGGGAATATTCGCTTTTTTATACCAATTAAATTTATTGAACAAGCGAACATTATAACTCATTATCGTAAATTCATTTTCAGTTTTAGGTAATTCTGTAGATATTAAATTATAGAACTTATTAATGAATGTAATTCCTAAAAGCAATACCAAACCTGAAACAAAAATATACTTTTTGAATTGTATCAACCAATATGTAAAAAATAATAAGTTGACCACCAAGAAAAAAGGTAAAAACAAACTTAGCACACTCAAAAAAGGGAACCATTTGGGCGCTAAAAAAGGCAACAAATAAGCCATTAATGTAGTAATCGCAACGACTATATTAATAAACAACATTGTTTTTGAAATAAATGACATTTTTTTTAGCATCTATTTGTTTGCTGCAAAAAGAAATTCTTTTTCTTCTTTGGTTAAACTTTCGTATCCCGATTTACTAATTTTTTCAAGTATTTCATCAATTTGTCTTTGCGTAAAATTAACATCAGAAACACGAACTGATTGATACTTTTTTACAGGCTTGTTTTTATAAACTTTTTTAAATGTAGTGTTTTTATTCTTCTTAATTGTAAAAATAGCACTCATATCGATTCCTTTTTTCATCAACATAGCATAAACAAACCCGACTAAACCACCAGACAAATGTGCAATATGACCTCCAGTGTTATCTGTAAGTAACTGCACTACATCTAAAAAAATATAAAAAAATGCCAAATGCCAAATTTTAAAATATCCAAGTAATGGTAATCGTATTGAATAGCTTGGTGCAAATGAGGCAACAGCCATAAAAATAGCCATAATAGAAGCACTAGCACCAACTATCAAATTAGTATAATTAAATAAATATCCGAAAGCAACAAAAATTAAACCCGCAAAAAAACTGCCTAAAAAATAAACCGTTAAAAACTGTTTGGTATTAAAAAAAGTATAAAATAATGTACTAATATAATACAAAAAAATCAAATTAAATAGTAGATGAATCGGCTCAGAATGTAAAAATCCATAAGTAAATACTGTCCACGGAAACCATAAAACATCTTTATAATTAGAAGATAAAGCCAACCAGTTTGGATATTGAAACTGATTTGAAACAAAACTAAAACACAAAGCACTAATAATGAACACCAAAATATTAATAAAAATTAACTTTTGAGAAACATCACCTGTTTTGTATTGTTGTTTTATTTCGTTTATAAAATTCATTTATTTTATCGCTTTTGACTTTTTTTTAACCATTTAAGTCATATAAGGAAATGTAAGAAATATGAACTATGACTTTTTTATTTTTTACTTTTCTACCTAATTCCACCTAGTATGCGTAAACTTATTTTTTCTCCAAAGCATCATCAAAATAAAACCTGTTAAAGCGCCGCCAATATGAGCAAAATGCGCAATATTACCACCGCCTGAAAATATTGAAAAACCGGTTACTCCAGAAAACAAATCTAAACCAACGATTATTGGAACAAAAAACTTCGCTTTAATAGGTACTGGAATAAACATCATCATTAATTCTGCCATTGGGAACATCACTGCAAATGCTACTAATAAACCATAAATGGCACCTGAAGCACCAACGGCCTGACTATTCAATATTACATCAGCAGCTTCAGGTACATTACTAATTAAATAGTAATTAATTAAAGTATGTAAAAATGCCGCCCCTAAACCACAAGCAATGTAAAAAAACAAAAACTTTTTTCCGCCCCAATAATGTTCTAAAGCCGAACCAAAAGAAACCAACGCAAACATATTGAATAAAATATGCATTAAATTTGGCATAGGCGCGTGCATAAACATGTGCGTAAAAGGTTGCCAAAATCGGAACTTTTCACTTTCGAAATAAAATAAGGATAACGTTTCATAATTTTGAGGCATAGCCTGACTCAATATAAAAACCAAAACATTTATTATTAATAGTTGCTTTACAACCGGTGTCATATTATTGAACATACTTAAAATCTTTTATCTAAATCTTCAGAGGTTAATGTAATAAAAATTGGTTTATTAAAGGGTGATATATTAGGTTCTTTACAAGCAAATAAACCATTTACAATATTTTCTAATTCAATAGTATTCAAATATTTTCCCGATTTTATCGCTACACTTTTTGCCATAAATTTAGAAATACTATCACTTAATGAAAAACTATCTTCAGGTAAATTTTCTTGCAAATTGTAAATTAAAACGTGTAAAATTTCTGAAACTGTAGTATCTGAAATTTGAGCTGGTAAACCCGATATAACCAATTCATCAAATCCCATTTTTTCAAAAGCAAAACCTATCCCTTCTAAATTAGGTTGAATTTCTTTTAAATACATCATTTCTTCTCTTGAAAACTGAAGTTCTAAAGGAAACAACAACTGTTGACTTGAGGCTTGATGAATGGTAATGTTTGTCAAAAATTGTTCGTACAAAATTCGCTGATGCGCCCGACTTTGATGAATAACTAATAATCCTGATTTGATGCTATTTATAATATATTTTCTAT
Source organism: Chryseobacterium gleum (assembly GCA_945897915.1). Taxonomy (GTDB): domain Bacteria; phylum Bacteroidota; class Bacteroidia; order Flavobacteriales; family Flavobacteriaceae; genus Flavobacterium. The sequence goes on along the minus strand of CAMDGB010000005.1, from coordinate 10,839 downwards.
TGAATTGATATAGTAAAGTCTGACTTTCTGTCGATTTATCATCAAATAATGTACTGGCTACTAAATCATTTTCAAAATTTGTAGCAGTAACCTCAAAAGTATCTTGTTTCAAATCGGTATATAAGCTTTCCCAATGTGGTTGCGCTGATTTACTTTTATCGTAAGAATGCGAACCTGAATATTTATTAGTTTCAGGTTCAAATGGATTAAAAGAACGATCCACTTGAATGGTTGGCGTGCCTAGCGTTTTATCTTTATAATCATAAGGAACATCTAAATTAGAATCTCGCTCAAAATCTAATATTGGTGCTACATTAAACATTCCTAAGCTGTGTTTTACTGTTGCTCGTAAAATAGCATATAAGGCTTGCTCGTCGTCAAATTTTACTTCTGTTTTTGTGGGATGAATGTTAATATCGATAGTGTGAGGCGGCACTTCTAAAAACAAGAAATAACTGGGTTGGTTATTATCTCGCAATAAGCCATCATAAGCATTCATAATAGCATGATGCAAAAATGGACTTCGTATAAATCTATTATTTACAAGAAAAAATTGTTCTGTTCTGTTTTTCTTCGCAAATTCGGGCTTCCCAACAAAACCACTTATTTTCAAAATCTCAGTTTCTTCAGTTACAGGAACTAATTTTTCATTTGTTTTACCGCCGAAAATATTTACAATTCGCTGTCGATAATTAGAACTTGGTAAATTAAACACTTCACTGCCGTTACTAATCATAGTAAAACTGATGTTAGGATGTGCTAAAGCTACGCGTTCAAACTCGTCAATGACATGTTTTAATTCTATATTATCCGATTTTAAAAAATTTCTACGAGCGGGAATATTGAAAAATAAATTTTTTACTAAAAATGAAGTTCCTTTTGGTAAAACAGCCACATCTTGTTTAATTACTTTACTTCCTTCAATTATGATATGAATACCTAATTCTTCTTGATCTTGTTTGGTTTTTAATTCTACGTGAGCAACTGCAGCAATTGACGCTAAAGCTTCACCTCGAAATCCTTTTGTATGCAAAGCAAACAAATCTTCCGCGTGACGAATTTTAGAAGTAGCGTGACGTTCAAAACACAATCTTGCATCGGTAACGTTCATTCCTAAGCCATTATCTATGACTTGAATAAGCGTTTTCCCGGCATCTTTTACAATAAGTTTAATTTCGGTTGCCTTTGCATCAACAGCGTTTTCAACCAACTCTTTTACTACAGAAGCGGGTCGTTGTACCACTTCTCCAGCAGCAATTTGATTGGCTACGTGATCAGGTAATAATTGAATAATTCCAGACATTAATCTGTTTTGTTTTTAATTTTGGTTATTTTACAAATTTAAGAAATTAAAAACTTATTTTTATATTTCAAAAAATACAAATTTGTAAAAGTTAATAACAAAATAGTTCTGTGTAAAATAAAAAATCACAGATTACCAAAATGGGAACCTGTGATTTTTGTTTTAATTAACTTTATTAATTTAGTATCGTTTATTTAAATCTATCATTTTAATAGCGGCAATTGCTGCTTCAATTCCTTTATTTCCATGTTTTCCTCCACTTCTATCGATAGATTGTTGCATGGTATTATCTGTTAAAACACAAAAAATAGTAGGCACATCGTATAATAAATTTAAATCTTTCATACCTTGGGTTACGCCTTCGCAAACAAACTCAAAATGCATGGTTTCACCTTTAATCACGCATCCAATAACAATTACAGCATCTAGCTCCAACTTTTCGTGCATTTGTCGGGCGCCAAAGATTAATTCAAAACTTCCTGGAACATTCCAACGGTCTATATTTTCTGGTAGTGCGCCACAATCTGATAAAGCGGTAACAACTCCATCATACAAACCTTCTGTAACGTTTTCATTCCATTCTGAAACAACAATCCCAAACCGAAAATCTTTCGCGTTTGGGATTGTGTTTTTATCGTATTGAGATAAATTTTTATTTTCGGTTGCCATTATTTTTCCAATGAAGCAATTAAAATATCAACTGTACTTCCTTCTTGAGAAGTTTCGTATTTTTCTTTTATCGTTTTTAAATAACCTAAAGCTTCAACATTTCTTTTTAAAACAATTGCCACGTTGGCTGCTTTTAATAAAAATCTTGGGGTAACAAAATCATTATCATCTACATTAGCTGCTTCAATATATAGTTTTAAAGCTTCTTCATTGTTATTTAATTCTGCATTGGCATCACCTTTTGCACCGATAGCCAAAGCATGTAAATTTAATTCTTTTGTTGAAAAATTATCTAAATGTTCAATCGCTTTTTTGAAGTCTTTCAAATGTAAACAGGCCATACCTGCTGAATATTCTGCTAAATTAGCAGCTTTTGTTCCTGAATATTCAGAAATAATTCCTTCAAATCCTAATTTACCTTCGCCACCTTTTAAAGACAATTTAAACAACGAATCTTGTTTTTCTGTAGCATCAACCGCTTTTTGAAAATAAATTTGTGCTTGATTCATTTCTTTAAACGCTTCTTCTTGGCTTGGTGTAGCAATATATTTATCATATAAAATATATCCTAAAGTTGCAATTGCAACTGCTGCAATTACTCCTAAAATGGCTTTTTGGTTTTTTATAACCCATTCTTCCGTTTTATTTGCTGTTTCATCTAATGTATTAAAAACACCAGCAGTTGTACTATCTTTTTCGTTTACATTTATGTCATCAACACTTGTATCAAATGCAGGGTCTTTTTCTGTTTCAGGTTTTGATGATTTGTAACCTCTTTTATTATATGTTGCCATTGAACTAAAATTTTATTAGAAGTGCAAAAATATACTTTTTATTTAAATTTAAAAGTGCTTTTATTTATATTTTTAAAAATTGAACTTACATTTGTACTCGAAAGTGTAATTTTTGATACTTTTTACTAAGAAAACGTGATTTTAAAAAAACTATATTTACTTAATTATAAGAACATTGCAGAGAATTCTTTTGAATTTGAAAGCAAAATAAATGCTATTGTAGGAAAAAACGGCATTGGAAAAACCACAATTTTAGATGCAATTTATCATTTAGCCGTTGGAAAAAGTTATTTTAATCCACTTTCTACACAAAATATCAAACATGGTGAGGAGTTTTTTGTAATTGATGGCATGTTTGAAAAAGAAAATCGTACCGAAAAAATTGTATGTAGTTACAAAAAAGCGCAAAAAAAGATTTTAAAACGCAACGGAAAAATTTATGATAAATTTTCAGAACACATTGGATTAATACCCATTGTGCTTATTTCGCCAAGCGATACAGATTTGATTATTGAAGGAAGCGAAACCCGAAGAAAATTTATTGATAATGTAATTTCTACTTTTGATACAACTTATTTAAATACATTAATAAATTACCAGAAAACACTACAACAAAGAAATGCTTTATTAAAATACTTTGCGTTAAATCAGGTTTATGATGCAGACAATTTGAATATTTACAACGAACAATTATCAGAATTCGGACAACTAATTTTTACCAAGAGAAAAGATTTTTTAGAACAATTTATCCCCGTTTTTCAAGAATTATATGAAGTTATTTCAGAAAATGCTGAAAAAGTAACTATTGAATATGAGAGCCAACTTCATGATGACAATTTGGAAATCTTACTAGTTCAAAATCTTCAAAAAGATAGAATTACACAATATACTACTTGTGGAATTCATAAAGATGATGTTATATTTAATATAGCTAATTTTCCTATTAAAAAATTCGGATCGCAAGGACAACAAAAATCATTTTTAATTGCCTTGAAATTAGCGCAGTTTGATTTCATTAAAAAACAAACAAAAACGTTGCCGATTTTACTTTTTGATGATATCTTTGACAAGTTAGATGCGTTTAGAGTACAACAAATTGTGAATATGGTAAACGATGATGTTTTTGGACAAATTTTTATTTCCGATACGCATCCTGAACGAACTGAAAACATTATAAAACAGACACATAAAAGTTATAAAATATTTAATATTTAGATTTTTTTTAGATGGTTAGACTCCAATATTATTAGATTATTAGATTATTAGATTATTAGATTATTAGATTTTTAGACTGTTAGACTGTTAGAAATTAAAATCCACAAAAAACAAAACAACAAAAAACAAACATTACAATCTTAAATAAAATGAAAAAATTAAAATCAATCATTGCAATAGCAATTATTACATTATCAATAAGTTGCACAAATAGTCAAAATTTCAAAAGCGTATCTGCTACGGAATTTAAAGCAGCAATGATTAAAACAAACGACGCACAAATTTTAGATGTTAGAACGCCTGGAGAATACGCAAACGGTAAAATTGCAGATGCCAAAAACGTGGATTGGAACGGAGATTCTTTTGATACTCAAGTAGCCAATTTAGACAAATCGAAACCCGTTTTTGTATATTGCTTAAGCGGCGGGAGAAGTAAAAAAGCTGCCAATCATTTAGTGAAATTAGGTTTTAAAAATATTATCGAATTAGATGGCGGTTACATGGCTTGGGAAAAAGCCAATCCAAAAACCAGCGCAAGTTGGTCTGGAATAACTTTGGAAGACTACAACAAACTAATGATTTCCGATAAAACAGTTGTAATGGATTTTTACGCAGAATGGTGTGGTCCATGTAAAAAAATGTCGCCATATTTAGATAAAATAAGTAAAGAAATGACTGATAAAGTAATTGTTAATCGTATTGATGCTGATAAAAATAAATCGTTATTTAATGCATTAGGTTACCAGGGTTTACCTGTAATTATTGTAATTAAAAACGGAAAACAAACTTTTTTTAAAAACGAATTTGTTAGCGAAGAAGAATTGAGAAAAGCATTATAAGAAGTAAGTAAAAAGCTTTTCACTATTCACTAATTACTATTCACTTTAAAATATGAATATCATACAACAACAAGCGTTAAAAAAATACAACACCTTTGGTATTGAAGCTTTTGCAACGGAATTTTGCGAAGTAAATTCAATTAAGGATTTAGCAAGCGTTTTAAAAGAAAACAAACATAAAAAACTCTTTATTTTAGGTGGCGGAAGCAACATGCTTTTAACTCAGAATATTGATGCTTTGGTAGTTTACATCAACATCAAAGGCATTGAAGTTTTAGATAAAAATGACGAATTTGTTTGGGTAAAAGGAAATGCAGGAGAAAACTGGCACGAATTTGTCCAATTTTGTATCAAACACAATTATGGCGGTATTGAAAATTTATCTTTAATTCCGGGAAATCTTGGTGCCACTCCAATTCAAAATATTGGCGCGTATGGCATAGAAATTAAAGACACCTTTGTTTCTTGTGAAGCTATGAAAATTGACACACAAGAAATCACTACTTTTGATAAAATTGCTTGTAAATTTGGCTACAGAGAAAGCGTTTTTAAAGCCGATTTAAAAAATCAATATGTAATCGTATCAGTTGTTTTTAAACTAACCAAAAAGAATCACCAACTAAATACGTCTTATGGTGCTATTGATGTAGAATTAGAAAACATGGGCATCAAAAACCCAACTATTCAAGATGTTAGCAAAGCGGTTATTGCTATTCGTGAAAGTAAATTACCCAATCCGAAAGAACTTGGAAATAGCGGAAGTTTCTTTAAAAATCCAATTGTTCCTATTGAAATTTACGAAAAAGCTAAAGCGAATTATCCAGATATGCCACATTATCCTGTTTCGGAAACACATGTAAAAGTGCCTGCGGGTTGGCTAATTGAGCAAGCTGGTTTTAAAGGAAAGCGTTTTGGAGATGCTGGAATTCATACCAAACAAGCTTTAGTTTTAGTCAATTACGGAAACGCTACAGGAAATGAAATTTGGAACGTTGCGCAAAATATCCAAAAAACTATTTTTGAAAAATACGGAATTAGTATTGATGCAGAAGTAAACGTGATTTAATTTACGCTTTTGAGATTTATAGAAAAATTAAACTTGAATCTTTAAACAAATAAGCCTAAATTTGGGCAACTTTTTAAACGAACATGGAAACAACATTATTTATACTTTTTATTGCATTTTTAGTTTTTTTTGTCATTCAATTCGCTTATCAATCTTTTGTTTTTAGCCGTTTTTCGTTTGTGAAACCTAAAAAAGAAACATTAAAAAGCGTTCCGGTTTCAGTAATTGTTTGGGCAAAAAACGAATATGAAAATTTAGTAACACAACTTCCCGTTTTAGTTTCCCAAAATTATCCAAATTATGAATTAGTTCTTATTGATGATGCTTCTAATGACCAAACATTAGAATTATTTGAAGAATACGAAAAGCAATATCCTTTTGTTAAATTAGTCAAAGTAATAAATAATGAAGCCTTTTGGGGAAACAAAAAATTTGCATTAACCTTAGGGATAAAAGCAGCAAAAAATGAATATTTATTATTTACGGATGCTAATTGCAGTTTAATTTCTGAGAATTGGATATTAGAAATGACCTCCCATTTTTCATTCAAAAAAACAATCGTTTTAGGATATGGCGCTTATAATAAAATTAAAGGTTCTTTATTAAATAAAATAATTCGATTTGACTGTGTTATTTCTGCCATTCAATATTTTTCATGGGCAAAATCCGGAAAACCTTATATGGGAATTGGAAGAAATTTAGCCTATAAAAAATCAGAATTTTTCAACGTAAACGGTTTTATAAATCACATTCGAGTTCGCTCTGGAGAAGATGATTTATTTATTAATGAAGCAGCAAATGCAAGCAACACAACCATTTGTTACAGCCCAGAAAGTTTTACCTATTCTGAACCAAAAACTACTTTTAAAGCATGGTTAAATCAGAAAAGAAAGGAAACTTCTACCAAAAAATTTTACAAAGATTTTAACAAACTACAACTTGGATTATATTTCATTTCACAAGTGAATTGTATTATTTTGGCCATAATTTTACTATCTTTCCAATATAATTGGATTATTGTTTCAAGTGTTTTAGGTTTTAAATACGTTTTTAACTGGATGGTTTTTGGTTATGGCGCAGCTAAATTAAAAGAAAAAGATATTATTGTTTGGTATCCAATTTTTGAAATTATTTTAATAATAACTCAATTTCGAGTGGCTTTTACCAATTTGATACACAAACCAGAACATTGGAAGTAAAACAAGAAAAAATACTTAAAAATATTCAAAAAGCAAAACTTGGCGATCAAGTAGCTTTTACTTTTCTTCTAGATTTTTATTGGAATGAAGTGTACGGTTACATGCTAAAACGCACTGAAAATGAAACTAATACAGAAGATATCGTAATAGAAACATTTGCTAAAGCATTTGATAAAATAAGCACTTACAATCCTGAATTTGGATTTAATACTTGGTTAATTGCCATTGCTAAAAATGCTCATATCGATTTGATTCGTAAAAAAAAATCCACTTTATTTTTAGAAATTACAAACGAGGAAGATGGCTTAGCCAATCAAGTTTTAGACAGCACACCAACTATTGAAGACAAATTAATTACCGAACAAAACTTATCGCAATTACTACAACAAATTAAGCAATTAAAACCTGCTTATCAAGAAGTTATACAATTACGCTACTTTCAAGAAATGAGTTATCAAGATATGGCGGAACAATTAAATGAACCGCTTAACAACATCAAAATAAAACTACTTCGTGCAAAAAAATTATTAGCTGAAATTATTAGCAATAAATAACAAAAATTCATCTTTTTAGTAAGATAACTGTTTTTTGGGACGATTATTTGTTTTAGGTTTAATTTTACACAAGTTGTAACCTTTAAAACTATAAATTATGTCAAACTTCACCTGGAAGCGTTAATGGCGAAGTAGTGAAAAGTAAAAAAAGACTTCCAATTAAAATTAATCTTCTTGATACTGAAAAGAAATAGCTATATGCTCTTATAATTTTCAAAACCACATAATAAATTATTTATGTGGTTTTTTTTGTAAAAATATATCTAAAAACAGAGTCAAAATATAATATTAAACAAAAGTTAGCGATATGTTACAATTGAAAAATAACACTTTAAAATAGGATTTAATTTTAATGCGTTTTGTATATTTGCGTAAGATTTTATTTTCATATTATGGCAACAGAAAGCGTATTTCCTCCCACACCAAAACCAAAATGGCTTCGTGTAAAATTACCCGTTGGACAAAAATATACCGAACTTAGAGGTTTGGTAGATAAATACAAATTAAATACCATTTGCGCTTCTGGTAGCTGTCCAAATATGGGAGAATGTTGGGGAGAAGGAACAGCAACTTTTATGATTTTAGGAAATATTTGCACCCGTTCTTGTGGATTTTGTGGTGTAAAAACAGGTCGCCCTGAAAATGTAGATTGGGAAGAGCCAGAAAAAGTAGCACGTTCTATTAAAATCATGAATATCAAACATGCAGTTATTACAAGTGTTGACCGAGACGATTTAAAAGATATGGGGACCATTATTTGGGCTGAAACCGTAAAAGCTATCAGAAGAATGAATCCGAAAACTACCTTAGAAACGCTAATTCCAGATTTTCAAGGAAGTGAAAAACATTTAGATAAAATTATTGAAGTGGCTCCAGAAGTTGTTTCTCACAATATTGAAACTGTTAGAAGATTGACTCGTGAAGTTAGAATTCAAGCGAAGTACGATAAAAGTTTAGCGGTTTTAAAATACCTAAAAGAACAAGGTTTGAACCGAACAAAATCGGGAATCATGTTAGGTTTAGGCGAAACAGAAGTAGAAGTAATTCAAACTTTACACGATTTAAGAGATGCTAAAGTGGATGTTGTTACTATCGGACAATATTTACAACCAAGTAAAAAACATTTACCTGTAAAAGAATTCATCACACCTGAACAGTTTGAAAAATACGGAAAAATTGGTAAAGAATTAGGTTTTATTCATGTAGAAAGTGGGCCTTTAGTGCGTTCTTCTTATCATGCAGAAAAACATATTCACTAATTTGAAAGCAAAAGACAAAATTAAAATAATTACAAAAATAAAAATTTGAAAATACGTGTCGCTATTAATGGTTTTGGAAGAATTGGAAGAAATGTATTCCGATTATTACTAAATCATCCAAACATAGAAGTTGTTGCTGTAAATGATATTGCGGATGTAAAAACCATGGGTCATTTATTGAAATATGATAGCATTCACGGTGTTTTACAACATTCTATTTCCACCGAAAATGAAACGTTACTTATAGATAATTTAAAATTTCAATTTTTCCACGAAAGTGATATCTCTAAATTACCTTGGAAAAACCTAAATATCGATTTTGTAATTGAAGCTACTGGAAAGTTTAAAACTACACAAACTGCTGGTTTACATATTTTAGCTGGAGCGAAAAAAGTAATTTTATCTGCGCCTCCTGAAGACGAAAAAATAAAAACTGTTGTTTTAGGTGTTAATGAACATATTTTGGACGGATCGGAAACCATTATTTCCAATGCAAGTTGCACTACAAATAACGCAGCACCGATGCTAAAAATTATTCAAGAATTATGCGGTATTGAACAAGCATATATTACAACTGTTCACTCCTACACTACCGACCAAAGCTTACATGACCAACCTCATAAAGATTTAAGACGTGCAAGAGGTGCTTCGCAATCCATAATTCCAACTTCAACAGGTGCTGCAAAAGCAATTACCAAAATTTTCCCTGAACTTGAAGGTAAAATTGGGGGTTGTGGTATTCGGGTTCCTGTACCAGATGGGTCATTAACCGATATAACTTTTAATGTAAATAGAAAAGTAACTATTGAAGAAATAAATTTAGCCTTTAAAAATGCCTCCGAGAAGGAATTGAAAAACATTTTGGCGTATACCGAAGATCCAATTGTTTCAGTAGATATTATAGGAAATGAAAATTCGTGTGTGTTTGACGCGCAACTAACTTCTGTAATTGACAAAATGGTAAAAATAGTGGGTTGGTATGATAATGAAATGGGTTATTCCTCTCGTATAATTGATTTAATTCTTTTTTTATCGAAAAATAAATACTAATTTTAACATTATTAATATCAGGTTTTGAATAATAAATAATGAAAAAACTCCTTTTTCTTCTTACTTTTTTCACACTATTCACTTTTTCTAAAACAAAGGAAAATAAACCTGACAGTATCACCTATTTTTTAGAATTGGCCAATTATTCTTTCGAAGAAAAATACAACTCTAAAGACGCCATAAATTACATTCAAAAAGCAATTGAATATTCAAAAGCATATAAAAATAATGACAAACTTTATGATTGTTATTATTTTTTGGGAAGCATATATTTAGAAACTAATAATTATAATGAAGCAATTGTAAATTTCATTAAATGTTCTAATTATTATGAAATTAATCAAATTAAATCTTCTAAAGTAGCTAAAATAAATTATGCGCTAGGATCTTTATATTTAGAAAAAAGAAATTTAAAAATAGCAAAATTATATTTCAACAAATCATATTCAATTTACAATAGAATCAACTCTAACAATACTTTAGTCTTAATAGAACTCCAAAAAGGATTAACTTTAAAGGCCAATAATAAATTAGATGAAGCTATTGTTGTATTTAAAAATATCGCCAATACTAGTAGAGATGTTGAACCTAGTAAAATTGAAGCCCTTTATCAGCTAAGTAAAATATATTATACAAAAGAAGACTATGAAAAAGCACTAGATTTTTCTAAAAGAGCTTTAAAATTGGTGGAAAATAATTCTGCAGGCATTTCAAAAAAGAAAATTTTGAATAATCTTATTTTAATTTGTGAAAAACAAGAAGATTATAAATTATCTAATTTTTATTTAAAGGAATTTTTAACATTAAATGAGATAAAAAACAATTCAAGTCTTGTTAATACAGACTTACTTATTAATAAAAAAGAACACGACAATCAATTAGAAATTGTTG